>PLAE01000248.1 GCA_003134035.1 Candidatus Velthaea versatilis
GGCTGTTGTTGCGGCCCTTGCGAAACGCATGACCGATCGGATGGATGGGCGGCAGGTAGAGCACGTCGAAACCCATCGCGCGGATGTCGGGCAGGCGCCGCTGGGCCTGGGCGAACGTCGATGCGACACCGGGATGCGTGCCTTGCGAGCGCGGGAAAAGCTCGTACCAGGCGCCGATCTGCGCCGCCGGCCGATCGACGATGACCTCGAGTTCGCGGCCGTAGATCGTCCCAAGCGAACGATCGGGCACGGCTCGCATCAGTTCCGCGAGGGTGCCGCCGAGCATGATGCCGATCTCGCTCTCGCTCTCCCGCTCGCCGGCCGCGCTGATCTCGCGTTGGATGCCTTCGAGGCGACCCTTGATCGGCGGCCGGGCGCGGGCGATCGCCGCGGCGACGAGCCGGCGCCCTTCTTCGAGCTCGAGCGCGATCGATTGAGCGGCAGCCGTTTTGCGCTCGGCCCCGTGGCGCCAGGTCTCGAAGTCGTCCGGCCAGGCCTCGATGGTAAACGCGTAGCGCGTATTGCGCTCCAGCCGAAACGCCGCGCGCCAGCGGTCGTTGTCGGCGAGTTCCATCGGCGTTTCGCGCCAGGCGCCCGCCCCGCGCGCCCGATACTTGAGCACCGCGGCGATGGCATCGTGACCCTCGCGGAAGATATCGGCCGTCACCTCGAAATCGTCGCCGACGATGCGTTTGACGGGATGCCGCCCGGCGTCGATCTCGGGCCAGACCGACTCGATGACGACGGGCCGCGCCGCCGCGCGCGGATCGGCGGCGTTGGACGCGTCCATGCCCGATCGGTCCGCGAGCGGGGCACCCGCTGAGCCGGCGGCGTCGCCAAGCGTTTCGGGCCTGCCCGCTGCGCGTTCGACGGCATTCGCGCCTTTGTGGGCGGCTGCGTACGTCGCCTTCGCTCCATTCGTTACGTTCGTTGCGTTCGTGCCGTTGACGAACACGCGCATTTCGAGCGGGCGCAGCACGATGCGCTCGCCCGCGACGATCGCTCGGGCGTGCGCCGCCTGGGGCGTGACGTCGACGGCACGCTCGATCTCGCGCAGGACCTCACCGGCTTCGAACGACGCTTCGGCCGACGTCTCGGGATTGATGAGCGCGATGGCCGAACTCGCGCCCGCCTCCGCCACGCGCAACAGACCGATCGCGTCGCCCGACGCGGGCAGCGCGCGTTCCGCGCCTTCTTCGTTGAGCGCCGGGACCGCGGCTTTGAGGGCGTTCACCGCGGCGATGAACGCGCTGATGTCGAAGCGCGGTGTCTGCCAGTGATCCGGACGCGTCATTACGACATCGAGCACACGGTCGAAACCGTACTCGTAGCCCGCCGGCAGCAGGACGCCGCTGGAGAAGAACGCCGCGAATAAATAGCGGAAGCGGTATTCCGCTTCGAGCTCGGCGTCCGAGCGGCCGGGGAATTCGGCAGCGAGGCGCGGCGTATCGTGACTTTCGGGAAACGCGATCGAGGGGGCGATGTGGCGAAACTGCTCGTACTGATCGAGCAGCCAGCCGGCGCGGAAATCCCACCACTTGGAGCTGTTGAACAGATAGTCGAAGCCGGCCGGGCGGAGCCGCGTGACGTCTTCTAGCGGCGCACCGAGCGTCTCCGCTGCGAACAGCACGTCGGGACAAATCTCGCGCGCCGCCGTGATGTAGGCCGACCAGACGTCGCTGGGAACCTTGTACGCCGCATCGCAGCGAAAGCCGCGCACGCCGAGCCGCGCGTAGTGCCGCACGACGTCGCTGAAGTAGGCGATCATGTGCGGCCGCGCCGGCCGCTCCGCATAGTCGAGTTCGGCGAGATCCGTCCAGACTGTCACGTTCGCGGGATTGGCCGGATCGTTGGCCGACGGCGACTCGATCGCACCGTCGGCGGCGCGCCGGTACCATTCCGGACGTTCGGCGGCGAGATCGGCATCGCGTGCCGTGTGATTGACGACCAGATCCATCATCACGCCCATTCCGGCCGTGCCCGCCGCGTCGATGAACCCACGCAGCAGATCGTCGTCTGAACCCGTTGCGTCGCCGCGAAAGAGCGGATTGAGCCGGTAGTAGCTCTTGACGGCGTACAGGCTACCCGAGTAACCCGTTTCGTGGAACGGGTTGACATAGATCCAATCGAATCCCATCGCCGCGATCCGTTCGAGTTGGGCGATCCAGCGATCGATCGATCCGAACAGCGACGGGAACAGGTTATAGATGCGCGGGCCGGTCTTCATCGCTTGAACCGTTACCCGCTTTTGCGGATCAGCACCACTGCATCCTCGCCAAACCAAGCGTGCCGCTCCATGATAATGTGCCGGACCGTTTCGGCACGTTCCACCGCGGAATATACCGATCAAGCTTAATTGGATGTAGCTTCGCGACTGTGCCCAAGGTAGCAAACCCCATCGGGCAGTATACGGTGCGGGATGGAGCAGCGATCCGGGCAGTCTAGTCGAGCCGCAACGGAGCTGCAGCTGGCTTATGGCGTTTTCCAGGGCGGCGGTGCGCGCGGTTTCGCGCACATTGGAGCGCTCCGAGCGGCGGAAGAGCTCGGCTTTCGATTCTATGGCTTCGCGGGCACATCAGCTGGCGCCGTGGTCGCCGCACTGGCTTCCGTCGGCTACAAGGCCGACGAAATCTTTGACACCGCCAACCCGACCAAACACCTTCTCGCGCGGGTTGCCGCCGAGCGGAGCGATTGGCAGTATCGCTCACCAATCGATGTGCTTGGGCACAAAGATTGGAAAGGTTTTCACCAGCTTCGATCCGCCGTTCACAAGTGCTCCGATAAACGCGACTGGCGACGTCCCTTGCACTTCTCGAAATTGATTCCCGGCCTGGTATCGGGATATCGGCGACTCAACCGGCAGCGCGGATGGTTCCAAACAGCCGAAATCGTCAAAGTCGTGAACGAACTGCTTTACGATCAACTCACCCGTAACTATTCTGCGTATGAGCGAGCCTCTGGCCAGCGTTTGCCCAAAACGTTCGGCAAACTCATCCGTTTTTGCGACGTGAGTCGCAGCGTGCCGAATTGCACGACGCTCAAGATCATCGCGACCGACCTCGCACGCAATCGTCTGGTGGTCTTCTCTTCTCACGATACGCCCGATGTATCGATCGCGCAGGCGGTCGCGGCGTCTGCGGCCGTCCCGTTTGTGTTCGAACCGGTTCACGTCCGGTGGCCGGATGGCGACGAGGGCCGAATTTACGTCGACGGCGGCCTAGCTTCAAATCTGCCCATTTGGGCATTTCGCGATGAGAAGGCGGCCGATGAACGCAGACTTGGCGGGAGACTGCCGACGCTCGGCTTCGCCTTTCAGGAGAACGATGTCCGACAGCATGCCAGGCAGTGGAACTTCTCGCTCAGAGAGTTGTCCGGTCGCGTCACGACGGCGGGCTTGTCGACGGGCCAATCCGTCGTACGTGACTTCATCGAAGACTTAGAGATGATTGCCTTGCCTTGCGATCTGTCGATGTTCGATTTCGACGCTGACTTAGGCAAAATTTGCCGCGCAGTCGATACCGCGCACAAGTTTACGAAAGACCGTCTTACGTTCCGTTTCGTAACTCGACCCAAGAAAGTGAAATACCTACTCGAGAAGCTGCAAAAAAACGCGCTCGCGCGGTTTGAATCGGATGGACTGCCAAGAACGGCTATGCGGCTGGCTGCGATCGAACCAGTGCGGACTCGGTATCGTCGAGCTAGGCCGCTTCACTTTCGCGTGGCAGAGACTTATGGCTTCAACGGCGATGCGGATGACCGCCTGTTGCTCGACGGCAGTAACCGCGCGGCACCGAGGGCGTTCGCGCTGAAGGGACCGACCGTGTGGCCTCCAGAAGACGCGTCAACCGAGCCGTATGTCTTCCTCGATTCAGAACCGATGACCAAGTACGAGCGAGCTCTGGTGCGGCGAGGTCTGCGCAGTATTTTATCTCTGCCCGTATTCGCGGATCCGTCCGAGTGGGCAAAACCGACGACGGACCGGAGCGACGCGATCGGCGTGGTGACAATCGATAGCGACCAGGATTGCAGGAACCTTTTTCGAACGCAAACGTTTCTCGATTTCGTGGTTCCACAAACCGGAGGCCTCACGGAAATCTTCTTGAGGAGCGAGGACGGCAAGTTATGGGAAGATTAGACGAAACCGACAGCGCGTTGCTGGGACGGGTCCAGGAGTGGCAGGAGCTTCAGGAACGGCTTCATGAGCCTGACGCATCGGACGCGAAGCCCACAGGTGAACCGAGCGATGCCGGCCTTGTAGACTATGTCCCGACGCACGAAGCGCTTGAAGAACTCGAGCGCCAACGGGACGAGGTTCGTAAGGAGCTTCTCGCGACGGTCGACGCGTAGCGCTTCGTGCGCCACGTAGCGGAACCGAGGTTAACATCTACTGGCCTCGGACGGGGAGAAACGTTGCCTCGTCCCCGCGCCTGACGGCGCCTACCGCAACGCGACTTGGCGCAACACGTACTGCAGGATGCCGCCGTGCCGGTAGTACTCGGCTTCGTCCGGCGTGTCGATGCGCAGCAGCGTTGCGAACGACTTCTGCGAGCCGTCGGCGGCCGTCGCGGCAACATCGAGCTTCATGCGCGGCTCCAGCTTGTCGGCGATTCCGACGATCGCGAAGGTTTCCTCGCCGGTCAGTCCCAACGATTGGCGCGTCTGACCAGCGGCGTATTCGAGCGGCAAGATGCCCATGCCGATGAGGTTCGAGCGATGGATGCGCTCGAACGATTCGGCGATCGCGGCGCGGACACCCAAGAGCATTGGGCCTTTAGCGGCCCAATCGCGCGACGAACCGGAGCCGTACTCCTTGCCGGCCAGGATGATGAGCGGGGTGCCGGCGGCGCGATATTTCTCGGACGCATCGAAGATCGACGTTTGCTCGCCGGTCGGCAGATAGCGGGTGACGCCGCCTTCAACGCCGGGCACCAGCAGATTGCGCAAGCGCACGTTGGCGAACGTTCCGCGCACCATGACTTCGTGGTTGCCGCGCCGCGCGCCGTAGCTGTTGAAGTCGGCCGGCTCGACGCCCTTGCTGATGAGGTACTTCGCCGCGGGCGACGACTTCGCGATGTTGCCGGCGGGCGAGATGTGGTCGGTCGTGACCGAATCGCCGAGCACCGCCAAGACGCGCGCACCGGTGATGTCGACGGGCTTGGCCGGCTGGGCGGGCATCCCGTCGAAATACGGCGGCCGTTTGACGTACTCGCTGCGCGGATCCCAGGCGTAGCGCTCGCCGGCCGGAACCTCCATCGCCTGCCAGCGTGCATCGCCCGCGAACACATCGGCGTACCGTGCCGTGAACATCTGCTCGTTGATCGAAGCCGCCATCGTCGTTTCGATCTCGGCGTTGGTCGGCCAGATGTCTTTGAGGTAGACGTCCTCGCCCGTTGCGGTTCGGCCCAAGGCTTCCGTGGTGAGGTCGATATCCATCCGTCCGGCCAGCGCATACGCAACGACCAGCGGCGGCGACGCCAAATAATTGGCGCGCACCTGCGGATGGATGCGGCCCTCGAAATTGCGGTTGNNCAGGTCGTGCAGCCGTAGCCGACGAGGTTGAAGCCCAGCTCGTCGAGATACGGCGTCAAGCCGGCTTTGGCCAAATAGTCGGTCACGACTTTCGAGCCCGGTGCCAGCGACGTCTTGACCCACGGCGCCGAGCGCAGCCCCTTTTCGACCGCGTGCTTGGCCAGCAGTCCGGCACCGATGAGCACCGCGGGATTCGAGGTGTTGGTACAGCTCGTGATCGCGGCGATCACGACCGCGCCATCGCCGAGTTCCGTGGCCGGCCGGGCCGCAACCGCGGTTCCGCCGCCGCCTTCGCCCTCGAAGCGGTCAACCGCGGGACCGGGCACCGCGCCGCGCGCGGTCTGCCATTCGTCGAGCGCGACCCCGAAGGTCTCCTTGACGCGGCTGAGCGGAACACGATCTTGAGGCCGGCGCGGGCCGGCGAGATTCGGCTCCACGACCGCTAAGTCGAGCTCCAATTTATCGGTGAAGCGCGGCTCGGGCGAATCATCGGTCCGAAACATGCCGTTGGCCTGGGCGTAGGCTTCGACGAGCGCGACGTGTTCGGGACGGCGGCCCGTTAGCCGTAAATAGTCGAGCGTCTGCGCGTCGACCGGGAAAATTGCGATCGTCGAACCATACTCGGGCGACATGTTGCCGATCGTCGTGCGGTCCGACACGGTGAGGTTCGACAAACCCGCGCCGTAGAACTCGACGAACTTCCCGACGACGCCCTTTTTGCGCAGCAATTGCGTGACGTGCAGCACGAGATCCGTCGCGGTGATGCCTTCGTTCAGCCGGCCGGTGACCTTGAAGCCGATGACGTCCGGGATGAGCATCGTGACCGGCTGACCGAGCATCGCGGCTTCGGCTTCGATCCCGCCGACGCCCCAGGCGACGACACCCAAGCCGTTGGCCATCGTCGTGTGCGAATCGGTACCGACGACCGTATCCGGATACGCCACCGGCGGCGCGGCCCCGTTCGCGACGCCCTCGCCCGCTCCGCCGGCGCCGAAGATCACGCGCGCGAGATACTCGATATTGACTTGATGGACGATGCCGGTATCGGGCGGAACCGCGCGGAAATTCGCCAGCGCTTCCTGGCCCCACTTGAGAAACGCGTAGCGCTCGCCGTTGCGCTCGAACTCGAGCCGTGCGTTTTCCTCGAATGCGCCCGCCGACGCGAACGCGTCGACCTGCACCGAATGATCGATGACGAGCTCGACCGGCTGCAGCGGGTTGATCCGCTTCGGATCGCCGCCCATCGCCGCGACGGCATCGCGCATCGCCGCCAGATCGACGACGCACGGAACGCCCGTAAAGTCCTGCAGCAGCACGCGCGCCGGACGATACGCGATCTCGCGCGCGGCAGCGGCGGCGCCGGGCGCCCACCCCGCGACGGCCTCGATATCCGCCTTCTTGACCGAGCGTCCGTCCTCAAACCGCAGCAAATTTTCGAGCAATATTTTGAGCGAATAGGGCAACGACCGCACGTCGTAACCCGCGCGCTCGAGCGCCTCGAGCCGAAAGTATGTATAGCTGCGACTGCCGACCGCAAGCGTGTCGCGCGCGCTGAAACTGTTCGGATGCTCGCTCGTCATGATGCGCAGCGCTTCGCCGCGAGCCGGGCTCGATACTTTGTCAGGATTGGGCTTTCGCCCAATCTTAGGCGTTGGCGGCTACGCCCAACCGCCCTCACATCTCAGACCGCAGTCGTTGCGTTAGCGGCTGCGCCCCTAGCCGCCCTCGCAGCGCAGCCCAGGATACCCATCACTGATGGGCCGCCCGCCATCGTTTATCCGTTGAGCTAGATCTCTTTGCGGGCTTCCACTTTCGCGTGGTCCACGCCGGCCTGGATGTTGTTCTTGGCTTCGTTTGCCAGCGAGGCGGCTTTCTCACTCGGCGTCAGCGTGTCGCCCGCGGCATCGCGACGCGCGTGTTCGGCCTCCGCGGTGCTCTTATGGCCTGCTTCACTCACGGTATCTTTGACCGCACCGACCAGATTTTTGAGATCGTTTTTGATGTCCATGGCCGAAGTATGCCCGGCGAACCGGATGGTTAATCCGGGGCGCCACGCTTTTTTTGGACAAACGTCGCATGCGGATTGCCTTCCAAGTAGCCGGCGACGCCCAAAACGCGCTCGCCGACGAGCAATTCCCACAGGGTTTCGACGACGAGGCCGCGGCGCCACGGCGCAAGGTCCAACGCCGCCGCGATCTCTTCGGCGGAGCCCGGCGTGTCGCGCGCGATGCGCTCGAGTGCGCTGCGCGACAACAGTAGCGTGGTCGGCAAATCGTTCTGGGCCGCGACCGCGTTGACCAAGACCGCCAGCGTCGAAACGAGTGCTTCGCGTTGCGCGCCCAGCGGCCGCGGGGCGCGCTGCGGGAGATCGTCCTCGGGGATCGCCTCGCCGCGTTTGAGCGCATCGAGAATCAGCGCGCCGTAATGTTTTTTGATGCCGTTGTCCAACCGCCGCAGCTGACCGAGTTCGTCGGCGGTCTTCGGGCGCAAGCCGACCAGTCCGGTCAGCACGTCGTCGGGCATGACGTACTTGACCGGGATGTTGCGCTCGCGCGCGAGCCGGTCGCGCAACACGGCAAGCTCGTTGAGGATGCCCAGTTCGCGGCGCGTCATGCGCGCGTTTCCCGACACGCGCAGATACAAGCGCCGCCCATCGGGACGGTACGCGCGCATGTCGACCAGCGAGCGCATCTCCTCGCGCGCCCAGGCCGCGCGGCCGCGTTCGTCGAGCAGCGTCTCGAGCCGGTCGGCGAGCGTGAACAAATAACGCACGTCGTCGACGAGATAGTCGATTTGCTTGGGCGTCAGCGGACGCGTGCTCCAGTCGCTCACCGTTTGCGATTTGCGCAGCGTCACGCCGGCGAGTTCGCGCACGAGATCGAGCAGCGAGATCGTCAAGCCGTAACCGCAGAACGCCGCGGCGACCTGCGTATCGAACGCCGACCGCGGGAGCAGACCGTAATCCTCGGCGAGGATCCGCAGGTCGGACGAGAGCGCATGGCCGACGACCTCGGTTTGGGCGAGCGCATCGATGAGCGGACCCAGATCGCCGGGCGCGAGCGGGTCCACGATCGCGACTCCGTCGTCGAAGGCCAATTGGACGACCATCAACTGCGCCGTGTACGAGCGCTCGTTATGAAACTCGGTGTCGATGCCGACCCGGCGCGCCGCCTTGACCCGCGCGACGAGCGCGGTAAGTGCCGCCGGCGTATCGACCAGATCGACACCGGTCACGGCGCCGGACTCACGACGATTCGCGGACCGGATGACGGATGTAAGCGCGGATGCGGGATGTGCATGTGGAGATGGTGTTTTTCAGCATAGGCCTCGGCCGGAGCGACGACGCGCGATTCGATCAGGTTCGACAAGTAATCACCGCCGACGGCGAGCGCCGTGCAGATCGGCACGGCGATCGCGCACATGGTGTAAATTTGGCGGAAGATCGGAACGCGCAGTGCGGCCGCCGTTTGCGTGGCGATCGTCCCGCCGAGGCCGGGGATGATCCGGACGCAGATCAAAAACATCGGCGATCCGATTTTGAAGCGCCGTACCCAACCGGGCAATTTTCGCACTTGTGCTTCGATATCGAGCAGCTCCGAGGTGCGCAGCGCGACGACGTAGCCGATGATCGCCGCGAGGATGATGCCCAGCGCATTGACGACCGAGCCCCACCAGGGACCGAAGATGACGCCGTTCATAACGGCCAGCGCGTCGGTGACCGAAAAGGGCGCCGATGCGACGACGGCGAGGATGACCACGGCGAGCGGCATCGCGAACGGACCAAGTGTGCTCAAGAGATGCTCGACTTGTCCCTTGCGCGCAACCACGAATGCGGCGAGCCCGAATGACGCGAACAAAATAGCACCTGCTTCGAGCCGGCGCAACAGCGGTGGAACCGAGGCCTTCACGTGTTACTTTCTTTGCGGCATGAGACGGGACGCCTCTTACTCGGCTCGTTGCGCGATGACGCGTGTGGAACGCGATTAGGTGCGAATTTCCCCTATTGAATCGCATCCGCTGCGGGTGTACGATGCACGCACCTCGAGGAACCTTTCCCGCGAACCCTAGAGGAGGGCGGATTGACACCGCAAGATCCACCTGGGTACTAGCCGCCGAAACGGTTGATCGCAAGCCGTTCCGGTGAAGCAGTGATCGGTGCGACACTTTAGCGCACGTACGTTCAAAGGCAAAGGAGGGCGGCATTCAATGAGCCCGCAAGATCCACCGAAGGACGACGCGTCGTAGTCGTTTTAAAGCTGACTACGACGTAGTAAAGATCGAAAGAGCGAGCCACGCTATGTGCGTGGCTCGCTCTTTTCACCTTCCCCAGCAAGGGCTCACCGTCCAGCCGGCTTTCTTGTCAGCCCGCCGCGTTCGCTGCGCGGCGATCCGAGTACGCGGTTTGATGGCGCACGGCGCGCACGACTCACTCGGACGCATACCGCGACTCGACGGTCCGCATGAAGCGCTCCAAGGCAAGCGCGCTGACGGCGTTCGCCCGGGCGCCGAATTTTACGGCAGTATCGCGCTCGATCTGCACGCGCAGCGGGCGCGAGACCAGCGTATCGAACATCGAGCCGGCCCGAAAGATGTTCTGCCACCCGTTCGAGCCGGCGGCGTACAGTGCGGCGGCGAACTCCCGGACTCGCGCGGGATCGGGCGCGGGCGCGGGCGCCGGCAGCGACACGCGCCGCAGCGCGAGCAGCCGGAGCGCGTCGGCGATCGCGAAATCGAAACTCACGACGAATTGTTTGACGGCCGGTGCGCCGAGTTGCTTGGTGAGCGTGGCGACGTCGGCATTCACCGCCGGCCCGTCGACGGCGGTTAAAAACACGAGCGTTTTAAATCTTGTGGCCCCGCCGCCCGCCGTTACGAGCGACGCCAGCGTCGCCAGCCCCTGCGCGCGAGGCCCGGCGACACCGGCCGCCGCCGCGATCATCGGCGAACCAAACACCGCCGCGCACGCCAGCACGGCAGCGAGCCGCGCGCTGCGACGATCGCGTCCCATTCAGCCTTCCAAGGCGGCGATCTCCGCCCGTTCGGCATCATCGCCGGTGACGCCGGTCGCCAAGAACGCCGCGAGAATCTCGAGCCCAACCGCCGGACTCGTCGCGCGCATGCTCAAGGCAAGGACGTTGGCATCGTTCCAACGGCGCGCGCCCTGCGCGGTCACCGCGTCCGCGCACAGCGCGGCGCGCACGCCGGGGACTTTGTTCGCCGCGATCGAGATTCCGGTGCCGGTCCAGCAGCACACGATGCCGATGTCGGCGCGGCCGGCGGCAACGGCTTCGCCGACGGCACGGCCGATGGACGCCCAGGCCGCCGAGCCGTCGGCCAGCGCGCCGTAAAGTTCGACTTCGCAAGCGCGTTCGTGCAAATCGGCGACGATCGTCGCGGTCAGCGGGCCGGTGTCATCCGCGCCGACGGCAACCCGCAACTCAAGCGTCCCGAAGATGGGCGTTCCGCCGGTCCACTAATGCAGCACCGTGATCGTATCGGCGTCGAGGGAACCGTCGGGCGCACCGCGGCCGCTGATGGCGACCTGCGCGCCCGAGCCCGGCGTCGCCCCGCGCGGATTGATCACCGTTCCGGGGTGCAGGCGAACGGTGCGGTAACTGTTCGCGCCGGTCTGCACCTGCATGTCAAAGCGCCGAAAATAGCTGACCGTCCCGCGCGTCGTATTCGCCGCTTCGAGCCGGCTGCGCAAGATGGCATCAGTGATGATGCCGGCCGCCGCGCGAATGAGCGCCTGGGTGGTCGGATCGCTCGGCGGCAACGTCGGCACGACGATCGGCGAGGGCGTCGGCAGCGGAGCCGCTTGCGTTTGAGCGCCGACGGGGCAAGCGCTGACGATCCAGACACTGAGTATGAAACCGGCCCGCGCGCGCTTCCTCATCGTATCCGAGGCAACGGGACGGCCCCGCTGCAAGTTCCGTCGAAGCGGCGACGATGGAACCGCAAGCCGCCGCCACCGTAATGATCGCGCGCGAAAGCGCCGGCGGCATCGAGGTCTTCATGCTGCGCCGCAGTTCGCGCAGCGCGTTCATGCCCGATGTCTTCGTGTTCCCCGGCGGACGCGTCGAAGCGCAAGACGGCGCAGCGGTTGCGCGCGGACTGCTGGCCGCCGCGGCTCCCGGCGTCGATCCGGCGTGGGTCTTCGCCGCGGCCCGCGAAACATTCGAGGAATGCGGGCTGCTCTTCGCGGAGCGTGTCGCCGAGGCGGCGGCGCTGGCGGCGGCCCGCGCGCGTGTCGCCGCCGGGGAGCTCACGTTCGCGGCGCTGCTGGGCGAATTCGGCACCCGCGTCGACGCCGGTGCGTTGCATTATTTTTCGCGCTGGGTAACGCCGCCGCTCGAGGCGCGCCGTTTCGACACGCACTTTTTCGTCGCGCGCGCCCCCGCCGGCCAAGCCGCTTGCGCCGACGCCCGCGAAACGCATGACGGCATCTGGATCGCGCCGCGCGAGGCACTCGCGCGCCGCGCGGCCGGCTCCTTCGCGCTGATCTTCCCGACCATCAAGCATCTCGAGCGCATCGCGGCGTTTGCCTCGCCCGACGCGCTGTTGCGCTACAGCGCGCAAAAAGCGGTGCGGACCGTCATGCCCGAGATCGACGCACAACGCGCCTTGATCATCCCGCCCGCGCTCGAGGGCGTATGGTAACCCGGATGCGCGCGCCGAATCCGTCGCCGATGACCCTCGACGGAACGAACGGTTACATCGTTCGCGTCGGACCCGGCGCGCTCGTTGCCATCGATCCCGGCATCGAAGACGCGGCCCATATCAACGCGTTCCTCGACGCCGCGCGGCGGGCGCACGCCCATTTCGCCGCGATCTTCGTGACGCACGGCCATCCCGACCATTATCCGGGCGCCCTCGCGCTGCGGCGCGCGACCCGCGCGCCGATCTTCGCGCACCGCAGCGCCACATTCGGTTACGATCGGCCCATCGACGACGGCATGCGCTTGACGTTCGAGGATACCGCGTTCGTCGCGCTGCACGCACCCGGGCATGCACCGGACCATCTCGTCTTTTGGCTCGAGAGCGAGCGCGCTCTTTTCACCGGCGACGTCGTGATCGGGACGGGAACCGTGGTCATCGCACCGCCCGGCGGCGACATGCGCGTGTACGTCGCGTCGCTCGAACGGCTGTTGCGCGACTATGGCCACGCCGACGTTATTTACGGCGGGCACGGACCGGCGGTGCGCCGGCCGCGCGTCAAGCTCGAGGAATATATCGCGCACCGGCGAGCCCGCGAAGAACAGATCATCACAATGTTGGAACGAGCACCCGCGACCATTCCCGAACTCGTCGCGGCGATCTATGCCGAGGTGAGTACGGCCTTGTGGCCGGTGGCGGCGCGCCAAGTGCTGGCCTATTTGATCGCGCTCGAACGCGAGGGACGCGTTGCCGCCGAGCCGCTCGCGCGCGCGCCCAGCGCCGCGGAAGCCGCGCTGCTCGATCCGGATCTCGGCGCGCTCGCGGATGACGCCGAACGCGCGCTCGCGCGCGCCGAACTCGGTATCGGCACCGCCGCGGAGCCGCTGCTGTGCTACTCGCTTGTGGGCTGAACGCCGTCAATCGATCGCGAGGACGACTTTGCCGAATTGCGCCGAGGTGTTCAGGCGTTCGGCCGCGGCCGCCGCGTCGGCCATCGGAACGACCTCGTCGATGGCCGATGTGAGTTTGCCGTCGGCAACGAGCGCGAGCATTCCGGCGAAGTCGGACGGCGATCCCATCGACGTGCCCAGGATGTCGAGGTGCTTCCAAAAGATCGAAAACAGCCGCACGTTGGATTTGGGCGAGGTACCGCCGTACGTGACGATGCGCGCGCCGGGCCGTGCGATGTCCAAGCACTGCGCGAACGTGTCGCCGCCGGCTGAATCGATGATCAAGCTCGGACCGCCGCCGCCCGCCGCGGCGCGGGCCTCTTTGGCCCAAGCCTCCGAGGTCGCATAGTTGATCGCGACGTCGGCACCCATCGCTTGCGCGCGCGCGAGCTTCGCATCGCTCGACGAGGTGACGATAGTGCGCGCGCCGATGTATGCGGCGAAGAGCAGCGCAAACGTTTGCACGCCCCCGCCGATTCCCGTGATGAGCACGACGTCGTCACGGGTGATGCGGCCGCGCGTGACCAACGCGCGGTAGGCCGTCAATCCCGCCAACGGCAGCGCTGCCGCCTCGTCATCCGAAAGATGCGCCGGTTTCGGATGCACGTTTTGCGCCGGGACCACGACGTACTCCGCGAACGTGCCGTCGTGCGGCATGCCCAAGATCGAACTGGCCTTGGCGTCCCACAAGTTTGGGTCGTTCCCCCAGTTCAGCATCGGGTCGATGACGACCGGCGTGCCAACCGCGGGCCCGGCGACGCCCGGGCCGACCCCGGCCACGACTCCGGCACCGTCGGAGCCCAGCGTGCGCGGCAGGCTGATCCCGGGATACAGCCCCTGCGTGATGAACACGTCGCGCCGGTTGAACGCCGCGCGCTTGACGTTGACGAGGATTTCGCCTGCGCCGGGCTCCAAATCGGGGATCGTTTCGAGCCGTAGGTTTTGCGGGCCGCCGATCTCGTTGAGCCGAACTGCTTTCATTACCCCGGCAACGTACGGCGACCCGAGCGGCTTTACCCCGGACTACTGACCGGAGTCGGCGCGACGGTACCTGGAGCGGGCGCGACGGTACCTGGAGCGGGCGCGACGGTACCCGGAGCCGCCGCCGGCACGCCGGTCGAGGCCGCCGCGGCAGGCCCGGCCGAAGCCGGCGCGTGCGGCGCGGCCAACCCGCTCAGCGTCGTGAGCAGCACGAGCAGCCCGTGGACGCCGCGCGCGCCGAGCGGCGGGACGAATTCGATGAACGCGGTGCCGACCGCGAGGACGGTCACGGTGCCACCCGCGACGAGGAACGGAACGGCACCTAGACCGACGAGCAGCAGCCAGCCCAACAGCGGCGAAAATCCGCGCAGCGGGCTGTGCGCAACGACGGTTCCCCCGAAGAGATCGCCCAGCCGGCGGTGACCGGGCAGCAGCGCGAGGATCGGGCCGATCGCGAGCAGATCGATCGGCCGCAGCAGATTGCGCACGAACGCCCGCCCAATTCCGACAAAGCGCGCCTTGGGCGCGTACACATGCAACGAGAACGCGAGTTTGCCCAGCGTCGTGCCGAAAATCGCCTCGAACAGCCACAGATAGACGAGCGCGATTGCGACGCCCATGCCGAGCGTGGCGTCGAAGCCGCCTTCGCTGTTGCTGGGCAGCCCGGTGAGCGGGTTGATCGCGATGAGGCCGTACAGCAGCATCGTTGCGACGCTGGTGACGACGACAAAATCGAGCGTGAACGCAAGTAACCGGCGCAGCACGTACGTGAACGGATTCCCGAAGCGGTAGACCGGGCGGGTCGCGGTGCCGGCCGTCGGCGTAACGGGAACGGATTGGGGCGGCCGACTGGGTTGCGGCGGAATCGGTTGCGGCGGCAAGTACGCGGGCGCGTCGCCGGCCGGCGGAACGTCGATCCGCGGTATCGCCGCCGTCGGTTCGAGCCCGTCATGCTCGTTCATGTCGGCAAGCGTACCCGATTTGCTCGGAGAACCCTTGACGCGACACGAACCCGGTGGTACCTTCGCGCAATGAACGGTCCCGCCGGTCGTTGTCAGACGATGAAAACGTCCATGCTCTGCCTCCTTCGCGAGGTCGTGTAGGCGGTCGTCGCGCGCAGCGGTTCGACTCGAAACACACGGCCCTCGCCTCACGGCGGGGGCCTTTTCTTTGAAAGGTTCAGGATGAGCAGCACTCTCGATACCGAGGCGTACCGATTCGACACGGTCGCGATCCACGGTGCGCACGCGGGCGACCCGACGACCAACGCGCGGGCGATCCCGATCTATCAGACCACTTCGTACACCTTCAACGATACCGATCACGCGGCGCGGCTGTTCGCGCTCGAAGAGTTCGGCAACGTCTACACGCGGATCATGAACCCGACGACCGACGTATTTGAACAACGCGTCGCGCAGCTCGAAGGCGGCGTGGCCGGACTCGCCGTCGCCAGCGGTCAGGCCGCGGTCGTATATTCGTTGCTCAATTTGGCGCGGGCCGGCGACCACATCGTGAGTTCGGCCTCACTCTACGGCGGGACGTACAACGCGTTCACCCATACGCTGCCGCGCTTCGGCATCGAAGTCACGCTGGTCGATCCGAGCAATCTCGAGAACTTCCGGCGCGCGATCCGGCCCAACACCAAAGCCGTTTTCGCCGAGACGATCGGCAATCCGAAGATCGACGTGCTCGACGTCGATGGCGTCGCCAAGGTGGCGCACGAGAACGGCCTGCCGCTCGTGATCGACAACACGCTTGCCACGCCGTATTTGTTGCGGCCCATCGAATGGGGCGCGGATATCGTGGTCCACTCCGCGACCAAGTTCATCGGCGGTCACGGCACGACCATCGGCGGAATCATCGTCGACTCCGGCAAATTCGATTGGGTCGCCTCCGGCCGTTTTCCGTCCTTCAACGAGCCCGACCCCTCGTATCACGGCGTGAAGTACGTCGATTCGTTCGCCGGGCTCGCGTACATCATCAAGGCCCGGGTGCAACTGCTGCGCGATCTGGGCGCGGCGCTCTCGCCGTTCAGCGCGTGGCTGCTGCTGCAAGGACTCGAAACGCTGGGTCTGCGCGTCGAGCGCCATTCGGCCAACGCGCAGCAAGTCGCCGAATTTCTCGAAGCGCGACCCGAGGTGGTATGGGTTTCGTATCCCGGTTTACCGCGCCACTCGGCGTACGAGAAAGCGCAGAAGTATCTGCCGACCGGCGCAGGCGCGATCTTGACGTTCGGCATCAAGGGCGGCGCCCCCGAGGCCCGCGCGTTCATTGATCGGCTCAAGCTCTTCAGCCTGCTGGCGAACGTCGGCGATGCCAAGTCGCTCGTCATCCATCCGGCGTCGACCACGCATCAGCAACTCACGATTGAAGAGCAGATCGCCAGCGGCGTGAGCGACGACACGATCCGGCTCTCGGTCGGCATCGAGAACATCGAGGACATCATCGGCGACTTGCGCCAAGCCCTCGAGGCGCCGTCCGCAGTGGCAGCCGCCGCGCCCTAGCCAGCGCGGCGCCTCGCGCTGCGCTCGAACCTCGTGCCGTCGTCGACTGTCGGGCACTCCCGACAGTCGCCTCGGCCAAAGCCCGCCCTGGCTGGCGCTAGCCCGGACGTTTCGGTTCCCCCCGCCCCGCCGGTTTCGGTTCCCGCTCCGCCGGCGGCCGCGCCGCCGGCGGAGCATTGGCAGCCGGGGCCGGTGCCGCGCGAACCGGAGCCGCGCGCGCCGGCGGTGCGGGTCTTACCGCCTGCAAGTTCGCCATGGGCGCCGCGTGAATGGCCGGCGCGCGGTTCGGAGGTGGAACGGCCGCCGGAACGCGCGCGACGGGTGCGATCGCGGCCGGAGGGTGTTCGATAGGGGCGTGTGCCGCCGGAGCGCGCCCGACCGGGACGGTCGCCGCCGGAGCGTGCGCGGGCGGCGCCGGAGCATGATCGACCTCCGCGCGCGCCGCCGGAGCGTGCGCCATGGGTGCGGGTGCCGGCGCGGCGCCGCGCAGAATCGCCGGATGTGCTGCTGAGCGCGCCGGCGGAACGTGAACCGGCGCGACATTCGCGAGCGGATTGACGCGGTCGCTCGGTTTCACCGCAACGAACCCGGCGGGCGGGTTGCTTCGGCTCAACGGGCGTGCCACGGCGAGAACCGCGGGCTGATTGTGTGTCGCCGTTGCCAGGAACCGGCGATCTTGCTCGGCGGCTTGGACGTGCCCGCGCTGCACGTCGGTCATCCCCAAGTGGCGGTCGCGCCCGACACTCGCTTCCTGCGCGGAGGGCCGGGCCGCAATCCCGCCCCGCCCGCCGTTATAACTTACGCGCGTCCCCCCGCCGTTCACGTCCACGTTGCGATCGGCGTAGACGTTCGTGATGTTCGTTTTGCTGACGCGGCTAACGTCCGAGTTGTAGCTAAAACGGTTGTGCGACCAACGGCCGCCGTCGTATCCATGGCCGAAATAGCCCCCGCCGTAATTGACGCCGCCGTAGAAGCCCACCGCGACCGCCCAATAGCCGGGGTTCCAGTTGTAGCCGTAATTGTTCCATTGCCAATAGCCGGGCGTCCAGAGATACCCGGTCTGCGGTGCTTGGACCCACGTGCCGGGCACCCAGTAATAGCCGAAGCGGCCCCATGCCCAGTAACCCGGCTGCCAAATATCGTTCGGCTCGGGGACATACGGCTGCTGGTATTCGGGAACCGGGGGCGGGGGCGTGTCGACGTAGCTGGCGGTGCCCGGCGAAAAATAGGTCGCCGAACCGCCGCCCGTGTCGATCGCGGCGATCTGGTCGGCTTCATCCCAGGTCACGCTGTCACCGAGTGCTTCGGAGACGAAGCGCAGCGGGACGAACGTGCTTGAACCAACGATGAACGGCGCCACATCGATGGCCTGTGCTTGTCCATTGACCGTCGCTTGCGTCGATCCGATCTGCAGCGAGATCTCGCGACCGTTGCCCGTCGCGTTAATCGTTCCGTCGGCATAGACGACACTTGCTCCGAGTTGCTCGAAAACGCCGCGCAAAGGAACGAAGACGCGCCCCGCGTCGATGATCGGCGGCGGCGCGATATCGACCACGCTGCCGTTGACCGTCACCTGCGCTTGCGCTTGCGCGGCCGCGGGAGCAAGGCAGGATACCAACGCAAGCGCGGCGGTAGCCGCCCGGTATCGTCCGGCAAAGCCTGTAAGCCTCAAGAGCTTCCTTTCGTCGCGTCCGCGCACGCGGCGCGCATCGCCGCGCTGGACGTCTAGGGCAGCCCGGCCCTCGCGCCGCACCGAGTCACGATGCACGAAATCACGCTATCAGGTCGAGTTCATACGCGCTATCGTTGAAAAAGCGGACCCGACATCCGCGAGCACCGGGAACCGCAGTCTGGCGACCGCGCCCGCTAGGCTCGTCCGTCGAGCTACCGAGCCCAGGCTGCGTGACGCCGTTTGTTAGTCCAGCTTACACTCCGAATGAGCGGTCATGCGGTATTCTCGCAACCGACGACCGTCATTACTCGCTGCGCTTGAAGATTGAAAAGGATACCGTATGCTGAAAACTCTCGCCCTTATTCTGGGCATGTGTACCATTTCCGGATCGTCCCTGCTGATGACGGCTCCCGCCGGCGCGGCGGACGACTCGATGATGAAAATGGACTGCACCAAGGCCGGCTCGATGATGTCTGATGCCGCGAAGATGGGCGGTTCGGCGACCATGACCGGTGATACCGACAAAGACTTCATGGCGATCATGATGGACCACGAAAAAGGCACCATGATGATGATGAAGGTCGAAGCCATGTGCGGTAAGGATCCCAAAGAAAAGGCGATGGCGCAAAAGGGCATCACCGACGAGGAAGCGCGCATGAGCATGTTCCGGAACATGAACAGCAGCCAGTAGCGGTCACGCTGCGCGTGGCGCCGGCAGCCGTCGAATTTACTGCGAATCCGGCAGCGATTCGCCGGCCCTTTACATTTAAATTTTGAAGCGGCTTCGTGCGCCACGCACCGCGGCGACCTCAAAGCGTCAACCAGATCGGGAACAAGAGCGATTCACAGCGGCGCACCGAGAATCGACCGCCCGACCGGCGTCCCGCCGCTGGCGGCGTGATCACGCCGCGGATGCGTGCCGGCAGCCGGTTCCGAGCGCCGAGCCGGCGCAGCCGGTCGGAAACGGTGCGGCGCTCGCGTTCGAGCCAGCGGACGAAATCGGCCAAACCGTCGTCGAACGCGACGCACGGCCGCCATGACCAGCGGGTTCCCGCATACTCGATGTCCGCGTAGGTCAGATCCATCGCGCCGGGCGGCCGCGCGACGAACCGTCCGCGCGGCGTGATGTGGGTCGCGGCACCGAGCTTGCCGATGAGTTCGAGCACGCTCACCGGCGCCGCGTTGCCGAGATTCACGATACGAAAGCCGGTGCGCTCGCGCGCCGCCGCGGCGCTGCCGCGCACGATGTCCGATACGTGAGTGAAATCGCGCGCCATTTAGCCGTCGCCATAGACGCTGATCTCCTGTTTGCGATACGAGCAGCTTGAGCGGAATCGCGCTCGGCCGGCGCTCGCAGAAATCGACCGAGAGATCCGTGCGGCTGTCTTTGCGCCACGAGTCGCACATGATGCAGCGCGCGTTGCACGCGAACGTTACCGTATCGGTCAACATGCGCGGCAGGCACGCCTGACCTCGGCGGACGGCGCGGATAGTTCGCGCCAGCGCGGCCCCGCGCGCGAGCATCGTCATCATAATTAGCGCATTCACGCCGAGTGCGACCGCGCCTCGACGCACGCCGGTAACTGCAACACGCCCGTCGACGGTGGTGTGCTCAGGTTATCGTTTCGGCCCGGCAAGACGGCGCGTGTGGCGGACCTTTGCCGCGCGTTCGGTTTGCCTTCGCGTTCGCCGGCGAGTGTAAGCACCATTACCGCCGCCGCGCGCGAGTTGTGTGATGCTCTGTCCATGTCGATCCTATTGCACAACCGTTTCTTCGCTGCCGCCGCGGCGCTCACGCTGAGCGCCTCCGCGCTGCAGACCGCCGCCGCGGCGCCGCTGCCCCGCAGTCATATCGTGCTTCCCAACACCATCGCCGTCGACCCCGCGGCGGGCACGGTCACGCTTCCGCTGCTTCGCGGAACGGCCGGCGCGACGACGGTCTGGTACATCGTGACCGACTCCTCGAACGCAGCCGATGCCCGCCGCCGCGGCACGATTTATGCGCCGCTGCTGGCCGGCGTCGGCGCCGGATGCGCCGGCTGCCTGCGATCCGCAACCGAAACCGGCGGTGCGATCGCGTTTGCGGGCGCGCCGGATTTCTCACCCGCGCGCACCTTCAAACCGGGTCCGACCGGCTTTCCACCCGCCGCCGCGGCGCCCGGCGCGAAAGCCGGCGCGGCGTACACGCCGTTCGTGAAGATCGGCGGCGCGGTCGTCAACGCCCCGATCGTCGCGACCGGCAACGGCCCATTCGACGTGACGACCCACACCAACACCGAAGATCGCGTCGTGGCCATCGACACATCGAAACACACCGTCACGCTTGCGCTGGCTAAAGGCTTTTCGGGCGGCAAACGCGTGCTGTACATCAGCACCGAAGCGTCCGACGCGGGCGCCGCGGCGATCGAACGTGCGACCTTCGTTCCGGCGCTCAAAGCCACGGGCGGCTTCGTGCCGATCGATGTCGTCGCGAACGGCACGCATCAAGGGTTAGGCTTCGTTGCGCTGCACGGCCGCTTGTCCGAAGACGCATCGGCGGCAAACGCGGCGACGCTCGGATCCTCGATGAACGTCTTGAGCACGTTTCCACTCGGACCAACGGCCGCGGCGTACTCGCCGCTCTGGAATGTAACCGTGTTGGCCTGGAAACCCGCGGCGGGCGCGGCGCACCGCGACGTCGTACTGACGGGGCCGACGGAGATCGCCGCGCATGAAGCCGACCTCACCGGCCCCGGCGGGAAGCCCGTCGGCCCGGTCGGCTTCGTGGTGAATTGTCCGGTGATCGCCTACGTCGACGGCGCACCGTGATGCCTGCCTTAGACGAAACCGCTGGCCGCCGTCGCGCCTTTCTTGCGCAGTTCGGCCTGACGTAATTCCACGCGCCGAATTTTGCCCGAGCGCGTTTTGGGCAACTCGGAAACGAACTCGATTTCGCGCGGATACTTGTACGGTGCGGTAACTCGTTTGCAGTGATCCTGCAGTTGACGCGCGAGTTCGGGCGACGGGGTGTGGCCCGGGCGCAAGACGACGAAGGCTTTGACGATGTTGCCGCGGTCGGGGTCGGGCGATCCGACGACCGCGGACTCGGCGACGGCCGGATGTTCGAGCAGCGCGCTTTCGACCTCGAAGGGACCGATGCGGTAGGCGCCCGACGAGATCACGTCGTCGGAGCGGCCGACGAACCAGTAATAGCCGTCATCGTCGACCTGCGCTCGGTCGCCGGTGAGATACCAGTCGCCGCGTCGCGACGCGTTCGTCTCGGCCTCGTTCTTGTAGTAGCCGGCGAAGAGCGACGGCGGCCGGCCGCGCAGCGCGATGTTGCCGACGACGCCCGGCGCGACCGGGTTGCCGTCGTCGTCGACGACGGCGACGTCGTGACCCGGCGTGGGTTTGCCCATCGAGCCCGGCCGCACGGTCATCCCCGGCAGATTCGCGACGAGCAGCGTGTTTTCGGTCTGTCCGTAGCCGTCGTAGATCGTGAGGCCGAAGGCCGCTTTCCACAGCGCGAGCACTTCGGGGTTGAGCGGCTCGCCGGCCGACACGCAGTGCCGCAGCCGCGGCAGCTTCCAGCGGGTCCCCAGATCGGCGAGTTTGGCTTCGAGCCGGTACTCCGTGGGCGCCTGACACAGTACGGTCACGCCAAGCTCGCGAATGAGGTCGAGCCGGTGCTCGGGTGCGAATCCACCCTCGTCGAGCACGATGG
Organism: Candidatus Velthaea versatilis; assembly: GCA_003134035.1. GTDB lineage: Bacteria > Vulcanimicrobiota > Vulcanimicrobiia > Vulcanimicrobiales > Vulcanimicrobiaceae > Velthaea > Velthaea versatilis. The sequence goes on from PLAE01000248.1 coordinate 21,997, forward strand.
ACGAGCCGCACGACCACGGCCCCAGCAGCACGCTCCATAGCGACTTGGCCCAGCCGGTTCCCGCCGTGCACCAGACCAAATCGTCGGGCCGGCAATCGAACCAGAAGCGCGCCGAGTTGCGCTTCGCGTAGGTGTAGGCGACGCGATGGACGACGCCTTTGGGGTCCTTGGTGGTCCCGCTCGTGTAGACGATATAGGCGAGATCGTCCGGCTCGGTCGGCACGCCGGCGAAGGGCGCGGCCGCCGCGACCAGCGGCTCGACCGCGGTCCAGCCGTCGCGCGCGCCGCCAACGATGAGATAGTGTTGCAAGTCGGGCGTGTCGGCCGCGATCGCGTCGACTTCACCCGCGTTGGCCGCGTGCGCGATGACGACGGTCGCGCCGGCATGATTGGCGCGAAAGAGCAGATCCTTGGCCCGCAGTTGCTCGGCCCCGGGGATAGCCACGGCACCGAGGCGGAGGAGCCCCAGCATCGCGAACAGCCAGGCCGGAATTTTCGGCAGAACGACGATCACGCGGTCGCCCTTGCGCACGCCGATGTCACGCAACGCGGCGGCCCACCGCTGCGACTGCTCGGCGATCTGTGAGAAGCTATACTCCGTCCGATTCCCGGCCGCATCGACGAAGAGCAAACCGCGCCGTTCTTCTCCGGCCAGCCGGTCGATGACGTCGCGGGCGAAATTAAAGTCCGCCGGCACGTCCCAGCGGAAGGAAGGGGCTTGCATCGTCATGAGCGCGAGGATTCACCCCTTGCCCCGGCGCACCCGCCCGATATCGTTTATGAAGAAACTACTGCCGGTTCTCGATCTCACTCGGGCGCTGCGGGCGTCCAAACTCCGCTTCGGCGAAGCGCGAGCCCAAGGGCTCCCGGCGATCCTGCTGGGCGTGGCCGGAATCGTGCTGGCTGCGGGCGCGATGCGCGCCCTCCAAGCCGGCGCGCCGAGCTTGCCCGACACGATCCGCGAGTTCCGGGCCCTGCTTGAATCCAACCGCCGCACTAAGCCGCTCAATCCGTAATATGGAGCTCTCAACACCGCGGCTTGGCGCC
>PLAE01000078.1 GCA_003134035.1 Candidatus Velthaea versatilis
GTGCGCGACGTCGCGCGCGAGACGGGGCTCGATTTCCACGTGCTCGACGAAGCGCAAATGAAGGCCAAAGGCATGGGCTCGCTGCTCGGCGTGTCGCAAGGTTCGGACGAGCCCGCGACGCTCTCGGTGCTCACGTACAGCGGCGACCCCGATTCGAAAGAGATCTTGGCGCTCGTCGGCAAGGGCATCACGTTCGACAGCGGCGGCATCTCGATCAAACCCGCCGACAACATGCACGAGATGAAGTACGACATGTCGGGCGGCGCCGGTGTGATCGGGACGATGTACGCCATCGGCAAACTCAAGCCCAAGCTCAACGTGATCGGCATCGTCCCCGCGAGTGAGAATCTGCCGGGCCCGCGCGCCGTCAAGCCGGGCGATATCCTCAAGGCGATGAACGGCAAGACGATCGAGGTCATCAACACCGACGCCGAAGGCCGGCTGATTCTCGCCGATGCGTTGTGCTACGCGCGCGAACTGGGCGCAACGAAGATCATCGACTGCGCGACGCTCACCGGCGCTTGCGTCGTCGCGCTCGGTCACGCCGCATCGGGAACGATGTCGAACAACGAGGAGTGGGTGACGCGGTTCCTCGACGTCGCGACCAACAGCGGCGAACGCTACTGGCGGTTGCCGCTCTTCGATGATTTCACCACGCTCATCAAGAGCGACATCGCGGATCTCAAGAACACCGGCGGACGGGCCGGCGGAGCGGAGACGGCGGGCGCGTTCCTCAAAGAGTTCGTCGCCGACGTGCCGTGGATCCATCTCGACATCGCCGGCACCGCCTACCTCGACGGCGAGTCGTCATTTGCCGCAAAGGGTCCGACGGGGACGCCGGTGCGGGCATTCGTCGCGATCGCTGAAGCGCTGGCCGGCACACCCGCGCTCTCCAACGGGCTCGCGAAGGTTCCAGCCGCCGCTTAGCGTTCGTCTTCGGGGCGGCGCCGCGGCAGCGCGTACCATGCCGCGTCACACGCTTTGCGGTCGGCATCGTCGAGCGTGACGTCGACGCCTTTGAGCGAGTCACGCAGCTGGTCGGCGCGGCTGGCACCGACGATCGCGCACGTCACGCCCGGTTGATCGAGCACCCAGCGCAGCGCGACGTGCGTAATCGATTTCCCGCGCGATGCGACGTCGGCGGCGAGCCGCGCGACGACGTCGAGCTGCTCGTCTTGCCAGTACCGCGTTTGATACAGTTGCGCGGCTTGGCCTAGCGTGAACCGCGTGCCTTCGCGCGGTGCTTCGCCGGCCTTGTATTTGCCGGTCAGCACGCCGCCGGCCAGCGGATTGAACACGACCACGCCAACGCCGTTCGCGCGTGATGCCGGGATGAGTTCGGCCTCGATTTGGCGGAAAATCACGTTATAGCGCGGTTGAACGGCGTCGAATCGGATCGTGCCGCGCTCCGCCGCCGTCCAGAGCGATTGCACGAGCTGCCAGGCGGCGATGTTGCTGCAGCCGGCGTAGCGGATCTTTCCGGCGCGCCGCAAGTCATCGAACGCTTCGAGCGTCTCGTCGATCGGGGTTTCATCGTCCCAGCGATGGATGTAATAGAGATCGATGTAGTCCGTTTTGAGCCGGCGCAGCGAGGCTTCGCAGGCGGCGATCACGTGTTTGCGCGAGTTGCCGCGGTCGTTTGGGCCCGGACCCATCGGCATATGCGTTTTCGTCGCGATCACGAATTGCTCGCGCTTGCCGCTGAGCCAGTCGCCGACGAACTCTTCGGTGCGGCCCGCGGTTTGGAGCGTTCCGCCGACCGGATACACGTCGGCGACGTCAAAAAAGTCGACGCCCCGTTCAGCGGCCGCATCCATGATCGCGAACGATTCCGCGCGTTCGGTTTGCAGCCCGAAGGTCATCGTGCCCAGACAAATTTGGGAGACTTTGAGGCCGGTGCGGCCGAGGCGAACGGTGTGCATACCTCCGCGGTTGTGCGATTCGCGGGCCGGCGCCTTCTGCGACCAGCGGCTGAAACTCCGTCCGCAGCCGGCGGGTCGGCAACGATCCTCGCGCCGTATCGTGACCGGTCGGCGAATTACGGCGATGTCGCGCTCTTCGCGCTGCGTGCGGAAGCGCCGCCCGACTGGGCGCCGCTGCTCGCCGCTGCCTGCGCGGCCGACGACGAGCACGCGATCAAATCCACGTACACGGCCTGGCGCCTCGATCGCGCGCTCGACGACGCGGTTTCCCGCACCGCCGCGGCCCGCTACCTGACGCTCACAACGACGCGCTGACCGCCGCCGCGACGTGCGCCGCGGCAAGGATCGTTGCTTTCAGACCCGCTGCGCGGAATAGTGAGGACTCCGCTCGAACGGCAATACGAAACGGCGAATGCCGACTTGCTTGGGAGATACACTTGATGTCGCACGTTCGCGTCGCTCTGGTGACGCTGTTCGCTTTCCTGGCCGCGCGTTCGCTGGCCGATGCCGCCGGCAGCGATGTTTTGCTCCCCATTCAGACGTTCGCGCGTGCGGCCAATGCCGGCAATCGGGCCGTGGTGATCTCGGTCTTCACGCCCGACAGCACGATCATCGACGAGTTCGCGCCGTTCCGCTTTGGCGCGCCGCAAGCCGCGGCCCATTGGTATGACGGCTCCGGTCCCGACCAAACGGCGCACGGCGTGACGGATGCGCGAATCTCTTTCGCGGCGCCCAAATTCATCACGGTCCAAGGCGCCCAGGCCTACGTCGTCGTGCCGGCGGTCTACGCGTACAAGATTCACGGGAAACCGGCCAAAGAGACCGGTTCGGTCGCGTATTCGCTGACGCGACGCGGCGCGAAATGGAAGATCAGCGCGATGGCTTGGGCCAAACTCACCGATACGAGCATCCCGTGACATTAGCTCGCCGCGGGATACGTCTGTCGATAGCGCGCGGCGAGATGTTCGCCCACGGTCGCCGGAGGAAACGCGGGCGTGCCGTTCGCCGGCACGCACGTCGGAACGCACGCGACGCGATAAAAATAGTCGGGATCGATGAACGTCGGGGCCGAATAGCGGCTGCGCCCGCTGGTGTTGCCGATGACGCGGTGCATGCTCGCGCGATACAATCCGTTGCTGAGCACCTCGAACATCTCGCCCAGATTGACGATGAACGTGTCGGGGATGTACGGCGCGGGGATCCATTCGCGAGCGGGATTTTGGACTTCAAGGCCGCCGATGTCATCTTGGAGCAGAATCGTGAGCAGCCCCCAATCGACGTGCGCGGTATTCCCCGTTATCAGGTTGGCCGGCAGCGGCGCCGGCGGCGCCGGATAGTGAATATACCGCGCGAAGACGGTCGCATTGGCCAACCCGTCATCGAAGTAGGTTTGCGGGAGTTCGAGCGACAGGGCCAGGCAGCGCATGAGGTGGCGTCCGAGCCCGAGCATGTGGGTCAGATAGCGCTCGAAGTGGGCGCGCAACTGCGGCGGGTTGCGCGGCCATTGGTTGGGGCCGGTATTCGGCACGCCGGCACGCACGTAGGGGTGGTCGGCGCCCAAATCGTTGCCGATCAAGAAGCCTTCTTTTAATTCCAGCGGCGGCGCGACGAATTCCGGCGGCGCCGTGGCCGCGGGATTCGGTTCCGGAAGCGGAATGTAGCCGCGCCGGCAGGGCGAGAATTGGAGGTCGATCTCGCGCTTCTCGGCTTCGGGCAGGGCGAAAAATGTGCGCGCCAGTGCCAAGTGCTCGGCCGTGAGTTCCGCCGGTACGCCGTGATTGCGCACATAAAAGAAGCCCGCCGCGCAACCTGCCGCACGAATCTCGCGCGCGACGGCGCGCCGATCCTCCAGACCGCCCGAAAAGCTCGGACCAAGATCAATGATGGGGATCGAGTCATACGGCGCGGCCTCCGCCGGAAGGCGCTCGCGCATCAGTTCATCACGCTCCTACCGGACACGCGAAAATAATGCGCGCCCGCATCCGATGATGAGCCGGAGTTTGCCGCCGGCGCAATCGACAGATAGCGCATCGAATCTACGGCGGGCTCACAGATCGCATGAGTGATCCGGTCGTCGGGCGCGTGACTCGGACATTCCGAGGAAGCGTGCGCCCGACCGAGCTTCATTTGTCGAACGCAAGCGTGCTCGGCCCCGCCGAACGACCTCAAAGCCGTCGGCGACGGATGCGTTCGCATCGTGCGGATCGCCGGACTCCACGCAATCGAGTTCAGAGCGGCGGCGTTCGTTAACGTAAGCCGGTCCGGCCTGTGCACGCCGTCGAGCAGGGAGCCGCGAAACAATGAACGTGCGCGTTGAGAACGACGCAGCCCAGGGCGTCGAGCATGGCGTTCACGCCGATCGGCAGACGATGCCGCTCGAGAATGTATTCTGGAGTCATTTTTCCCGCAACCTGAGTGCATCGGGCTGGGTAATCGGCGTCTTGACGGCCACGCTGGGGTTGGGAGCGGGCTGGGGAATCGCCGCGATCGTCATCGGCAACGTGCTGGGTTCGATCCCGGTGGCGTTCTGCGCGATCATGGGACCGGCGACTGGTTTGACGCAGATGGAGGACTCGCGCTTCGCCTTCGGCCGAACCGGCACGCGTCTGCCCTCGCTGCTCAACTGGATCTGCTGCGTCGGCTGGGACGCCGTCAACAACGTCCCGTCAACGATCGCATTGATCGCGCTCGTCGCGCTCGTCGGATTCACGCCGCCGTTCTGGGCCGCCCTCGCGCTGCTCGTCGGCGTGCAGCTCACCGCAACCATCTACGGCCACGACGCCGTGCAGCTGCTGCAAAAGTACCTCGGCTACGTTCTGCTCGTGGTGTTCGGCATCGTGGGCTTCCTGGCGGTGAAGACGGGCGGCGGCGTCGCGGCTCCGACGAGCGCGGTGTCGGCGGCGACGATCATGCTCGGCATCTCGCTCGTCGCGAGCTACAACATCGGCTGGGCTCCCTACTCGGCCGACTACACCCGGTACTTACCCAAGGCCACGAAAAGCTGGCGGATCTTCGCGTTGAGCTTCGCGGGCATGTTCGTTTCCGGCGTGGCGATCGAGCTGTGCGGATTTCTCACCGCGAGCAAGATCCCCGACACGACGCCGACCGCGCTCATCACGAGCATTGTCGACCTGACGGGCGGCTTCGCGCCGCTGGCTCTCTTCGCGGTCGCCATTTCGTCGATTGCGGTCAATTCCCAGAACGACTATACCGCCGCATACAGCCTCATCTCCGCCGGAGTGCGCCTGCCGCGCTCTCTTTCGGCGATCGTCACCGCAAGTTTGGGATTCGTTCTGGCCGTTGCCGGTGCCGGGCAATTCGCGACGCTCTTTTCGAATTATCTCGTGGTGCTCATCTACTGGATCGCACCCTGGGCCGGAATCGTGCTCGCCGATTGGTACCTGTGCCGAAGCGGCGACGAGCGCGGCGTTCGCGGCTGGGGCCTGGGCGCGTCGGTCTTCGTCGTCGTTACCGTGCTGACGATCGCGTTGTTCTCCTCGACTTCGGTCTACACGGGCCCGATCGCGCAGCGGCTCGGCGGGACGGATGTCGGATATGTCGTTGGGTTTTTCGCCGCCGGCGGCGCATACGTGCTCTTGCGCCCGCGCGCCCGGGCACGCGTCGTCGCATATGAGAAAGCGCGCTAGGCCTGATGCTCGATCTTATCGTTCGCGGAGCAAATCTCGTCGACGGGCGCGCCGGCTACGACATCGGCGTGCTGGACGGCCGGATCGTCGCGCTTGCGCCGCAGCTCGACGTGCCGGCCGCGCGCGAGATCGACGCGCGCGGCCGGCTGGTGTGCGCGCCGTTCGTCGATAGTCACTTTCACCTCGACGCGACCCGCAGCATCGGCCGGCCGCGCTATAACCAGTCGGGCACGCTGCTCGAGGGCATCGCCATCTGGGCCGAGCAGAAACCGCTGCTGACCGAAAACGACGTGCGCGAGCGCGCCCGCGAGCTGTGCACGTGGGCGATCGCCCGGGGCAACCTCGCCATCCGCAGCCACGTCGACATCTGCGACGACCGGCTCGTCGCGGTCGACGCGCTGCTCGACGTGCGGCGTGAGCTGGCCCCCTACATCGACATTCAACTCGTCGCGTTCCCCCAAGACGGTTTTTTGCGCAGTCCCAATGCGCGCACCAACCTGCTGCGCGCACTCGACCGCGGGGTCGACGTGGTCGGCGGCATCCCGCACTTCGAGCGCACGATGGCGGACGGCGCCGAGTCCGTGCGCCAACTTTGCGCGATCGCGGCCGAGCGCGGCCTGCGGGTCGACATGCACTGCGATGAGTCCGACGACCCACTTTCGCGCCATGTCGAAACGCTCGCCGCGCAAACGGTGCGCCTCGGCCTGCACGGCCGCGTGACCGGATCGCACCTCACCTCCATGCACAGCATGGATAATTACTACGTCAGCAAGCTCATCGCGCTCATGCGTGAGGCCGAACTCCACGCCGTGCCCAACCCGTTAGCCAACATCGTGCTGCAAGGCCGCCACGACACGTATCCCAAGCGGCGCGGGATGGCCCGCGTGCGCGAGCTCGTCGACGCCGGCATCAACGTTTCGTACGGCCACGATTCGGTCATGGACCCATGGTACAGCTTGGGTTCGCACGACATGCTCGAAGTCGCGCACATGGCGGTGCACGTTGGGCAGCTCACCGGTCGCGCCGAGATGCGCGAAGCGTTCGCCGCCGTCACGACCAACGGTGCGCGCACCCTGGGGCTCGCCGAGTACGGCGTGGCGATCGGGAACCATGCCGACCTCGTCGTGCTGCAGGCGGCTGATCCGATCGAGGCGATTCGGTTGCGGGCCGCGCGGCTGTTCGTCATCCGCCGGGGGGTCGTCATCGCGCAAGCGCACCCCGCCGAATCGCATTTGACGCTCGGCGCGCAATCGCTGCGCATCGATTTCGGCGCCGGCTCGGCGGCAGATATCGATTCGCTCGATGAATTACTTTCGGAAAGGCTGACGGCGTACTCGACGCGCTCCGAATCAGGCTGAGCACACGAAGCCGGCGGACCGTCGGCGAATGGCGAAAAATCGTAAGAAGATCGTAGTATTTATGCATTTGGCGAAAGCGCATCGCTCAGCGCGCGCGTAAGATTGTGAGCATCCAATCGCGCGGCCTTACCGGGCGCGATTTTACGCATTCCCATTGCTGAAGTTGTAGGATGATATGCGCGCTATTTACTTGCGTGGTCGACTGTACGTCGCTGCCCTGCTAGCGTTGAGCGTCGCTGCTCCGTCGAGCGCGTGGGCGCAGACCGCGCCCGCCACGGCGGGGATCAGCGCGCCGGCTCCCGCCGCGAGCAGTGCTCCCGACAACGCGGCGACCATCTCGGGAACGATCCGCAGCGGGGCGGGCACGGCGGTCACCGGCGCGGCCGTATCCATTGTCGGAGCGACGACGATCACGGTGCTTTCCGACGCTAAGGGCGCATTCAGCGCGAGCGTGGTTCCCGGAATCTACAGCGTGACGGTGCGCAAAAACGGTTTCAACGCCGCCAGCCTCGCCGACGTCGTCGTCACGCCGGGAACGTCGGTTCCGCTGACGGTCGGTTTGACGCAGGTCGACCTCTCGTCGCTGCGCACGATTGGGCAAGTGTCGTCGACGACGCGTTCGGGCGGCAGTTCGATCAACACGGGTGCCGCGACGTCGTCGTACGTCGGCGCGCAAACGTTCGCCAATCTCGCCTCGCCGCAAGTCACCGACGTGCTCCAGCGGCTGCCGGACGTCACGATCCAGCACTTGGGCGACTTGCCGGATACGACGATCATCGTCGGCGGCGGCCAACCCTATGAGACACAGGTCCTCATCGACGGTCATCCGCTCGCCGAAGGCCAACAGGGGGTGTGGTCCAGCCACTACTTTCCCTCCTATTTGACCGGCGGCGTCGAAACGCAATCCGGCCCCGGGAACACGACCCCCTTCGCCAACATCGCCGTCGGCGGCACGATCAACTTCCTGTCCCCGGCGTTCACCCAGAAACCGACGGCCGAACTCACGTACGGTGACGACTCATACCGATCGCAATATTCGAATTTCACCGGCACGGGCAGTGTCGGCAAAGTGCAATATGTCGTCGATACCGGCGTCGGCGGCTTGAACGGGCCCTATTTTAAGAAGAAGTTATGCGATACCTCACCGTCGTTCCCGATCAACCAGAACGGCAACACCGGCATCGTCGCATTCTGCGATGATGCCAGCGGCTCGCTCCTGACCCGCGGTGAATCGCTCAAGCTGCGCTACAACTTCACTCCGACCACGTCGTTCGAGGCCGGCTTCGTCGGCGCGTGGGGCACCTTTTCGCCGCAAGGCGCGGCGTGGGGCACGTCCAACGGTCCGACCACCATCGTCGACTGCTTCCCGGGCACCAACCAGTGCACGAATCCCGCGTACAAGAACCTCATCGGCCAGACGATCCAAGGCTACACCTGGTACCCCGGCTCGTTCATCTACAACAATCAAACCCTCTTCGACAGCCAGTTCCGCACGTCGCTGGGCAACAACACGCTTTTGATCCGGCCGTACCTCGGCAACATCGAACCGGAGATCGTCGACGGAACCCAAGAGGGCGGCTACGCCCAATTTTTCGCACCGAACTCGTCGTACCCGGCGTGCGTCGTCACAAAAGGTGCTGTCGCGAACGCTCCGTGCTACCCCGGACCGCAGTCGCTGCCGCCGGGCACGCAAATTCCGAGCTCGGGTCTACCGAACCCGAATGCTTTCGAGAATCCGCAATACGGCGCGTGCCCGGTCGGAAACATCTTTGCCTACTCGCAGATCAACAGCCCCCAGAACACGCTCGTTACGGTCAACGGGCAAGAAGAGTGTTTCCAATATCCGTACACGACCTTCGAGCTCGATAAGATCTACGGGTCCACGTTTTCTCTCATTCACCCGTTCGGTGCCAGCAACTTCCTGAACTTCACCTACGATTTCCACGGCCAGAGCACAAGCGCGTTCGTCAATAACCCGCTCAACGTCACCGTTCCATTCTCGACGGATCGCTACTCCACGTTCTCGCTCACAAGCGAACTGCATCCGCTCGCGAAACTCGCGGTGAATGCCGGCTTGTACGATACCATTTGGTCGGTGTCGGGCGTGCAGCCGCTCTACGTGAACGGCGTCCTGCAACTCGACAGCAGCGGGAATCCGCTGCTGACCGGCCTCGGGCGCCACGTGTCGCGCTTCGACCCGCATGTCGCCCTCGTCTACCGGGCAAACACCAACACCTCGGTGCGCGCCGCCTGGGGTACCTCGGCGACGTTTCCGTTCGTCGGCCAAGTCAGCGGCAATGCATCGTACACACCCTACGCGACCTCGGCTCCGCTTTACACGGACGGCTCGCTGAGCTCGAAGAACCCATCGCTCAATCCCGAAGTCAGCTTGGCGTACACGCTGGGCGCGGATCACCGGTTCTCCAATGGGGCGGTGCTCAGCGCCGACCTCGGCGATACGATCGTGCATAACGTGTTCCAGCAGCTGAGTGTCGCCGTGCAGGTCCCGTATGCGTCGAACTGCTTCGCTCAGCCGTGTATTTTGAACGAATCGCTCCCGATCAACGTGGCCCGTCTCCAGACGCAACTTGCAACGTTGCGCTACCGGTTCGAGCCGCGCGTCGGCCTGGGCTACAACGTTGCGGTCGCAGCGACGCGCTCGGTTCTGACCGGTATCCCCGATAGCGTTTATGCCAATAGCGGCGCGGGCGGGACGTTCCCCGTCAACGGCGTGCAGATCTGCGGCAACGGCTTGACCGTCGGCATCGCGACCTGTATCCCGTATCTCAAAGGCTACGGGCAACTCACGTACACGTCGCATGCCGGCACGTACTTTGGCCTGGGCGTCGACTACGAAGGCAAGAACAACTCCTATCTCCAGTCGCCCTTGGGCCTGTTCGATTTTACCGTGCGCCATCCCGTAACGCACAACGTCGAGGCGCTGCTCTCGGTGCAAAATCTCCTCAACACGAATAACTACGACAACCTGCCCCAGCCCAACGGCGGCGTCTTCGTCGTCGCCCGAAACGCGACGGGTCTGACGAACTACCAGACAACGCTGGTTCCCGCTCCGCCCCGCACGCTACGGGCTCAACTGCGGTTCCACATGGGGCGCTGATCGCCCACTTGAGAACGACCACAAGGTTACGCGTTCCATCAACGAAGCTCGTCCCCGTTTGCGGGGACGAGCTTCGTCGCCGTAGCGCGAGACCGACTCTTGGTTTCTCGTCTGTGCGCTTCGAAACGGCGTGACCGTCAACGATCCGGCGACCCTCGCCGAGGTCGAGGCCGTCTTCGAGCGTTACGAGACGGCGCTGGGGACAAACGACGTTGCCGCCTTGGACGGCTTCTTCTTCGACTCGCCGCACACGCTGCGGTACGGGGTCGGCGAGAACCTCTACGGATTCGCGGCGATTGCCGCCTTCCGCCTGGCTCGGCCGGGGGGGTCGCCACCGCGCCGGATCATCCGGCGCGTGATCACCACATATGGCCCCGATTTCGCCACCGCCAATGTCGAATTCCAGCGCGATGGCGGCGGCCGGACGGGGCGGCAAAGTCAAACCTGGGTCCGCTTCGAGGCCGGCTGGCGGATCGTCGCGGCCCACGTCTCGCTCATGGCCCAGACGCACTGATGCGCTCCTCGCGTCGTGGAGAACTGCCCGGAACGACCGTCGTGGGTGCCGCTGGGTCGATCAGCCGTCCGTCAAATCGTATACATCGCACCTGCGCGGCTAGCCAAATAGCGAGATGCCGAGCCGAACGGTGATCGCGAACCTCGTACGATGACGACGCGCCGCCAGATCATTGCCGGACTTGCGAGTTCCGCCGCATTCGCGACGATCAGCGTGCAGCCGGCGCGCGCCGCCGATCCGGTCCGCATCCTCACCAATTGGTACGCCGAAGCCGAACACGGCGGTTTCTACGCGGCCAAAGCCTCGGGCATCTACGCCAAACACGGGATCGACTGCTCGATCGTGATGGGTGGTCCGCAGATCAACGGCATGCAACTGCTCATGGGCGGCGACGCCGATTTCGCGATGGGCTACGATACCGCGATCATGACCTCGATCGAACACGGCCTCCCAATCATCGCGGTCGGCGCATGTTTCCAGTTCGACATGCAAGGGATCATGGCGCATGCGAACATCACATCGCTCGACGATCTCAAGGGCCACAAAATTTTGCTCGCCGGCCCGTCGACGCAGACGTTTTGGCCCTGGCTGCGCGAGCGCTACGGCTACACCGACGACCAGATCGAGCCGTACACCTTCAACCTCCAGCCGTTCTTCACGGATTCAACCATCGCGCAGCAAGCCTACGCGACGTCGGAGCCGTATCAAGCGCAGGTCGCCAAGGTACCGATCAACTTCTTTTTGTTCGCAAAGTTTGGCTACCCGGTGTATGGCGAGACGCTCGTCACCCCGCAGCCGTTTCTGGCCAAGAATCCCGATGTCGCCAGGCGTTTCATCGCGGCATCGATGGAGGGCTGGCGCGCCTACCTGCGCGATCCCGGTCCCGCCAACGCGCTCATCAAAGTGGACAATCCCAAGATGTCCGACGCCCAGCTCGCCTTCAGCGTCGGGCGCTTCCGGGCAATGGCCGTCGCGACCGGCGGCGATGCTGCCAAATACGGTATCGGTACGATGACCGATGCGCGCTGGAAAGCCACGCGGGACTTTATGGTGCGCAACAAGTTGCTCCGGGACCAGACCGATTGGAAATCGGCGTACACGCTCGATTACGTGAAAGACCTGCGCGTGATGGCATGACCGAAACGCAGCGCATCAGCGATCTCCGGACCTCAAACGCTGCAGCGCCGGCCGAACCCGTCGTCGCGCTCGACCGCGTCGATAAGGTCTTCGCCAACGGAATGCGCGGCCTGGAACCAATCGATCTGCGCATCATGCCCGGCGAGTTCGTGAGCCTCATCGGACCGTCGGGATGCGGGAAGAGCACGCTGCTCAAGCTCATCGCCAACCTGATCGCACCCAGCAGCGGACGCATCCGCTGGTGGGGCGGCGATTTCGATCGCGTCGGCTCCGCCGGACGCCGCCTCGCGTTCGTGTTCCAAGATCCGACGCTCATGCCTTGGGCACGCGTCGCCGAGAACGTCCGGCTGCCGCTCGAACTTAGCCGGACGCCGGCCGCCGACGCCGCGGCGCGGGTCGACGCCGCCCTCGCGCACGTCGGCCTGACCAAGTTCGCCCGCAGCTATCCGCGGCAGTTGTCGGGCGGAATGCGCATGCGCACCTCGATCGCGCGCGCCTTGGTGACCGAGCCCGACGTGCTGCTCATGGACGAGCCGTTCGGCGCGCTCGACGAGTTCACGCGAAATAAGCTCGACGATGATCTGGTGCGGCTCTCGGTCGAACGTCACCTCACGACGGTGTTCGTCACGCACTCGCTTTACGAAGCGGTGTTCCTCTCCACCCGGATCGTGGTGATGGCGGCGCAGCCGGGCCGCATCTTCCGCGAATTCGTCGTCGACGAACCGCCGGCGCGCAGCGACGAATTCCGCACCAGCGACCGCTTCGCGCGCCGCTGCCGCGAGCTTTCGGCGATCCTGACCGCAGCGGCGCAAGCCAGCGGAAACGACGAGATCGCGTGAACGCCGACGATCCGAAAGTCCGCACCGCGGCGCCCGTCGTCCTCGGGCTCATCGTGCTCGCGGTGTGGGAATTTGGGTGCCGCGCGGGCCACGTGCCGGCTTACCTGTTCCCAACGCCCAGCGAAATCGCCGTGAGCCTCTATAAGGACTGGCCGACCCTGCTGCAGGGGCTCTGGTCGACGCTGATCGTTACGTTCGAGGCGTTCGCGGTGTCGGCGGTGGTGGGGACGCTCATCGCGTTCGTCTTCGTGCAGAGCCGGATCATCGAGCTGAGCCTCTTTCCGTACGCCGTGCTCGCGCAAGTGACCCCGATCGTCGCCGTCGCGCCGCTCATCATTCTGCTCGTGAAGAACACGCAGATCTCGCTGACGATCTGCGCGACGGTCATCGCGATCTTTCCGATCATCTCGAACACGACGCTGGGTTTGCGCAGCGTCGATCCCGGGCTGCTCAGCTATTTCCGCATGAACAAGGCGAGCCGGCTGGATATCTTGCTGCGGCTGCGCATTCCCAGCGCCTTGCCCTACTTCTTGGCGGGACTGCGCATCGCCAGTGGTCTTTCGCTCATCGGCGCGGTCGTCGCCGAATTCGTCGCCGGGAGCGGCGGCCGCAGCGCGGGTCTGGCGTACCAGATCATGCAAGCCGGCTTTCAGCTCGACATCCCGCTCATGTTCGCCGCGCTGCTGCTCATCGCGGTCACCGGCGTGCTGCTCTATCTGCTGATGGTCGCCCTCAACCGGGCGTTGCTCGGACATTGGCACGAAAGCGCGCTGGCCGAAGAGCGATAAAGCCTAATTATTCTCTCACCGAACCGTTGTGCCGGTCGACGATCCGGTCGAGCGGGTAGCGGGCCACCTCGCGCAGCAGATCGATCATCCCGGTGACGCAGCGCTCGGTCATGATCCGGCCTTTGTCGGCCGTCGCCGCGCTTGCGTTTCCGCTGGCGCCCGAGGGGTGGAGATCTTGCGACTGCCAGCCGAAACCGACGCGGCCTTCGGGCGTGAGCCAGCGGTAATCGGCGCCCATCGCGTGCATGAGCGAGACGAAGTTGCCGGCGCGTTCCATGTGGACGAGATCCGGGCGCAGGTGCAGCATCATCGATGTCTCCGCTTCGCCGCCGTGGATCCCGTATTTGCGTTCGTCGACGTCGAACAGATCGGACACATCCGCAGCCGATCCCCAGCCGGCATGAACGACGAACATCTTTTCGCGCACGCGCAGTTCGCGCGCGACGATATCCATGATCTGGGGCTGACCGCCGTGTGAGTTCAACAGCACGAGCTTGCGAATCGAGGCGCGGCGCACGCTCTCGCCCAGCTCGCAGCAAACGCGCGTCAGCGTCTCAGCCGTCAGCGTCAGGGTGCCGGGAAAAGCTTGGTGTTCGTTACTTTTTCCGACTGTTTGCAGCGGCAGCGCCGTGATCGCCAGGTCCGGCGGAGCCGCCGCCATCAGCCGCGCCAGCAACTCCGCGTTGATGCACGAATCGACGTAAACCGGCAAATGCGGACCGTGCTGTTCGACGGCGCCGACGGGTAAGATCGCGACGGTCGTGTGCGGGTCGAGGCCGATGAAGTCGTCGCTGGTCATCTCGACCCAGTACCGGCGCAGGCTCACGGGCTGACTCCCAGCCGTTCGGTCAGGACGAGCCGGTCGGCGGCGTCGATCTCCACCGGAATGCCGCCGCGGATGAGTTCGGCGAAGCCTTCGTTGGGAATCATCGTTGTCAGACAATAGAGCTTGCCGGGTCCGCTGTTTTCAACGACGTGCTCGGTGCCGGGCGGCACGATGAGGATATCGCCGCGGCTCAAACGCGCCTCCCGTCCGTCGCAGCGCGCAACCCCCGTCCCGGCGAGCACCACGAACTGTTCGTAGGCCGCAGCGTGCGCATTGGGCGGCGTCGCACCGCCGGGCTCGAAGATCTCGATGACCGTTATGAACGCGACGCCGTCACCGGCCGGATCGGCCAACAGGACAAAGTAATTCGTATCGCTCGCTTTGATGCGATATGCGGCGCAGTCGCCGGCGGATTTGCGAATCATCGGCATGGTCTCATTTGAACGGAAACGAACGAAGATTGCAATGCCGGTCAGCCCATCGAACGACACACGCCCGCGGCTCGGAACGCGGGCCAACTCCTGGATCGTTTCCCGCGATCACGTCGAACTCGTTCGCGCCGCGCGTGCGCCGCATCCGGTCACGTTCGCGGCCACACCCCAGGGCCTGACGATCGATCTTGCCGCGAGCGCGCTCATCGTCGTCGACATGCAGAACGATTTCTGCCATCCCGACGGCTGGCTTGCGCACATCGGCGTCGACGTGACGCCGGCCCGCACGCCGATCGAACCGCTGCGCGCGCTCGTGCCCGGGCTGCGCGATTCGGGCGTGCCGATCATTTGGCTGAACTGGGGCAACCGCTCCGACCGGCTCAACCTGAGTCCGAGCTTGCTGCACGTCTATAATTCCGACGGCGCGTCGACCGGCTTGGGCGACCCGTTGCCCGCGAACGGAGCACCGGTGCTCGAGCAAGGAAGCTGGGCCGCGGCAGTCGTCGACGAGCTGCCGATCGCAGCCGGCGACGTGTGCGTCGACAAGTATCGTATGAGCGGCTTTTGGGATACGCCGCTCGACGCGATTCTGCGCAACCTGCGCGTCGACACGCTGTTCTTCGCCGGCGTGAACGCCGATCAGTGCGTGATCTGGACGCTGGCCGATGCGAATTTTTTGGGTTACGACTGCATCATGCTCGAGGACTGCTGCGCGACGACCTCCCCAGCGTTTTGCTGGGACGCGACGCTCTATAATATCCGCCAATGTCTGGGCTTCGTGGCGACCAGTACCGATGTGCTCAACGCGGCCCAGCGTTCGATGAGTCGGAGCGAAAGCGCGGCTGATTCGGGATAAGGAACGCAGGGCGCTTCCGGCAGCGCTGGCCGCTGCTGGGGGCGCAAGCCGCACACCGTCGCGCATGCGCGTCGATGCCGATTCGATCAGAACGTCCAGCCGCGCATTTTCCCCGGATTGAGCAGCCCGAGCGGATCGGCGACGCGTTTGAATGCTAACTGCGCGGCGTCGGTTACTTTCATCCCGCCATCCTCCAGAATATAGGTGTGCGGGTTGAAGACGGGGCAGCCGCGCGATTCATGGATCGCAATGATCTCGTTCAACCGCTCAGCGGTCGTATACCAGACGATCTGCAGCGCGCGAACGACGACCTCACCGTTCGCGCGCACGAATTCCAGATGCTGCGTCACCTCGCTGCCGAAGGTCTGCTGCATCGCTTCCACCGCAGCGAGATCCGGAAACGCCGACTGCAAGTACGTCACGTTCTTCTCGCGCTTGAGCAACTGAAGCGTCGTGTGGTTCCAGGTGTATTCATAGATCGGAACGGCACCCGACGCCGCAACGTCCGCTTCGTTTTGCTGGTACACCAGAGCTCCGCCGAAGGCCTCGACCAGTTCGGCGAACGGCACCAGCGACGCCCTGCCGATCATGAAAAGTCCAAGCGCCGAGCCGTCCGTGACCGGCGCCTTGAGCGTCCCGAAATAGCGCGGAATCGGCCACTCGACAGCGGTCACGAGCTTCTTGAAGATGCCGTCCGCGCGTCCGACCTTCAGACAAAATCGCGCCAGCTGCATGAAGTCGCTGAACGCCACCGCGATTTCGGTCCACGCCAGAGCCGGGGCGAGCGGGATCTCCAGTTCGGTGATGATTCCGTTGGTGCCGTACGCGTGCTGAACCCAATGCGCATCGAAGCCGCGCAACTCGATCACTCGCGGTTCGGCTTCAAGCGTTACGACGCGCGCGCCGCCGATCGAGCCCCGCTCGGCGAGGCCGCTGTAATTGATCGAACCGACGCCGCCCGAGCCGCCGGCTATGAATCCGCCGATCGTCGCTGTGCGGTACGTCGAGGGAAACATCCGCAGTTCCCAACCGCTGGGCCGCGTTTGCCGGTCGATGTCCTTGAGCTTCGCACCGGGACCGACGCGGACCGCACCGTCGACCACCGGGCCGATCGCGTCCATCGCGATCATGTCCAAGATGATCCCGCCGTGCAGCGGCACGGCCTGCCCGTAGTTCCCGGTTCCCGCGCCGCGGACGGTCAGCGGGATGCGGTATTTGGCGGCCAAACCCGCCACCGCGATAACGTCCGTCTCGGAGCGCGGCGTGACGACGGCCTCGGCTACGCAGTGCGCCAGGCGTTCTTTGAGGATCGGGCTGTACCAAAAGAAATCGCGCGATTTCGCCGCGACGGTGTTGGGCGCGGTGTCGTGGGGGATATCGCTCAATTCGGCGAGGAACGAGGACAGCGCGGACGGGCTGAGGGAGTCGGTCCTAACGTGCACAGGACCTGCGATTCTCGGCTCGGCTCATAGGCTTTTTCGGCCATTAGCCAGCATCTCTCGCGGCGGCCTATGCGAATGGATGCATGTTACGCTGGTTATACGAAGGCCGGCGCACAAGATAGGGGCCCGATTAGGCTGTGTTTTCCGATTCGCCGGCGAGGAGCATAGACGCGTAGTGGGCTTTAGCCCATGAGCGGCGTAGCGACGAAGTCCGGCGGATCGGAAAACAGCCTAGTTCGTTTGGTGCTTCTGCCGCCATTAGCCCATGAGCGGCGTAGCGACGAAGTCCGGCGGATCGGAAAACACAGCCTAGTTCGTTTGGTGCTTCTGCCGCCATTTATCGAGCATGACGGCTAAGACGATGACGACGCCCTTGGCGACATACTGCCAGAACGACGACAGCCCTAAGATCGTCAGGCCGTTATTCATCACGCCGATGATGAGCGCACCGATGACTGTGCCGCCGATCGCGCCGACACCGCCGCTCAAGCTCGTACCGCCCAGAACGACGGCGGCGATCGCGTCGAGTTCGTAACCGGTGCCCCAGTTGCCGTTCGCGCCGTAGAGCCGGCTGGCCGACATCGCGCCGCCGAGGCCCGCGAAGAGGCCGCTGATCGCGTACACGAACATCAGCACGACGCCGACCTTGATGCCCGTTAGCCGCGCCGCCTGCGGGTTACCGCCGACCGCGTAGATCTGTAGCCCCAGCACCGTCTTGCGCAAAATGAACCAACTGACGGCGACGACGCCGATGGCCAGCCAGATCAGCCACGGAATGGCCAGAAAACCGCCGTTGCCCATCCACTCGAAGCTGGGAATGTTCGAGTTGAGCACCGTCGTGCCGCCGGCGAACAAGTAGGCGGCACCGCGCAGCGCGGTCATCGTTCCGAGCGTCACGACGAATGGATTGAGCCCCACGAACGCCACGAGCGCGCCGTTGATCAGACCGCAGGCGAGTCCCGCGAGGAGAAAGACCGGGATCGACAAACTCGCGAACTGCGTGAGCGAGGTGAGCATGCCGAACACCGCGGACACCGCCAGTATCGATCCGACGGAAAGATCGATACCGGCGGTCAGGATGACGAACGTCATGCCCGACGCGAGCACCAGGTTGATCGACACCTGGCGCAAGATGTTCATCGTGTTGCTCGACGTGAGGAAGTTCGAGCCGGCCGAACCGGCGACGTACACGGTGAGCGCGTACATCCCGATATAGAGCACGATGAGGACCGGCAGCATTCCCATCTGCCGGATGATGGACGCGGCGTTCGGCCGGCTCGGGCGCTCGACGGGGCTGAGCGTTATGGTTGACATATGGTCACCGTTCCTCTGCTGGCATGATCGCGACGAGAGTTGCTATGCTGCCGCGGCGGGCTCGACATGCGCGGCGAGGGCCATGATGTTCTCTTGGGTGATTCGATCGCCGCTGACTTCGCCGGTGATTTCGCCTTCGCGCATCACCATGACGCGGTCGCAGATGCCGACGATTTCGGGCAGCTCGCTGGAAATGCAGAGAATCGCCACGCCGTCGTCGGCGAGCTGATGGATGATCTTGTAAATCTCACTCTTCGCGCCGACGTCGACGCCGCGCGTCGGTTCGTCGAGGATGAGCACTTTGGGCCCGATCTCGAGCCAGCGCGCGAGCAGCACTTTCTGCTGGTTTCCGCCCGACAGTCCGCCGACGATCCCGTCGGGACCGCTGACCTTGACATTGAGCTTCTTGATCGAATCGCGGGTCAGCCGGACGAGTTCGGAGTACTTGATGATCCCACCGCTGGAGTGCTGCGCGAGCACGTTCATCGACGTGTTGGCCAGCGCCGACAGTTGAAGAAACAAGCCCAGACTCTTGCGGTCCTCGGGCACGTATCCGATGCCAAGGGCGATCGCCTGGCCGGGCTCGCCGACCTCGATCGGTTGACCCGCGAGGACGACTTTCCCGGCGGCCTTGATGTCGGCGCCGAAAATCAGCCGCGCAAGTTCGGTCCGGCCCGCGCCGACGAGGCCCGCGAGGCCCGTCACTTCGCCTGAGTATAAGCTGAAACTCGCGGGTTTCACTTTGCCGCCGGCGAGTGCCTCGACGCGCAGCACTTCGGCGCCGCGCGCACCGCGCTTGGCATGGGCGTAAAAATCCCCGAGTTCCCGGCCGACCATCATCTGCACGACGCGGCGCGGTTCGAGTTCGTCCTTGCTGAGTTCGCCGACATAGCCGCCGTCGCGCAAGATCGTGACGCGCGTGGCCAAGCGGTGCACCTCGGCCATGCGGTGGCTGATGTACAGCACCGCGATCCCCTTGTCGCGCAACTGCTCGATGATTCGGAAGAGCTGCTCGGTTTCGCGATCGGACAAGGCCGCGGTCGGCTCGTCCATGATGAGGATCCGGCCTTCGTGGATGAGGGCCCGGCCGATCTCGACCTGCTGCTGTTCGGCGATCGAGAGATTCTTGGCTAGCGTCGTGGCCGAGAACCGCGCGCCGAGGTTTTCCAGCATCTCGGCGGTACGGCGATTCATCGCCGCTTCGTCGACCATCCCGAACTTGCCGCGCGGCTCGCTGCCCATGAACACGTTCTGGGCGACCGTCATGTGCGGGGCGACGCTGAGCTCTTGGTAGATGAGGTTGATGCCGAGGTCGCGCGCGGCCGCCGGGTTCGCGATCTTGACCGGTTTGCCGTCGAGCAGAATCTCGCCCGCGTCGGGCGTGTAGACGCCCGACAGAATCTTCATGAGCGTACTCTTGCCGGCGCCGTTCTCGCCCATGATCGCATGGACTTCGTGCGTGCGGATCGGCAGTTTGACGTCACGCAAGGCGTGTGTCGCGCCGAAGCTTTTGGAGATGCCGCGCATCTCGAAAATGAGTTTGCCTTCAGCCATGGGAGGTACCGTTGTCTTTCGTGATGGTCAAGCTGGGCTCCGATCGCACGAAGTCACCGGAAGAGGCGGCGGCGAACCGGCCGCCTCATGAGCCGATTACAACTCTACTGTTTGACCCAGCCCGGATAGCTGGCGACGTTGGCTTTGGTGATGAGCGGGACCGGCAGCAGCAAGATTTTCTCTTTGGGCGCCTTACCCTGAAGCAATCCGTATCCTTCTTCGATCGCGAGCGACGCCATGTGGTACGGATTCTGCGCAGCCGTCGCCTGGAATAAGCTCGACTTATCCTTCAAACCCGCTTGACCGTCGGGCGAGCCGTCGACGGCGGTGATCAGCTTGATGTCGTCGCGGTGCGCCTGCTTGATAGCGAGGTCCGCGCCGATGGCGGTCGGATCGTTGATCGCGAACACGCCGTCGATCTTGGGGTTCGCCGTGAGCAAATCTTGCATGACCGACAGGCCGCCGTCGCGACTGCCCTTGGCATTCTGATTGTCGGAGAGAACTTTGATGCCGTCCTTGCTCAGGACTTGCTCGCAGCCTTTGACGCGATCGATAACCGAAGAAACCGGCGGCCCATTGATGATGACGACGTTGCCTTTGCCGCCGATGTGTTTGGCGAGGTACTCGCAGGACGTCGTGCCGGCGGCGGTGTTATCCGACATTACGGTGGCGTCGGCGCCCGCCGCAGCGACGTCGAAGGCGACGACGACGATGCCGGCGTCGGTGGCTTTCTTGAGCACGGGTGCGATGGCTTTGGGATCGACGGCATTGACCAGGATGATATCGGTTTTATTGGCGATGAAATTCTCGATCTGACCGACTTGCGTATTGAGGTCGTAGTTGCTTGAAACCGTTGTGATCTTCACGTTCGGACCGCCGAGCTTTTTGGCTTCGTCCGACGCGCCTTGACCGATCGCGACGAAGAACGGATTCGCCAGGTCGCCGACGCTGATGCCGATCGAGTTGAGCGGCTTGGCCGCCATCGAAGCCGATCCGGTCGAAGCGGCGAGAACGGCCGCGGCTAGTCCGCTAAAGAAGAGTCGTTTCATATGCTAGAGGTTCTCCAAGGTGCCAGTTCGGAGCGGCGAGCCCCGCTAGACGCGCCAGATTCCGCGCAAAAAAGCTCTGCCCTGCGACCTTTCGCGAGGCACTGGCATTCGCCCGAATAGACGGCTTCCGCTTTCGCCGGGCGAAATTTGCCCGGCCGGTACGCCGGCGAAATCGGGTCGCCGCGCGCAGCGCTATTTTAGTGCGGGCTGCCGATCGGCGGCCGGCAGCGAGAACGCCGGTGCGGAGGGGTACGCGCCCGTCAGGCAGCCTAGGCAAAAATCTCCGCGCACACGGCCCGTCGCGTTAACCAGCCCGTCGACGGTGAGATAGCCCAGCGAATCCGCACCGACCTTGTCGCAGATCTGGTCGACCGTGAGGTTCGCGGCGATCAGTTCGGCGTAGGTCGCCATATCGACGCCCAGATAGCACGGGTGCACGATCGGCGGCGAGGTGATCCGCAGGTGAACTTCGCGGGCACCGGCATCGCGCAGCAGGCTCACGATCCGCGGGGTCGTCGTCCCGCGCACGATCGAGTCGTCGACGACGACCACGCGCTGTCCGCGCAGGTTTTCAACGATCGGATTGAATTTGAGCTGCACGCCCTGGCTGCGCATCTTCTGATCCGGACTGATGAACGTGCGCCCGATGTAGCGATTCTTGATCAGCCCCTCGACGTACGGCAAGCCGCTCGCGGCGGCGAAGCCGATCCCACCCGGAATCGCCGAGTCCGGCACCGCCATCACGACGTCGGCGATGGCCGGATGCTCCTTGGCCAGCGCGCGGCCCATCTGGTAGCGTGCCATATAGATCGAGCGGCCGCTCAGCACGGAGTCGGGACGGGCGAAGTAGATGTACTCGAACATGCACAGCGAGGGCGGCTTGACCACCTCGCTCTGCTCGGTCCGCACGCCGCTGCGGTCGACGCGGATGATTTCGCCGGCGTCGAGCTCGCGCAGATACTGTGCGCCGACGGTTGCCAGAGCGCATGACTCGGAGGCGATCATATAGCCGTCGTCGCCATAGGTGCCGAGGCAGAGCGGGCGCACGCCCCAGGGATCGCGGAACGCGTAGATCGCATCGGGCGTCGCGAGCACCACCGAATACGCGCCTTCAACAATACGCATCGCGGCCGCGATCTTTTCGAACAGGGTGCCCGGCCCCAGCGCGATGGTCTTCGAGAGAATCTCCGAATCCGAATTCGCATCCAACGTGATGTCGTCGGGTAAGCGGGCCAGCAACTCGTCGGCATTGGTCAGGTTGCCGTTGTGAGCGAAGGCGAAGGGCCCGACGTCGGACTGTTCGATGAACGGCTGCGCGTTGCAGACGGTCGACGAACCGCTCGTTGAGTAGCGAGTGTGGCCCAAGCTGACGTGGCCGCGCATTCCGCCTAGAATCGATTCGTCGAAAATGCCGCCGATGAGTCCCATCTCGCGATGGCTCTCGAGGCTGGTGCCGTTGCCTACCGCGATGCCGGCGCTCTCCTGGCCGCGGTGCTGAAGC
>PLAE01000203.1 GCA_003134035.1 Candidatus Velthaea versatilis
CGCGAGCAGCACCACGTCGACGCGGTGATCGCGAACGGCGAGAACGCCGCCGGCGGCTTCGGTCTGACCGAACAGACCGCCGATGAAATGTTCGCCGCGGGCGTCGATTTCATCACCAGCGGCAACCACATCTGGGACAAGCGCGAGTTCCGCGGCTACCTCGACGAAACCGACCGGGTCATCCGGCCGGGAAATTATCCGCCCGGCTCGCCGGGGCGCGGCAGTGGACTCGTCGTCATCGACGGCGTGAAGATCGGTGTGGTCAACTTGATGGGCCGCGTGTTCATGCCGGCCGTTGACGATCCGTTCCGGGTCGGCAAAGAGCTCATCTCGGATCTGCGCTACCAGACCAATCTCATCGTCGTCGACGTGCACGCCGAGGCCACCTCGGAGAAGATGGCATTGGCGCGGTTCTTCGACGGCGACATCTCGCTGTTGTACGGCACCCACACCCACGTGCAAACCGCCGACGAGCAGATCTTCGCGGGTGGGACCGCATACTTGACCGATGTTGGAATGACCGGGCCCTCCGATGGTGTGATCGGGATGGAGCAGAAAGCGGTGATCGAGCGCTTTACGTCCGCGGTAAGCGAGCGCTTCAGCGTTCAAAAAACCGGAGCCCGGCAATTCTGCGCCGCGGTAACGACACTCGACCGAGAAACAGGGCGGGCACTCGACATCAAACGCATTCATCTACGGGGCCTGGCATAGTGGAAGTACCGCGGACACCCGCCGGCGGCGTGCTCAAAGTTTCGGCCCAGAGCAATCCCAACTCCGTGGCCGGCGCACTGGCCGGAGTGCTGCGCGAACGCCCCGCCGCGGAGCTTCAGGCGATCGGGGCCGGTGCGACGAACCAAGCCGTCAAAGCGATCGCGATCGCGCGCAGTTATCTGCATGCCAGCGGCATCGACTTGGTCTGCATCCCGGAGTTTACCGATGTCGAAATCGAAGGCAATGTCCGCACCGCGATTCGCTTGCTGGTCGAACGCCGGTCCGAAGTCGCGGCGTCGTAAGTGATCGTCGACTTCCACAGCCACACCAACGCAAGTGATGGAACCCTTGAGCCCGCTCAACTCGTCGCCGCGATGCGCAAGCGCGGCGTCGGGATCTTCTCGATAACCGACCACGACACGCTGCGGGCCTACGACGGGCTCGACGCCGGCGCCGCGCGCATCGTGCCCGGAATCGAGATCAACACGACCTGGCGCGGCAACGACGTGCACGTGCTCGGTTACGGGTTGCCGCTGGGTCCCTCACCGCTCGTGGCGACGCTCGAGCACAACCGCAGCGCGCGGCGCGAACGCATGCGCCGGATGGTCACCCAATTGCGCGGCGCCGGTTACGACATCAGCGAAGAGCAAGTCTTGGCCGAATCCGGCCACGGGCACGCGGTCGGCCGGCCGCACGTCGCGAAGGCGCTGGTGCGCTCGGGCCTCGTGCGCGACATCGATACCGCCTTCCGTACGCTGCTCGGCGCCGGTGGGGCCGGTTACGTGCCCTCGCTGCATATTACGCCGCACGCGGCGATCGAGGTGATCGCGCGCAGCGGCGGCGTGCCGGTTCTCGCCCATCCCGGGCGCCTAAAGGATGAATCGATCGTCGACGATCTCGCGGCGGCGGGCTTGATCGGGCTCGAAGTCTTTTACGCCACGCACACGCCGAGCCAAACGGCGCACTATCGCGCACTCGCGGCGCGGCTGGGGTTGGTGATGACGGCGGGTTCCGATTTCCACGATTCGCGGTGGAACGGACGCGGAGTGGGAATGGACGTTGACGAGGATGACGTGAGATCGTTCCTCGAACTCGTCGCGTGAGCGCTTCATTATATATGGGAGAACAACAGCGCATGACCGATCAAGAAGTTCAACCGTTCGTCGGCAAGCCCGTCCGCGTCACGCTGGCCGACGCGCGCATCCTGGCCGGCACCCTGCACGCCGACGCCAGCCACGGCCACGGCCACGTTCATTACGCGGTCGTTTCCGATCCGGTCGCCAAAGGCGGCGTGCCGGTCCAAGAAGTCATCCACGGCGCAGCGCAGATCACCGACATCGTCGACGCGTCGGACGATCCGGCCGCCGTCGAGTAAAACGTCACCCGCGGCCCGCGCTAAGCGTTTGCAACGATCGCGCGCGCGGCGCGCTCGTGGCGGCCGGCCGCGGATTGGATCGCCGCGAGGCGCTCCATCTGGTTGGCGACGAGCTTGGTATCTTTGAGATAGCGATGGTTGACGCGCACGTTGGCCTCCGATGCATCGAGCGCGGCGCAGCCGAAGGTGATCGCGCAGACGACGTCGCTCATCAAACCGACGTTGCGAAACGCCGCGACGCGTTCGCACAGCGCGAGCAGATCGCCGGCCAGCGCGGCGGCGTGCAGCGGTGCTTCGGCGGCGCCGACGAGCGCCTTTTGAATGCGCTCATGGCGCGCGGCGGTTTCGGCATCGGTCGTGCGCGGCAGCGCTTGGGCCCGCACGACCGCCGAGAATTCCTTTTCGTCGGCTTGGCGTGCGGCGAGGAATCGCGCGCGCAGCGTGTCGGCCTCGCTCACGAGCAGGAGCGCATCGGTATGGAGCGCGGCGAATTTCGCGTTGCCTAATGTCAGGCGCGCGACCATGCCGACGAGCGCCGCACCGAATGCTCCGACAAGAGTCGCTGCGCTGCCGCCGCCGGGCGTCGGCTCGGCGGAGGCCAACCGGTTAAGATACGCTTGCAAATCGAGCACCGCCCACGCTTACGGGGAGTACATCGGCCAGCCTTTGCCGCGTGCCGGCGATTCGGCGACTTAGGCCGTAAGACGGATGCGGTCGCCCGCACGTCGAACGCCAGCCGTGTCCGTTTTAGATTGTTTCAAAGATCAGCGGTCATCATCTCTCGTCTTTAGGAGCAATGTGTGCCCGTAATCGAACAAACACTCGGCGACGTCAAGGACTTCGCCCTAGCGGACTATGGCCGTTCGCGCATTGAGTGGGCGGCGACGTTCATGCCGGTCCTCGCGCAGATCCGCGACCGGTTCGCGAAAACGCGTCCGCTCGCCGGCGTGCGCATCGGCGCGTGTCTGCATGTCACGACCGAAACCGCGAATCTCATGCTGGCCCTCAAGGCCGGCGGCGCCGAGATCACGCTGTGCGCCAGCAACCCGCTCTCGACGCAGGACGACGTCGCCGCCGCGCTGAGCAAGCATTTTCACATCCCGACCCACGCCATCAAGGGCGAAGACAACGCGACCTACTACAAGCACATCGAGTCGGTCATCGCGACCAAGCCGCACATGTCGATGGACGACGGCTGTGACCTTGTGACCACGATCTATTCCAAGCATAACCATCTGCTCGCGGACATGATCGGCGGCTGCGAGGAGACCACGACGGGCGTGATCCGGCTGCACGCGATGGAGAAGGACGGCGTGCTGCCGTTCCCGGTCATCGCGGTCAACGACGCGCTCACCAAGCACATGTTCGACAACCGGTACGGCACCGGTCAGTCCACGATCGACGGCATCATTCGCGCGACGAACGTGCTCATCGCGGGCCATACCCTCGTCGTCGTCGGCTACGGCTGGTGCGGCCGCGGCGTCGCGTCGCGCGCCAAGGGCCTGGGCGCGCATGTCGTCGTTACCGAGATCGATCCGCGCAAAGCGCTCGAAGCGGCGATGGACGGCTTCATGGTCATGCCGATGGCCGAGGCGGCCAAGGTCGGCGATATCTTCGTCACCGTCACCGGCAACTATCACGTGATCCGCAAAGAACATTTCGAGGTGATGAAGGACGGTGCGATCGTCGCCAACTCCGGCCACTTCAACGACGAGCTCGACCTCGACGCGCTCGAAGCGATGAAAGTCGCTAAAACGCAGCCGCGCAATTTCGTCGACTCGTACAAGCTCGCCGACGGCCGTTCGGTCCGCGTGCTCGGCGAAGGCCGGCTTATCAACCTCGCTGCGGGCGAAGGCCACCCGCCGGCGGTCATGGACATGTCGTTCGCCAATCAGGCGATGGCGGCCGGGTATCTGGCGCAGAACTACAAGACGCTGGATAAGAAAGTCTATCCGGTGCCGGACGAGATCGATCAGGAAGTGGCGTCGCTCAAGCTCGCCGCGATGCACATCGGCATCGACACGCTCACGCCCGAACAGGTCAAGTACATGGCCTCGTGGTCGGAGGGCACGTAGTTGGCGTATCGTCGCTTATTCACGTCGGAGTCGGTGACTGAAGGCCACCCCGATAAGATCGCCGATCAAATCTCGGACGCGGTTCTCGACGCGATTCTCGAAAAGGATCCGTTCGGTCGCGTGGCGTGCGAGTCGTTCGTCATCACCGGTCAAGTTCACATCGCGGGCGAGATCACGACCAAGGTGTACGTCGATATCGCGCGGCTGGTGCGCGAGACGATCGCGGAGATCGGCTACGTGCACTCGCACGTCGGCTTCGACGCCGAAACGTGCGGTGTCTCGGTCTCGGTCGACGAGCAGTCGTCCGACATCAAGATAGGCGTCGATGAGTCGCTCGAATTCCGCGAGACGGGCGACCGCGACAAATTCGACCTTATCGGGGCCGGCGACCAGGGAATGATGTTCGGTTACGCCTGCCGCGAAACCGAGTCACTCATGCCGCTGCCGATCACGCTCGCGCATCGGCTTACGCAGGAACTCGCTCGCCTTCGCAAGAGCGGCGAGCTCAAATATCTGCGCCCCGACGGCAAGTCCCAGGTTACCGTGGAATATGAGGGATTACGCCCCGTCCGTGTCGACGCCGTCGTGATTTCTACGCAGCACGATCCCGACGTAACGAACGAACAAATCCGCCGGGACATCATCGATTCGGTGATCGACAAAGTCATCCCCAAGCATCTGCGCGATGGCGCCCTGCGCGTATTCGTTAATCCGACCGGCCGCTTCGTCATCGGCGGGCCCAAAGGCGACGCCGGCTTGACCGGCCGCAAGATCATCGCCGACACGTATGGCGGGATGGCGCGGCACGGCGGCGGAGCGTTTTCCGGCAAGGACCCGACAAAAGTCGATCGATCAGGAGCCTATGCGGCACGCTACGTTGCCAAAAACCTGGTCGCTGCCGGACTTGCGGAGCGCTGCGAAGTGCAGGTCGCGTACGCGATCGGCGTCGCGCATCCGGTGTCGGTGCTGGTGGAGACGTTCGGGACGGGCCTGATCGAAGAGCCACGGATTGCCGAACTTGTCAAGGCGCACTTCGACCTGCGCCCCGCGGCGATCATCCACGACCTCGACTTGCGGCGGCCGATCTACAAGCAGACCGCGTCCTACGGCCACTTCGGCCGGCTCGATCTCGATCTGCCATGGGAGAAGACCGACAAGGCCGAAGCGCTGCGCAGCGCCGCGGGGCTCAAGGCCGCTGTCGACCGGGAGCTCGCACCACTCACCGGTTAAGTTGCTAAACCGGTTACGTTGGTTGTAAACCGGTTACGTTGGTAAACGAGTTAAGAAAAGTAAGACAAGTCCATTTGGCAAGAAGAGCGCGGGCATCAGCAAAAGCTGGTGCCCGCGCTCTTTCGTTGTTCGCGGCGCGTTCAAGTGCCTCGCGAGCACTTGACGTCGTTCTGCGGTGTGCTTTTGTCGCCGGGTAACGAGTAGTTCGTCCAACTCGACATGCCAGCTTACCGTTTCGCGCCGTTTAAAGACGTGTTGAGCAAACGCGGAATTTATTCGCTAAGCCGATAATCTTATGAAAGTGATGCTCCGTTTTCGTTAGCGAAGATTATCATCGCCCTTGCGGGCGCTTCTTGCCATGTGTGGTTGTGCATTTTTGGAACAGCGAGTCGTGGTGTGCTGACCGATGCGCGTTCGGTTCCGTCGGGGACCGAGTTTGCGTGCGATCTATGTGTTGTGGGCGCGGGGCCGGCCGGTATCGCGATCGCGGACCGGCTGAGCGCGTCGGGTCTGTCCATCTTCTTGCTTGAAAGCGGCGGATTCGATCCGGAACTTGCGACGCAGAAGCTGTTTCGCGGCGTCAACGACGGGCACCAATATTACCGGCTGGATGCTTGCCGTTTTCGGGTCTTCGGCGGCAGCCTGAATCGCTGGGGCGGGTGGTGCCGTCCGCTCGAGCCGGCGGATTATTTGCCCCGCGATTGGTTGCCGGGAAGCGGCTGGCCGATTCGTGAGGAAACGGTGGAACCGTATTACGCGGACACCGCACGCCTCTGTGAATTACGTGATTCGCGTTTCGATCTCGATGCATGGCGTGACCGTCTGCCCCCATCGCTGCCGCTTGCGGGATCGAACTTCGAGAGCGTCTTTTTTCAATATAGTCCCGAGACGAATTTCGCGCAGGTCTACGGCGCGCGGCTGCTGACCGATCCGCATGTTCGTATTTTCATGTATGCGAACGTAACGCAGATCGTGCTCGAGTCCGGCTCGCGGCGCGTGGCGGCGCTCGATGTGGCGACGCTGACGGGACGGACGTTCCAGGTGCGTCCGGGAGCCGTCGTGCTCGCCGCCGGCGGGATCGAGAATGCGCGGGTGCTGTTGGCATCGCGCGCCGACCGGCCGGGGGGAGTCGGCAACGAACACGACATGGTCGGCCGATTCTTCATGGAGCATCTGCACGTTCCGGCCGGACATTTGCTGGCGGCGGCCAACGCCGGACTGTCGTTTTACCGCAAGGCGTTCTACAAGGGCGTTCGCATTCGCGGCGTCGTCACGCCGACTGCCGCGGCGCAAGACCGCCATCGCCTGCTGTCGACTTCGATTGCGATCGAACAGGCTAGCTACAACTTCGGCACGCCGTTCTTGGGCTGGCCGCCGCCGGTGACGTTCGGGCCGATCCGGCTCTACCGCAAAGCGGCCGCCGGACGCTTCAAGGATGTCGTGGAAACGTTGAAGCAAACCGCCGAGCAGGCGTCGGGACTGTCGATGCGCGCGCGGACCTGGAATGCCGCCCGCCTTGCGCGGCGCCGCTCCGTACCGAATGCTGCTTCCGCCCGCGTGTACTCGCTCTATTTTCGTTCGGAGCAGGCGCCGGATCCGGCCAGCCGGGTGCGCTTGGATGATCGTCGGGACGCGCTCGGCGTTCCCGAGGTGCGGCTGGATTGGCGCGTCAATCCGGTCGATGTCGGCGCCATCACGGGCTGGCTCGGTATCTTCGATCGCGACCTGCGCGCGCGCGGCTTAGGCGAGGTGATCGCGCCGCCGGACGGTTGGGAGACCGGCATCATCGGCGGTCCGCACCACATCGGGACGACGCGGATGTCCGCCGATCCGCGCCACGGCGTCGTCGACGAGCACTGCCGCGTGCATTCGGTCGACAACCTCTACGTCGCCGGCTCGTCGGTGTTCGCGACCGGCGGCTACGCGAACCCAACGTTCACGCTCCTCGCGCTCGCGTTGCGGCTCGCCGACACGCTGCGTGACCGGCTGCGCAAGGAGCGCTCACTGCACTCGTCGTCTTGAGGGAGGCGTAGGCGAAGTTTGGCGTTACAGCCCCGCGGGGTTCGAGGGTTTCGCGCTTATTGACGGAGCGTACGTTCCCATTGAGATAAGCAAGGCGATATTGGGCTTACCGATCGGCACGATCGCTGCATGGCTCGCAAGCCCGCAAGCGGCTGCCGCGACCGAAGGCGACATGTTGGCATTCACCATACCCTGGCGCGAGTGGATCATCGCTAACCTACATCTGCACGAGGCTCGCTAAACCACGTAGGTTTCGAGGCTCCGCGGAAATCGCCGGATGCAATGGCTCAGTCCACGCGTCGTCCGAGCGGCGCCGGGGACGGGGCGCCGCCCGGCACCCGCATCGCGATCCTGTCGGGGGTAAGGCGGCCGTCGAAGGCATCTTCGAGCCAGATGGCAATGGCGCCGCCGAGGGCGCCGCAGCCGACGTCGAAGAGCTGCTCGAGAAACGGCTCGATGCCGACGAAGAGCCGCTGCCCAACCTCGATGGAGAGCGAATAGGCCGCGACCAGCAGGACGGCGCGCAGCATCGGCCGCCGCGCCGGGCCCAGCGCCTTCTGGGCGCAGAAGCCGACGATTGCGAAGGCGATGATGCTGTAGAGCTTGCGGACCACGATGTGCAGCGAGAGCCACGCCGGATGGCTGATAGCCGATGCGCCGGCGTCGCCGTCGGCGCCGAAAAGCAGATGCGATAGACCGTGCGGCGAGGTCGCATGGTCGACTTCGGGGCGGAGCGCGAGGCAAAAGAAAACGGCGGCGACGAGCGGCGCGACGATCCGCCAGACGGGTACAGACAGCTTCATCTAGTCGAAGAATCGGCGGTTGGGACACGCGGCTTGAGGGCCGGGATCGCGTAGCCGGTCACGATCGCAACCGCGGCGTTGAAGGCCAGCGCGACTACGCCGACGTTGACCCCGCCGACCACGCTCGTCCCGGTCATGGCGAAGGCGGCCAGCGCGGCGATGCCGCACAGGATGCCCGCCGCCACGCCGGCGGCGCTGGGGCGGCGCGGCGCGAACGACAGGGCCACGCCCGGAAAGAGCTGCGTGATGCCGTTGTACGCGATGAGCAGCAAGCCGACGAGCGTCGTGCGCGCGAGCGCCCAGAAGGCGAAGGCGAGGACCGCCACCACGAGGACCAGGATGCGCGTGGCGCGCGTTCGTTCGGCGCTGGTTTTCGCGATCCCGAACGTATCGCTCAGCACGTTTTTCGAGACGATGCTCGCGGCGGCGAGAATCTGCACCGAGGCGGGCACGAGGCCGGCCAGGCACCCGGCGGCGGCGATGAAGCCCAAGATCCAGGGCGAGTAATATTGCTTGACGACCAGCATGAACGACTGATCGGCGGCGGGGCCTTTGAGTCCCGGCAACACGAGCAGGGCTGTAAAGCCGGCGAAATAGACGAGCAGCAGCATGAGTTGGTACACCGGCAGCGCGATCGCGTTGCGGCGCAGGGTGTCTTCGTTTTTGGCGCTGTAGACGGCGGCTAGCGACTGCGGCCACATGTAGAAGCCCAGCGCCGTCAGCGCGACGGTTGAAACGAACCACACGACGCCGTTGGCCGACGCGTCGCCGGTCAGCGTCATCCAGTGCGGCTTGGCGGCCAGCACGTGGTCGATTGCGCCCGCCGGCGAGCCGAAGAAGCGAACCGGCAAGACGATGCCCGCGAAGACCACGCCGATGAGCACCATCGCATCCTTCACCGTGCTCGCCCACGCCGCGCCGCGCAGCCCGGTGCCGAAAACGAAGACGGCGATAAGCGTGAAGGCGATTGCGACGGCCGCGAGCGAGTTGATCGCGCCGTAGCCGGCGATCGTGAGCAGCACCTGCACGCCGGTGAGTTGCAGCGTGGCGTACGGAATGAGGAAGATGAAGCCAACCAGCGCGACGAGCGCGCCCAAGCGCGGGCTGTCGTATTGATGAACGAAGAAATCCGGTCCCGTCAGGAAATTGTGGCGCTGCGAAAGCCGCCAGATCGGCGGCAGCATGAAGTACGACAGAATGTAGGCCAGCGTGCCGTAGCAGAGGATGTAGAACGCGGGGGCGCCCCTGCCGTATGCCCAGCCGGCCGCGCCTAAAAACGTGAAGCTGGTATAGATCTCGCCGGCCAGCAGCAGCCACAGGAACAGCGCGCCGAACGACCGGCCGCCGACGATGTATTGCTCGGCGTCCATCTTGATGCGGCGGACGCCGAATATGCCCAACCCCAGCGTGGCGGCCAGCACGACGGCGATCACGCCGATGGCGATGATGGCGTTCATGCGCGGTTGTCGTTGCGGTATACCGCGAGCAGAAACGCCGGCGTGAGGATGATCCAGCACACGATGTAGGCCAGCAAAAACGGCAGCCCGGCGATGCGCGGCTCAACGCGGTTCGCTAGTGGAATCCCGAGCGTGAGCGCTAGGACCGGAACGAGCGCAAGGGCGACCGAGAGGCGAGTACGGCGTTTCACCGGGTCGAACTCCCGCATGCATTGGCGAAGGCCTTCTGCCTGATGGCGATTGCCTCATACGTCCAATGCCGCAGCCGGTCGAACGTCTCGATGTGGGGACCGCAGAAAAACCCTTCGACGCGGCCGTCACCGCTGGCTGTCAGCGGCCACCGTGCTCGTCTCGTCGAGGCGCCGGCACCCGGTCGGCGATAACGACAGGCCGAGCGTCGGATAGGCATCCGCCATTCAATGTATCGCTAATCCGCTTGGGAACATGTCCGAAATTGACGAGGCGGCGCTGCCGCCGAGCGGCCCGTAGACGGTGACGTTAAAGCCTGAATTATTAGCAACGTAGATGTTGCCGCTAGTATCTACCGATATGCCGTATGGGTTGTTTACGCCAGAGGATATCGTGAGTGTGGGGCTCCCGCCGCTCGGTGCATACTCTGTTACGGTGTTGCCAGAGGCGTTGGCCACGTAAATGTTTCCGCTGCTGTCAAGTGCCAGGGCGTTCGGCGCGCTGACTCCAGAGGAAATCGTGAGCGTGGGGTTTCCGCCACTCGGCGCATATTTCGTCACGGTGCTGTTGCCGCTGTTCGGCACGTAGATGTTGCCGCTACTGTCTATCGCGATTCCGAACGAAGGCCGATTTACCCCTGCGGATAGCGTGAGTTTGGGGGCTCCACCGCTCGATGCGTACTTGGTGATTGTGCTGTTATTATAATTGGCAACGTAGATGTTTCCGCTGCTGTCTACGGCGACCCCAACCGGGCCACTGAGCCCTGAGGTAATGCTCAAAGCCTGGCGGCTACCGCTAGCGTTATATTTCGTGACGGTACCGTTGCCGTAGTT
>PLAE01000085.1 GCA_003134035.1 Candidatus Velthaea versatilis
TGCCGCCTAGTACGCCGGCACCGGTGCCGCCCACCAGTGCCCCGGCACCGACGCCCTCTGGGGCGTCCGGGCAAATCGTAATTTCGCCCAGTACGCCGCTGTCGTTTTTCAATGTCGGCCCGGTCTACGCGCAGAGCGTAACGCTCAGCCAGCCGAACTACACCGGCCTCTTTAGCATCTCGGGCTGCGATTCCGTCGTATCGGTTCCGACCACGGCCACCGACGCGCTTTTGATCACGCCAGTTATTGCGGGGACCTGTTCAATCACCGTCACCGGCGGAGCCGGTATTAGCGCCATCATCAGCGTGCAGGTAACCACAACGAGTATCGTAAGCCAGTAACGCCGCGCGGCGCGGCTACTCAGCGATGACCGCCGTGCCTCCCGTATCAGCTTTTCTTCCGCTCAAGAGAAACACCGTGGGGATCGAGACCGCGAAGACGATCGCGCACAGCCGGAATACGTCGTTGTAGGACATCACGGTCGCGTTGAGCGAGACGATTCCGGTCAGTTGCTGCAGCCGGGCGCCGACATCAGTTGCGCCGTGCAGCATCGCGGCCACGGCGGGGTTCGCGGCGGTCACGCCCGAGGCCAGGATCGCATAGTGTCCGTCTTCGGAGCGCTGCTGCACGAACTGCAGGATCGCGATGCCGAATCCGCCGCCCAACTGGCGCACGAGCGTATAGAGCCCGGTCGCGTTCGACATGTGGGCGCGCGAAACGCCGGCCAGCGTCGCGGTCGTGAGGGGAACGAACAAGAAGCCCAGTGCAAAACCCTGGAACACGCGCGGCCAGAAGATGTCACCGATGCCCGCACTGGCGTTGAGATAGCCCAACATCCACGAACCGGCTGCGAACAGCGCCAGCCCGAAGGCGATCGATGCGCGGGCGTCGAGAAACTTGGCCATGCGCCCGGCGATCGGCATCGATATGGCCGTCGCGAGCGCACCGGGCAGCAGCGCAAGACCGGTGACGGTCGCATCGAAGCCAAGCACGTTCTGCAGAAACAATGGGATGACCAAATTGAGACCGTAGAGCCCAAAGCCGCTGACGATTCCAATAATGTTGCCGGCCGTGAAGCCGCTCGAGGCGAACACCGACAGATCGACGAGCGGATTGGCGACCCGAAGTTCGCGCACGACGAAGCCGATGATCCCGCCGAATGCGATGATCGACATGACAACGATCGTTTGCGAACTGAACCAATCATCGTGCTGGCCGCGTTCGAGCACGTATTGCAGCGATGCCAGACCCGCCGTCATGATGCCTAAGCCGAACCAATCGATGCGCGAGTCATCGCGTTTGATGTATGTCGGATCCTTGATGTAACGCAGCGTCATCACGAACGCGATGACGCCGATCGGCAAATTGATGAAGAAGATCAGCGGCCAGGAGAAGTTGTCGATGATGACACCGCCCAGCACGGGCCCGATCGCCGGGCCGACCATCGCGCCCAAGCCGAAGATCGCCATCGCTCCGCTGCGCTTATCGGCCGGGTAGGACTCGAACAGGATCGCCTGCGCGGTCGGCTGCAGCGCGCCGCCGCCCACGCCTTGGATCACGCGGTAAAACACGAGCTGCCAAACGTTGGTCGCCGTGCCGCACAAAAACGAGCTCACCGTGAAGAGCACGATGCAGGCGGCGTAATAATTCTTGCGGCCGAAGCGCGCGGTAAGCCAGCCGTTGAGCGGCATGATGACCACGTTGGCCAGAATATAGCCCGTCGCGACCCAGCCGATCTCGTCGATCGAGGCGCCCAGCGTGCCCGCCATGTTGGTCAGCGCGACGTTGACGATCGACGTGTCGACGATCGCCATGATCAGACCGAGCATCGTCGTGAGCGTGATGAGGATGACCGGCGGATCGGCCTTGACGGCGGGCGCCGCCGGCTCAGCTAGGGACGGCCTGACGACGCCGCGTGGAATCGTCGCGTTTGTAGGTAAAACGGCCATGACAGCGAAGTCATCTTACCACAAATGGCGTATGAAGTCGTAAAAACGATCGGCACGCGACAATATCGTTACCAGGTGCAGAGCGAGCGCGATCCGGGCACCGGCAAAACGCGCAATCGCTGGACGTACCTCGGCCGAGTGGTTAGCGAGCCCCAGCCGCCGGCGGTCCGGGCGCCGCGCCCGAACGCGCGGCTGCGGCTGCTCGAAGCGGCAGAAACCTTGATGGCCGGCGGCGACGCTGCCGCGGTCACCGTCGATGCGATTACGGCCGCAGCCGGCGTCGCACACGGAACATTTTATCGCTATTTTCGCGACCGCTCGTCGGCGCTCGAGGCGTTGGCGCGCCATATGAAAGAGGATCGCGGCATCGGCGACGACCGGCTCCTGCGCGCCGACGTCGAGTCAGTCGCGGCGGCGCGAGCAGGCGCCCGGGCGTGGGTCGAAGACAAACTGCGCACGTCGCGCGGACTTCGCCGGACGATCATCGCCTGGTACGCGCTCATGGCCAGTGATGCGCGCTTGGCGGCGTATCGCGAAGAACGGCGCGAGGGGGCCCTCGCGCGCCTCCGCGATCATCTCGAACGGCTTGCCGAACGCGGCTTCGCCGATATTGCCGACGCGGCCGCGACCGCTGCCGGGATCGTCGCGCTCATCGACGGCATCACACGGACGTCGATTCTCGAGCGCGACCGCCTTGACGACGCAGCGATCGCTGCCGTGGCTGACATCGTCGAGCGTGCGATCTTCGCCCGGCTGGAGCCGGCCGTTGCGGCGGGTCAAGCGCCGGCAAACTGACCGACATCGCTTGAACGTGCTGCCGAGGATCGGCTGCGGGCGGACGATCGCGTGATGCTCATGATTCCGCCTTTGCCACGTGCAGCGGAAAGGGCTTGCGCGGGCGCGCGCCGCTGCCCATGGCAAGGCGGAAGATCGCCGGCAGCGCGACGAGCGTCATCGGCATTGACAGCCCAAGGCCGAAGATGACGCTCCAGCAGAACGGCCGCCAGAGCGTTTGCGCCGAAAACGCGAGCGGCAGCAGACCCGCGATCGACGCGAGCACCGTGAGCAGAATGGGCCGCAGACGCTTCGTCCCGGCTCTGATGAGCGCGCGCTCGAGCGCTTCGCCCGCTTCGATCTCGCGCCGCGCATACTCGAACAGCACGATCGTGTGGTTGGTCACGATGCCGCCCAGACTCGCGATGCCGAGCGCGGCGATAAAGCCGAAATGCTGGCCGGTGAGCGCCAAGCCGCAAATCGCGCCGACGAGCCCCAGCGGCACCGCGCACAGAACGACGAGCGAGAGCCGTAACGTGCGGAACTCCCACAGCAGCACCATTTGATTGATCAGCAGACCCACGATCACCGCGGTGAGTAAATTGCGGAACGATTTGGTCGTCTGTTCGTCCTCGCCGCCGTAGCTTAGCTGCACACCCGCCGGCAGCCCGAGCGCGGCGCGGCTCGCGCGGAATTCCGCTAGCACATCGGACGGGAGGGCGCCGCGCTCGACGTTCGCGAGCACGGTGATCGTGCGGATACCGTCGCGCAGCGCCGTGACGCTGGTCTGGGTCGCCGGTGCGACCGTCGCGAACTCGTCGAGCGGCACGGCTGCTCCGGCGCTGTTGCGGACCGCGAGCGTGCCGAACGCGCCGGCGTCGCGGCGCAGCTCCGCCGGCAGCCGCACCACGACCGGCGTTTGGCGGTCGGGCTCTCGGATGGACGTGGCGACCGTCCCGCCGTACGCTAGCGCAACGAGTGCCTGGACGTCGGACGCGCGTACGCCGGCGGCCCCGAGCCGCTGCGGATCGAGTGCCGCGCTCAGCTTCGTGGTCGGCACGCCCCGCGAGTCGCGCACCGCGCTTGCGCCCGGCGTGGCCGCGAGCTGCTGTGCGGTCAATCGCGCGGCGCGGTCGAGGGCGGCCTCGTCGTCGTCGCCGGCCAAACGAATTTGAATCGGCGCACCCACCGGCGGACCTTGTTCGAGCCGCTTTACTTCGATGCGCGCGCCGCTCACTTGCGCCCGCGTGCGCGCCGCCAGCGCATCGACGAGCCGGTTCGCGGCGGCGACGTCGACGGTGTCGACGATGATCTGCGCGTAACTCGGCGTTGGCTGTTCGGAGGTGACGTTGTAGTAAAATCGCGGTGCGCCCGCGCCGATGAACGCCCCATACGTCGTGACGCCGGTTTGCCCAGCGATAAGGCGTTCGACGTGCGCGGCGATGCGTTCGGTCGTGCGGATGTCGGTGCCGTCGGCGGCGCTGATATCGATGAAGAACTGGGCCCGGTCGGCCGAAGGGAAAAATTGCATGCCGAGCCGAGGGACGTACGCAAAAGCGCCTGCCACGGCGAGCAACGCGACGCCGGCCGTCAGCAGCGGCCGCGCCAGCGCGGTGGTGCCGACCGGAACGAACGCGCGCTGCAGTACCGCCAGCACTCCGTCGAACGGCGCCCGGCCGTCGCCGCCGGTCGCGAACCACACGCCGAGGATCGGCGTGATGAAGTACGCGACGAGCAGCGACATCGCGAGCGAAATCGACGTCACGACGCCAAGGTCGCGCACGAAGTCGCCGATGCCGCCGCCCATCAACCGGAACGGCAGGAACGAGGACATCGCAACGAGCGTCGAGGTAAGCAACGGCAACCACAGATCACCGAGGCCGCGCGCGGCGGCTTCTTCGCGCGCCATGCCGGCGCGCAGATGGTGCTCGATATTGTCGACCGACACGATGCCCGTATCGACGATGATCCCCAGACTGATGATGAGCGCGAGAATCGAAATCTGGTTGATGTCGACGGCGACGAACTTCATATAGCCGAACGTCAGCGCCATCGACAGGATGACGGTAACACCGACGATGAGACCGTTGCGCGGGCCCATGAAGAGCGCGACTAGACCGGTCACGATGACGATCGCGAGCACGAGGTTAAAACCGAAATCGGCGATCCGGTCGCTGACGGTCTTCGGCTGATCGGCGATGAGCGACGCGGTGGTGCCCGCGGGCCAGTTCACGCGCTCGGCGTCGAGCAGCCGCGTCACTTCGGGTCCGAGATCCGTCACCGATGACGTTTCCTTCGCTGCGATCGCGATCGCGATGCCGCGCGTTCCGGCGACATGCACGATTTCGGACGGCGGGTCGGGATAGCCGGTCGTGACGCGCGCGAGGTCGCCGACGCGCAGCAGACGGCCGTCGAACGTGCTCACCGGCGTGCGCGCGACGTCGGACGCGCTCGTCAGCGGTGCTGCCGGATCGATCTGCGCGAGCCGGCCGCCGACGGCCGCGTCACCGGCCGGAACCAGCTCATTCTGCGCGGCGAGCGCGTCGGTCACATCACGGGCGGTGACGCCGAATTGCGAGAGCGCGGCGACGTCGAGGTCGACGTTAAGCTGCTGTTCCTGCGCGCCCACCATTTTCACCAGACCGGCGTCGGGCAACCGCGAAATGCGGTCGGCCAGCGCTTTCGCGAAGTCGCGCAGTTCGCGCGGCGACCGGCCGGCGGACGTGACGCCGACGATCAGCGGATAGGTTTTCCACGCGTCGTCGACGATGGACGGCCCGTCGACCGCTGGCGGCAGTTCGGAACGCAGGTCAGCCAAATGATTGCGCACGTCGCGCAGCGGCGCATCGGCGTTGGAGATCGCGTCGTCGAAATCGATCCGGATGACGGAGATGCCGGGGCGCGACGTGCCTTCGACATGTTCGACGTTCGCGACGCCGCGCAGATCGTCGCTGATCTTCTTCGTGACGAGCTGCTCGACGTCACGTGTCGTGGCGCCCGGCCATGTGGCGACCACTTCGGTTTGGCGCTGCGTGGTGCCGGGGTCTTCGCGCCGCTGCATGCCCAGCGCCGCGGCGAGTGACCAGAACAGCGCCAGGACGAGCGCGGCCAGCACGAGACTTTTGCGCGCGAGGGCGAAGCGCGGCAGGCGGTTCACGAGCCGCTCACCACACGCACGGCATCGCCCGCGTGAACCAAGTCGGCGCCGGCGCTCACGATACGCGTCCCCGGCCGGATGCCGGCGACGAGTGCGCGGTCACCGTCGGTGTCGATGAGACGCACCGCGCGCGGTGCGGTCGTCGCCAGGCGCGGATCGAAGACGGCGACGGTGTGCGAACCGTCGGCGGCCGTCATCACCGCGGCAAGTGGAATCGCCGCGTCGCCCGCGGCTCGGCGCGTGCCCAGCGCAACGTCGACGACCGTACCCGGCCGCACGCGCAGTCCGGGCACCTGGACGCGCACCGCGGCCGTGCGGCTCACGGTGTCGGCCGCCGGCTCGATGCGCATCACGCGCCCGTGGTAGACGGCGCCGCCGGCGCTCACGATCGCGACGGTGCCCGGTGCGATTTGCGGCAGCGTGCGTTCCGGTACGGCGGCGATCACGTCGGGATCGCGCGCATCGGTCAACGTGAACGCAACGCCGCCGGGCTGTGCCTCGCTGCCGGGCTCGACGGCGCGGCTGAGCACGTAGGCTGCGGCGGGGGCCGCGATGGCGGTCTTGCGCAGGGTGACGGCGGCGAGTTCCGCGCTTGCGGCGGCTGCTCGCGCATCAGCCTCCGCCGCCGCGATGTCCTCGCGCCGCGAACCGCCGTCGACGAGGGACCGCTCCGCGCGCGCTTGACCCAACTGTGCGCGCGCCGCATCGACCTGGGCGCGCGCGTCCGTATCAGCGGCGACGACGGCATCGTGCTGCTGCGCTGAAACGTCGCCGCCAGCGAACAACTGGTCGTAACGCCCCCGGTTTGCTTGCGCCAGCCGCGCTGCGGTCAGCGCCCGGTCGAGCTGGGCTTGCGCCGCGCCAACGGCCGCGAATGCGGCCGAGCGTTCCCCGTTGCGAGCACCCGCGGAGGTCTTGGCGGCGACGGCTGCCGCCGCCGCCGCGCGGGCTTCGGCGGCCCGGTACTGCGCGGCATAGTCGGCATCGTCGATGACCGCGAGAACCTCGCCGGCGGCGACGCGGTCGCCGACGTCATGCCGTACCTCCGCGATCCGCCCCGCGATCTCGAAGCCGACCCGATACACGTGCGCGGCGGCGACGGATGCGGGCCCGTGGTAGAGTGCTCGCTCCGGCGGGCGGGACGCGGTCGCTAGGGTAACGGGAATCGCGCGGTCCGTGGGCGCGTTGGCGGAATGGGCGCATGCCGCGAGCGCGACGGTCGACCATGCCGTAAGGAGTGCGGTGACGGGTATTTTCATCGTACGTTCTCCTGGTAGACGGTCATCAAGCATTGAACAACGTTCACTAAGGGCTTAAAAAAAAGGCTACGCGCGCAGCCCGGCCAGCATCGATTCTTGGACGATGGTCGCGACGGCGCGTACCTCCGGCATCATTACTGGGCAGGTGATGTGCAGGCTTAGTGCGCCGTGGAGGCCGGCCCAGAGTGCCTCGGCTGTGCGCTGGGCTTCGACGGGGCGGAACAGGCCGCGCTCCACGGCTTCGGCGACAGCCTGGGCGAGCACGCCGAAGGCCTGCTCGCCGGGTTCGTCGGTTGCGCACGGCTCCGGGCCGGCGCTGGGCGTCATCGCCGCGTACACATACTTGGCGTCTTCCATGAAGATCAGCTTGTACGTCTCGGGGTCGGCGATGCCGAACTCCGTGTATGCCGCGCCGATCGCCCGGATGCGCTCGACCGGATCGGCCACGACGGCCGCGGCGGGCCCGATGACGGCGACGAGCTTCTCGAAGCCCTCCCGCACGAGCTGGATGGCAATCGCCTCGCGGCTTTCGAAGTAGAGGTAGATCGTGCCGGGCGAGTATTCGATCATCTCGGCGATCCGCCGCATCGTAAGCGCTTCCGCACCCTCCTCGATGAAGATGCGCCGCGCGGCCGCGAGAATCGTATCCCGCAGCTCGGCTTTCTGGCGCTCCCTACGTTCGGCGACCCCCATCGTGCTTCTACGCTACGCGGTTAGAGGATGAATGTCAATCCATAAATGAACCATAGTTAATAAATAAACACCGTTCACTATCTTTATGCCCGGGCCGGCGGCCGAGCCGAGATCGTCACTGCCGACCTGGCCGAATCCGCCCAGGGCATTCGCGCGACCGTCGACGCGCTGCGCGTCCGGCGGACGCCGGCGAATGTCTGACCGGCCTGTCGCGCTCGTAGCCGGCGCGTCGATCGGTATCGGCATCGGCGCGGCATGCGTGCGCAATGCGTAAGCCGAGAATATCGCTGAACGCGCTGCCGTGAGTCGCGCTTCGCTGCGCACCCGGGGACCGATCCTCCGGAGGGCCAGCTCGCGCGAACGCGCAAGCACGCGGCATGCGGCTCAGCACCCGGGATTCGGCCGGCGCGCGGTATTGAGGGGCGGCGGCAGCCGCCGGCGAAACGGCCCGGGCGGCTGCGCGGCCGTGTGCTGCTCGTCGCGACGCTCGCAATCGTGCCGGCTGCGCTCGCGGCTGCGGCGCTGGTGTACGTTGTTTCGATCGCCTTCGCCGCTCGGTGGGGGGTGGCGCGCACGGCCGGAACGGTCGGCGGTTTGGCGCTCGAGGCACCGGTGCGGATCGTGCGCGACGAGCGCGATGTGCCGCACATCCACGCGGCGAATCCGCACGACCTCTATTTCGCCCAAGGCTACGTCACGGGCAGCGACCGGCTCTTTCAAATCGACCTTACGCGACGGTTCGTCTATGGCCGGCTGGCTGAACTGCTGGGCGCGGTCGCGCTCGAGACCGACGAGCGCAGCCGGCTGTTCGACCCGGCCGCGATCGTGGCCAAGCAGTTTGCCGGCTTGGGCGCGGCGCAGCGCGCCGAGCTCGAAGCGTTTGCCCAGGGTGTGAACGCGGCGGCGCAGCGCGAACCGCGGCCGCCGGAATACGCGGTGCTGCTGGCCGGCTTCGCGCCGTGGCGGCCGCAGGATTCGCTCGCTTGCGCGCTCGCGATCGTGCGCGATCTGAGCGACGGGTGGGACGACGTGATCGCGCGCGACGCCGTCGTGCGCACGGCGGGCGAACCGGCCATCGACGCATTCTATTCGCTGACCGATCCGGCATACGACGTGCCGACCGCCGGCGGCAAGCCGGCCGCGATCCCGCCGTTGCCGGCGCTTCGCGACAGGTCGTTCGGCGCTGCGCCGGCGGCTGCGGCAAGCACGCTAGCGGCGCTGGCCGGCGGACGCGGCGACCTCGGCAGCAACGCCTTCGCCGCGGGCGCGGCGCGCACCGCGACCGGCCGCGCGCTCTTGGCGAACGATCCGCACCTCGAGCCCGGTATCCCCGGCATCTGGCATCTGGTCGACCTCTCGGCACCGGGACTGCATGCCGCGGGCGCGACGCTCGCCGGAACGCCCGGCGTTATTTTGGGCCACAACGAGCACATCGCCTGGGGGGCCACGAACGGCACCGTTGCCGGGGTCAGCGTCTTTGCCGAGCGGTTCAACACGTCCGCCGGCGACGACTACGCCGTCGGCGCGGGCCGGCGTGCCGCGACGGTTCGGATCGAACGCTTCAAGGTGCGGTTCGGCGGGGAACGGACGCGGCGCTACCTCTCGACGCGCCACGGGTTCGTGGTCGAGCCGCAAGGTCTGGTCCGCCACGCCGTCACGTGGGACGCGGTCACGCGGCCGATTGCGGCGCTGACGGCCTTCGACGGGCTCGCGCACGCGGCGGATCTCGATGCCGCGTGGCGCGCGTTGGCGAACTACCCGGGTCCGACCCAGAACTTCGTCCTGGCGGACGACGCGGGACGCGCCGGCTACACGCTTGCCGGCGCGATTCCGATCGGCCCGTGGGGCTTGCGCGTCGCGGAGGGTTCGTCGGATGCCGCGCAGCCGCCGGCGCGCGTGCCGTTCAGCGCTCTGCCGCATGTTGCGCCGACGCGCGCGGCGGT
The DNA here is from genome assembly GCA_003134035.1 of Candidatus Velthaea versatilis. GTDB lineage: Bacteria > Vulcanimicrobiota > Vulcanimicrobiia > Vulcanimicrobiales > Vulcanimicrobiaceae > Velthaea > Velthaea versatilis. Next base: position 9,776 of record PLAE01000085.1, read on the forward strand.
CATCGTCACGGCCAACAACCTGCCGTACGGCGCCGGCTATCCGTACCGGCTCAGCGCTCAATTCAGCCCGCCCTACCGCGCCGCGGAGATCACGCGCCGGTTGCGCGCGGTCGCGGCTTGGGACCCGGCCGCCTTTGCGGCGATTCAAGCCGATACGCAATCCATCGCCGATCGGGAACTCGCCCGGCGCGCCGCCGCGGCGCTGCGCGCACGGAGCGCGTACGCCGACGCGGGCCTCGCTCCGGCGTACGCCGCGCTGGCCGGATTCGACGGTCGATTCGAGCCGGATTCGCGCGGCGCCACGGTGGTCGAACGGCTGCGCGATCTGGCCACCGTCGACCTCGTCTATGCGCATCTGCCGCCGGCCGCTGCGCGCGCGTATTTCGCCGAAAGCTCGCACCCGGTCACGCTGATGCGCGCCCTGCGGGAGCGGCCTCGCGGCTGGTTCGCCGGCGACGATCCGGACGGTTTTCTCGTCGCTCAAGTCCGCGCGCTCGTCGCCCGCTACGGCCGCGACCTCGCCGCTCCCTACGGGGAAGTCGCGGCGGTGACCGCGCAGCATCCGCTCGCGGCGTTCGGTTTGTCGCTCTGGAACGGTCCGCGCCTGCCTGGCCGCGGCGGACGGTTCGCGCCCGCGGTCCAGGCAGCCAATCTCGGACAGAGTTTTCGCGCCGTGTGGGACGTTGGCAACTGGGATGCGGGCGGCATCGATATCCCCCTGGGCGAGTCGGGCGAACCCGGTTCGCCGCACTACCGCGACCTTGCCTCGCGCTACGCGCGGCACGTGCTCACGCCGCTGCCCTTTTCCGGCGCGGCCGTTGCGCGGGCCGCGCGCTCGACGCTGGTGCTGACGCCTTGAACCGCTCAGCGGGGAGCGCGGCGCAGCCGCTTCCCCGGTCGGCCACGGACAGTCGCGCCCATCTGCTCGGGCTCGCCGGCGCGCTGATGTATGTTTTTTTATGGGCGTCGGCGTACGTGCCGAGCAAAATCGGCGTGCTCGATTCCTCGCCGCTGTGGTTCTTGACGGTCCGGTTCGCGATCGCCGGTGCGCTGACGCTCGCCTTGGGCTTCCGCTTGGGCGGGCGGCTGCCCGCGGTGCGGCGCGAGTGGCTCGCGATCGGCGCGCTCGGCGTGCTGGGCAACGCGCTCTACCTCGGCTTCACGTACGAAGCGCTGCGACACCTGGCCTCAGGCGTCGGGGCGATCGTGGCTAGCCTCAATCCGCTCGTGCTGGCAATCGTCGCACCCTCGCTGCTGGGCGAACGGCTCACTCCGCTCAAAATCGCCGGGCTGCTGCTAGGCTTCGGCGGCGTCGTCGGCGTCATGGTCGCGCGGGCCGGGAGCGGGAGCGCCAATCCGTCCGACGTGCTGCTGGCCTTCTGCGGGGTGATCGCCAGCGTCGCGGCGACGATCGTGTTCAAGAAGTTTTGCGGCGGCATCGATCTGCGGATCACCTCGGGGCTGCAGTTGTTGGCGGCTTCGGCGGTTCTGGTCGTCCCCGCGGCCGTCTTCGAGGGTGCGCCGCACGCGATGGCCTCGCTGCGACTCGGCGCGGCGTTCGTTTACCTCATCGCCGTGATCAGCGTCGGTGCTTCGCTGCTGTGGTTTTGGCTGCTCGATCGGGGCGAAGCTAGCCGCGTGAGCGCATTCTATTTTCTGACGCCGATCTTCGGCTTGTTCATCGCGTACGTGATGTTGGGCGAGCCGGTTGGTGCGCGCGACGTCGGCGGCCTGCTGGCAATCGCGCTGGGCATCTTCATCGTGCAGCGGGCGTGAGGATCGCGCGATAGAGGCCCGGGTCGGCGCGACGACTAATCGCGTCTGTCGCGCCCAGGTGGCGGAATTGGTAGACGCGCTGGTTTCAGGTACCAGTGGCCGCAAGGCCGTGGGGGTTCGAGTCCCTTCTTGGGCAAGTTTGCAGCGGCGCCGCTCTCGAGCGCCGCTGTTTTCATGCGGTCCCGCCGGCGCGCGCCCTCGCTCGCTGGGTGGGGAGACGCGCGTCCGCGAACATGCCGCCGATATGAACGATGATGCGGCGATGTGCACGTGCGGTCACGTCAAGCGCCAACACAACCGCGCGGGCCGGTGCTTGGTGCAAGCGACGCAGCAGCCGACGGGCCGCGGCCAATCGCAGCAAAAAATCTGCGCCTGCCTGCACTTCCGCCCGCTGCCCGCCGCCTAATTTTCGGGCGCCCCCGGTGCGCACGCGTGGCCGCCGATCCATCGAGAATCGCGCGAGTTGCGCGGTCGTGAGATTCATTCGTGGGGGCGATACGGCGGCGCCGTTTCGCGCGTTCAAGCGTTATAACACAAGACCGGTCCGTTACGGCAGGCCGTTGTACCGGCGGCGCCAAGTTTTGTGTGTTCGGCCGTCGCACAGTGGGAGTTAGCGTGCTCGAATCGTTGGTCAAGGTAACGTTGCCCGAGATGGGAGAATCCGTTACCGAAGGGTCGATCGTCGAGTGGCGCAAGCACGTCGGACAATGGGTCGACGAAGGCGATACGCTCGTCGACATCACGACCGATAAAGTCGATGTTGAAGTGCCTTCGACGGTCAGCGGCGTGATCGTCGCCCTGCACGGCGATGAAGGCGCGAGCGTCGCCGTCGGCACGGTTCTGGCCGAGATTGACCCGACCGCCGCCAAGCCCGCCGCCGGCGCCGCAGCGCCCGCCGGCGCCCCGGCACAGACCGCGGACAACGGCGTCTCGCCCGAACCGCCGACACTGGTGACCCCGTCGGGCTATGGTTCCGCCGGCAGTGCGGCGGCGCCGCCCGAACGTCCGGCCCCCGCGCGAGCCAACGGTGCTCTGCACGGCGTCGCGTCGCACAAGGCGCAGTTGATCGCGCAGCGCCATCACCTCGATTTGACCGCGATCTCGGGAACCGGCCCGGGCGGTCTGATCCTGCGCGAAGACGTCGACCGGGCGCTCGCGGCGGGCGGCGTCACGCTCGCCGCCGACGCTCCACGACCCAGCGCGCCGGCACCAAATGCAGCACCGGCTTTTCCGGCGCCGACGGTGCAAACGAAAGTCACCGAACTCAAAGGCGCCCTGGGCAACCTTGCCGGCTACATGGATGCCTCGCTCACGATTCCGACGGCGACGTCGTTTCGCGGGCTCGGCGTCGGCACGCTCGAAGCGCGCCGGGGCGAACTCAACGCCGCGCTCAAGAGCGCCGGCCGCGGGGAAAAAGTCAGCTTCACGCACCTCATCGCGTATGCGATCGTGCAGGCCGCCAAAGAACATCCCGCGATGACCGCGTCGTTTCGGCGCGAGAACGGCAAGGCGCAGAAGATCGAGGCCGGCATCCACCTTGGCCTCGCGGTCGATTCGCAGCGCAAAGACGGTTCGCGCTTCCTCGTCGTGCCGGTCATCAAGCGCGCCGACGCGCTCGACTTCGTCGCATTCCGGGCGAAGTACGAAGAACTCGTCGCGAAAACACGCGACGGAAAATTGTCGGTCGAAGAACAAACCGGCGCATCCTTCACGCTGACCAATCCGGGCGGCATCGGAACGGTGGCGTCGGTGCCGCGACTCATGGTCGGACAAGGCACGATCATCGCCGCCGGTGCGATCACGGTTCCGCCGGGGTTCGCGCGCGCGCCGCAGACGACGCTCAAACAACTGGGGATCGAAAAGGTCATGACGCTGACCTCGACCTACGATCATCGCGTTATTCAGGGCGCCCAGTCCGGCGAGTTTCTCAAGCGCGTCGACGAGTTGCTCGCCGGCGCCGGCGAATTCTACGAAACGATCTTCGCGCAATTCGGCATCTCGCGTGCGCCGGCTGGGAGTTTGGGGACCGGCGAAAGCGCGGGCAGGGACGGTGGCACGCTCGTCGCCGACGAGCCGCTCCAAGCGGCGTCCGACGAGATGGTGCGTGCGATCGCGGCCGGCATGGCGCTAGTGTCGTCGTATCGGCGTCACGGTCATCTCGCCGCGACGCTCGATCCGCTGGGCGTCAGGCCGCAGGGCGATCCGTCGCTGAGCCCGCGCTACTATAACTTAACTCCCGCGCTGCTCAACGCCGTGCCCGCGTCGGTCCTGCGCATCAAGGTCGCCGGCGCGACGCTGGCCGACGCGCTGCCCCGCCTGCGCGAAACGTATTCGTCGACGATCGCCTACGAGATCGAGCACATCTCGAATACCGCGCAGCGCGAATGGCTGCGCGAGTACATCGAAAGCGGTTTGCACCGGCGCGAACTGACCCCGCAGCGCAAGGTTCAGGTGCTCGGCCGGCTGACCAAAGTCGAGACGATGGAGCGCTATTTCCGCAAGCAGTTTCTCTCGCAGAAGACGTTCTCGATCGAAGGCCTCGACATGATGGTGCCGATGCTCGAGGAGATGATCAGCATGCTCGCCGAGGAGGGCACGCAGAACATCGTGCTCGGCATGGCGCACCGCGGCCGGCTTTCGACCATCGCGCACGTGGTCAACCGGCCCTACGAGGAGCTGCTCGCCGAATTCGAAGCGGGCGCGCTCAAGGCCGCCGAGCCGGACGATGCGGACGACGACTCGACCGGCGACGTGAAGTACCATCACGGTGCCGAGGGTGTGTACGTCACGCCGGTCGGCACGAAGATCAAGGTCATTCTAGCCAACAATCCTTCGCATCTCGAAGCCGTCGACGGGGTCGTCGAAGGCATCGCGCGCGCACTGCAGACCGATCACTATTCGAATCCGCCGGCCCTCGACTTCACGATCGCGGCGCCGATTCTCATTCACGGCGACGCCGCGTTCGCCGCGCAAGGCGTCGTCGCCGAAGTGCTCAACCTGCAGGCGCTCACCGGCTATTCGACCGGCGGCACGATCCACATCATCTCGAACAACCAAATCGGTTTCACGACCGATCCGCAGGAGGGCCGCTCGACCCGCTACTCGTCGGATCTGGCCAAGGGTTACGACGTGCCGATCGTGCACGTCAACGCCGACGACGTCGAAGCGTGCATCGCCGCGGTTCGGCTGGCGATCGATTACCGGGCGAAGTTCGGCCGCGACACGGTCATCGACCTCATCGGCTATCGCCGCTTCGGCCACAACGAGCAGGACGAGCCGATGTACACGCAGCCGCTCATGTACGATGCGATCAAGACGCATCCGACCGTGCGCGAACTCTTTGCCGCGCAGCTCGTCGCGCAGGGCGTCATCACCGCCGATGAACTCAAAACGATGCAGGACACCGCCACCGCGCGCATGGCCGAGGCGCATCGCAACGTGCGCGAAGGCAACCAGAAGAAGCTCATCGGTCAGAGCAAACCGGCGGGCGGCCAGCGCGAGGTCGCGCAAGGTACGGCGGTCGACCGCGAGCGCCTGCTGCGCTATGCCGACGCGGTCGTCGCGGCGCCGGCCGGTTTCGAGGTCAACAAGAAGCTCGTGGGCCAATTCCAAAAGCGCGCCTTGGGGCTCGTATCCGACGGCGAACTCGATTGGGGACTGGCCGAAGCGCTGGCCTTCGCGTCGCTCTTGGACGACGGCACGCCGATCCGGCTGACCGGTCAGGACGTCGAACGCGGCACGTTCAGCCACCGCCACGCGGTGCTGCACGACATGCGCACGAACGAGAAATATGTCCCGCTGCAGCATCTCGCCGATGCGAAGGCGTCATTTGAGATCTACAATTCGCCGCTCTCGGAGTACGCGTGTCTGGGCTTCGAGTACGGTTACGGGGGCTACTTGCCAAACGCCCTGGTGCTGTGGGAAGCGCAGTTCGGCGACTTCAACAACGGCGCGCAGATCATCATCGACCAGTTCATCGCCGCGGGCGCCGCGAAATGGGGTCAGGAAACGCGCTTGACGCTGCTCTTGCCGCACGGCTATGAAGGCGCGGGCCCCGAGCATTCCAGCGCCCGGCTCGAACGTTTCCTGCAGCTCTCGGCTGAAGGCAATATTCGGATCGCGAACTGCTCGACCGCCAGCCAGTACTTCCATTTGCTGCGCTCGCAAGCCAAGGCGGTGCACGCCTATCCGCTCGTCGTCATGACGCCCAAATCGCTGCTGCGCAACCGCTCGGCGTACGCGACGCTCGACGAGCTTTCGACCGGCTCGTTCCACCCGGTCATCGACGACGCGCGCCTGGGCGCGAATCGCGGTGCGGTCGAACGGCTGCTGTTGTGCAGCGGCAAGATCTACCACGATCTCATCGCGAACCCGGCTTACGCAAACCTCGAGCGGACGGCCCTGGTACGCCTCGAACTGCTCTCGCCGCTGCCGAAAGCTGAACTGCTCGCGCTCATCGCCTCGTATCCGAATCTCAAGCGCATCGTTTGGGTTCAGGAAGAACCCAAGAACATGGGCGCTCGTGCGCACGTGCGCCGCCGGCTCATGGAGGATCTGCCCAAGCATATCACCGACATCGAATACGTCGGCCGTCCCTATCGCGCGAGCCCGTCCGAAGGTTATCCGGGCGCGCACGCGGTCGAACAGGAACGCATCTTGCGCGCGGCGCTAATCGAAGACTAGCACTAGCCGTTTAACGAGCGAAGCCGCTCTCGCACCGGTTTCGCATCAGGTGGGTCGCTCTTCGTCTGACCTGAAAACAGGAAGCCAGTCCAGGTTAAGCACGTTAAAGACTGATGGTGAATCGCATAGCGCATTTTTTGATCGGCTATGGTAATCGCAGCATGAGCGACTTCTTAACGCAGCGATAGAGATCGTCCATCTCTGATCTCTGATGTTTGATGTTCAAAGCGCAACGAAACCAGGCGCGTGCAAAAAGCCGCATGACTACGTGGGTTCTAGTTCTAGTCTAGTTTCTAGCTCTAGCCCGGTAACTCGAATCCCGAAAGAGCGGCTTCACGACATGTTCTCTTTACCGAGAGCCGCATAGGGATACCAGCGCCTTACGTCGGGTCGACGGCGGCGATGAGTTCGCCGAGTTCATCGACGGACGCGACGACTTCGACGATTGCGCGGTTGCGGTCGTTGATGAACCCGAAGGCGTTGGCACGGTCGAACATCGCCAGCAGCGGATCGTAGTAGCCGCCGACGTTGAGGACGATGCACGGTTTGGCGATGATGCCCAACTGCACCCAGGTGACGACTTCGCAGAATTCCTCGAAGGTGCCGAACCCGCCGGGCAGCATCAGGAATCCGTCCGAGAGGTCGTTCATGAGCGCTTTGCGCTCGTGCATCGAATCGACCACGTGCAGCTGGGTGATGTGGTCGTGGGCAACTTCGCGCGCGGCCAGTGACTGCGGGATCACCCCGATGACCTTGCCGCCGGCGGCGATCGCGGCGTCGGCGACGGTGCCCATGAGGCCGACGTTACCGCCGCCGTAGACGACTTCGATTCCGGCGTGGGCGAACAACGTCCCGACGGCGGTCGCCGTTTCTCGATAGAGCGGGTCGCGCCCGGGCGACGAGCCGCAGAAGACGCACCAACGGACTACGCGAGCAGCGGTGTGCATAGATGTCCGATTCGCGATTCGGCCAACGGGCGAAGCCCATTGACACCGAGTTTGACGAAATGCTCGGTGGCGTAATGTTCGTCGAGGGCCGCCTGATCGGCCCACTGCTCGAAGAGCACGAACACGCGCGGATCGTCGTTCGAGCGGCACGCCTCGTAACCGAGGCAGCCGCGTTCTTGCCGCGAGAGTGATGCGAGACGAGCGAGGAGGCCGGCAGCCTCGTCGGCCTTGTCATTAGGGAACGTGTACGTCACGGCGTTCACGAGCATGCGGGTTCCGTTCGCGATGCTCGCCGATTTCTCTCGTCCTCTCGTCGTCTCGTCGTCTCGTCGCCTCGTCGTGACCGCCGGCTAGGCGAGCGCGCCGATCGGACCGCCCGAGCGGGCGATCGCATCGGCCACCATCTGATCCTGCAGCGCGGGCGACTGCCAGCGCACCTGCGCCGCGAGCGAGAGCGTGTCGATTGGATCGAAATACAAAAAGAATTTGCCCGGCTTCACGCTGGGCGCCGTATAGACGGCGATTCCGTTCTCGCGATCGTAATACTCGAAGCTGTGCACGTCGCGCTTGCCGCCGCCGCCCGGCGCATCGCAAATGAAGAGCGGCGTGTTGAAGCCGGCGGTCGCGCCGCGCACGTGTTTTTCGAGGTCGACCGCGGTTTGAATCGACGTGCGCAGCTCCTCGACGCCCTTGACGAGGTCGTGCATGTAGACGTAGTACGGATGCACGTTGACGTATTCGAGCCGCTTGACGAGCGTCGTCATCGTCGCGGCGTCGTCGTTGACGCCGCGGATCAAGACGGTCTGGTTGCGCACGTAGATGCCGCGCTCGAACAGCACGCGCATCGCCTTTTGCGTGATCCAGCTAATTTCGTTCGGACTGTTGAAGTGGGTGTGCAGCACCACTTCCTTGCCGCACTTGCGGCCGCGTTCGACGATCGTGGTGAGCGCGTCGGTCCAGGCGTGATCGGTGAGGATTTTCATCGGCATCACGGCCGGGCCTTTGGTGGCGAAACGCAGCCGCCGCACGTGCGGAATCGCCAGCAGCGCGTCGCCGATGAGCGCCAGCATCTTGGGCGCTAGCTGGTAGGTGTCGCCGCCTGAAATCACGATGTCTTCGAGTTCGGGCCGCGCGGCGATGTAGGCGAAGGCGTCCTGCCACTCTTTGGGCGTTTTGGCCAAGCGCGCTTTGTGATCGACTTCCTCGGTGTCGGGTCCGATGGCGTACGACCGCGTGCAGAACCGGCAGTAGACCGGGCATGTATTGAGCGGCAGAAAGAGCGCCTTGTCGATATAACGGTGGATCAAGCCGGGGACCGGCGAGTCATCTTGCTCGTGCAGCGAATCGAACGTCAGGCGCGGATGGTCGGACAGCAACTGTGAGGCGACCGGGATGAATTGCCGGCGAATCGGATCTTCGTAGGGCCGGTTCCAGTCGATGGAGGCGATCAGATAGGGCGAAACGCGCACCGCCATCGGCGCGCGCCGGAAGCCTTCGCGCGCATCGTCGAAGAACGACGGCGGCACGAGATCGACGATGGTTTCAAGCAGTTCCTCGGGCGTCTTGATCGACTGGCGGCCCTGCCAAATGTGGTCCAGGAACGTCGCTTCGTCGACGCCGGCATAGGCCGGGATCGCGCGCCAAAACTCGCCTTCGCGCAGGTTGCGATAGGCCAGCGTGGCCGGGTCGACCGGGGGTTTGACGGCGTGCTGCATGTCGATCGTTTCCATTCCGAGCCAGTCTCTTTCAAACCGCCGCGGGCGCGTAGCGTTGCGTGAAGTACGCCAGAACCGGCGGATGGTCGCGCAGCGTCTGCAGCGCGGTCGCGGCGTGGCCCTTGGTGTAGCCGTTGCCGACGATCATCGTGACGTCTTTGGCGGCGCCTTCGGCGCCCAGGGCCGCGGCGGTGAACGACGTGCTCATCGAAAAGAAATACACCGTTCCCTCGTCGCGCGCGCACAGGATCGATGCGAGTTCCGTACCCGGAACATTGACGCAGTTGACGACCAGATCGGCAAGTCCGGGCAAGTGCGCCGACACCGCAGCCGTCGTCGCCAGCGCGTCGCGCGCGTCGGCCTCGACGAGATGGTCGGCATAACCGTGCGCCAGCAGCAGCCGCGCCGCGGGCGTGCTTGCGTCGGGGACGACACCGATGATGCGCCCGCCGGTGCCGACGCGCCGGCGGGCTTGCACGCATGACAGAAGTCCGGACTTGCCGTCGGCGCCGATGACGCACACCGCGTTTCCCCGTTGGGCCAGCCGCGCGATCTGCGCCGGCGCGCCCGCGACGTCGAGCACCGCTAGCGCGACGTCGACGGGCATGTCGGCCGGCAGCCGGGCATAGAGGCCGGTCTCGAAAAGGATCGCGCTGCCTTCGATTCGCACGCGCCCGGTCGCGACGTCGACGCCGAGCAGTGCGTCGATCTTGAGGGGCGTGAGGGTCAGCGACACCAGCGACGCGATCCGGTCGCCGACCGCGATATCGCCGCGCGCGCGCAGGTCCGCGCCGATCGCCGCGACGCGGCCCACAAACATGCCGCCGCTGCCGGTCACCGCGTTGTGCTGTTTGCCGCGTTGCGCGACGGTCGCCCGGATATGCTCGCCGATCGCCCGCGGGTCGTGCGCACACACGTCGGATATTTGCTTGAACGACGCCGAATCGATGTTGAGAACCTCGACGGCGCAGAGGATCTCGTTGGACAGCGGCACCGGCGTATTATCGAGCTGCCAAGCGGCTTGCGGGAGACTGCCCGCCGGCCGCACAACGCGATGACTGCCCAGCCGGCAGCCGGTGTCGGTCCCGTTCATAAGGTGAGCGACGGATGCTCGACGACGACGACCCCCGGCCGCTCGAAGGGCGTTGAAAGCACGATCGTGGTCTGGGTCCGGGCGATGCCGGGAATGCGCTTCACTCGCGAGAGAAAGTCGTCCAGGTGAGCCGTGGAACGCGTTGCTACTTTGAGCAGAAAGGTCTCGTCGCCGGCCACGCTGTGCATTTCGAGCACCTCGGGGAGCGTCGCGATCTGGGCCGTAAATTCATCGTATGTCTTTTCGGGCGCTGTAATCACCCCAACGAAGGCCATCAGTTCGTACCCCAAACGGCGGTTATCGACCTGAGCGGCATAGCCGCGAAGGTAACCCCGGCTTTCGAGCCGCTTGACGCGCTCATGCACCGCCGGCGCTTTCAAACCGACGATCGTTCCGAGTTCGGCAAACGTCGAGCGGGCGTTCCGCTGCAACGCTTCGACGAGCTGGAGGTCCAGTTGATCAAGCTCCGGATGCGCGATCATCGTTGAGCAGTCCCTTCTTCGCAGGTGATAAATTCGGGGTAAACACAAAAATAGCCTCGAATTATTCATCGGGGATGGCAAATGTGAGCGGGACCGCCGATCACCCGGCGGAACGCTCAAATCCGATGCGCCCATTCGGTATCGAGCGCCGCCTTTTCTGCGTGTTCGGCATTATCGTGACCCTGGCGGGCTGCGGGCAGCCCGAACCGAGGGGCGAAGCGCCCGCGACGACGGTTCGCTTCGATCTGCCGGCCGATCCGGGCACCCTCGATCCGCTCTTCGCGCATGTCGATGCCAACAGCGTCGAGGGTCAAGTCGCGCGGCTGGCCTTCGAGCCGTTCATCGATATCGATGCGGGGGGCCGTTCGATCCCGGTGCTCCTGCGGCGGATTCCGACAGTCGCCAACGGCGATCTCTCGCATGACGGGCGCGTCATCACCTACCGGCTGCGGCGCGACGTCCACTGGCAAGACGGGCCGCCCGTCACCGCAAGCGACGTGCTCTTCACGCTCGGCGCGATCGTCGACACGCGCAATCCGGTCCGCTCGCGCGAAGGTTACGATCGGATCGTGAAGGCCGAGCGGATCGACGACTACACCGTGCGCATCACGCTGCGTTCGCCGTGGGCGCCGGCCGTCGCCACGATTTTCAGTTACGGCTCGGCGCCGCAGTACGTGCTGCCCGCGCATCTCTTGCGCGGGCACGAGAATCTCGCGCAAGACGCCTTTGGCGCGCATCCGGTCGGCGACGGACCGTACCGCTTCGTGCGCTGGGATCGCGGCGAGCGTCTCATCTACGCTGCGAATCCGACGTATTGGCGCGGCCGGCCGCGGGCGGCGCGCTTGGAACTGCATATCGTTCCCGACCCGGGCACGAATTTGACGCTTTTGCGCAGCGGTTCGATCGATTGGAATCTCATCGCGCCCGCGCAGCAGGCCGCACTCGCCGATCAGCGCGATCTCGCGTATGCCGTCGCGCCGCTCGCGCTCGTCGCGGGGATCGCGATCAACACGACGCATCCGCCGCTCAACGATGTGCGCGTGCGCCGGGCGCTGGCCGCGTCGATTGATCGCGCCGGCATTAGCCGCAAAATTACGTACGGGCGGTACCCGCCGATCGATACCGCGCAGCCGCTCACGTCGTGGGCCCACGATCCCGGCGCGCATCTTCCGCGCTACGATCCCGCGGCCGCCGACGCGTTGCTCGATGCCGCCGGCTGGAAGCGCGGACCGGACGGGATGCGCGCGCGCGCCGGGCGCAGCTTGGCGTTCACCTACGTCCAATTTCCGGAAACGACGACCGGCGTGCGGGTCGCGACCGTCGTGCAAAGCGAACTTGCCGCGCGCGGTATCGCGATCACGATCAAGTCGATCTCGAATGCCCAGCTCTTTTTGCCCGCCGCGCAAGGCGGCACGCTCGCGCGAGGTGCCTTTGATTTGGCCTACGTGCCGTGGCCGATGGGTGCCGATCCCGACGACAGCTTTCTTTTGAGCTGCGCGGGAGCGGCAAATTACATGCGCTGGTGCGATCCGACCCTCGACGTGCTCGAACGCGCGGCGATCGGCACGCCCGACCGGGTCGGTCGAGCTTGGCTCTACGCGCGCATCGCGCGGCGTGTTGCCGCCGCCGTGCCGATCATCTATCTGTTCAATCCAGCCTACGTGTACGCATACCGGCAGCGCCTGCACGGCTTCGCTCCGAACGCGTTTTTGCCGACTTGGAATGCCGACGCCTGGACGATGGCCGGCAAGTGAACGGCGATCTCTTGGGCGGGTACGCCTACGAATTGGCCGGACTCGTCTTTTATGTGTTCTTTTTGTCGATGGTGCGCAAGCGCGGCGCCGCGCGTTACTCGCAGCGGACGCGCGTGCTCACGATCGTCGCCGCGATCGGCCTCGTCGGCGTGGTGCCCTTTCATCTCGCCGGCAACCGCGCGGCGGTCGGGATCCTGGTCCTGCTGGCCGCAGCGTCGCTCGTTTCGGCGACGTCCGACGCGCGCGCCAAACCTCGTTGACCGCGGCTTGCGGCGAAGCCGCAAACGCCACGGATTCGACGCAGTCGAATCCTGTTAGCGGTACGTTACGCCGTCGAGTTCGACGTAGCCCGGGGGGTGCGTGCCGCGGTCGGTGTGGTGCGTCCAATGCACGCCGTCACGCCCGGACCCGTCGTAGTAGTACTCGCCGCGCACGACGGTTTGCTCGCCGTCGCGGATCGGGAAATTGCCCATGACGTCGACGTTGGCGTCGATCGTCACGCGGCCGGCGCCGTCGGCTGCGACGACGAAGATGCGGTGCGTGCCGCTGCGCGAGCGGCGCAGCCGGCTCACGCGCACGACGGTGCCGCACACGGTCACCTCGCTGCGATCAGCATGCGCCTGGCGCACGGAGCGAAAAGCGGCGGGATCGCAGCGATCCGCGGTCGTCCTTGCAGCCGGGGTGCAGGCGCTTGCCACCACCGCCAAGCACAGGGCGGCGAGCGCCGTCCGCGCGCGCAGCTACTGGTCCCGTTCGTCGCGTTTCCGGGCGTCTTTCGCCAGCAGGGCCGCCAACTCGCGATCCATGTCGTCCTTATCGACGACCAGCCGCAGCGGAGGCCGAGCCGCCGCCGCCGGCGTTCGTGGAGTGCGCGGAGCGGCGGGTTTGCGGGTCCTGGCCGGGCGGAAACGGCGCGCTTCGGCCATGAGGATCGGGATGACGATCGCCGCGAGCAAGGCGAACACGATGACCGCGCGCATCGTCATCGGCGGTCTCCGGAGTCTGCAGCAGGCCTACTTGCATGCTGTCGGCAGTCGTGAGGGGGAACGCGGTCCCAAGGCAATGTCGTACCCTTCGTAGTGTGACGAGTGCGCGGCGCGCCGCGCGGGCGCCGCAGAACGGCGGATGTGCGAGTATTCCGTCGGCTCCGAATCCCGACCTGGGGCGGCGCCCGGCGAAGGCTCCGCGCGTGACGATTTCGAATGGCGTACAACCTTTGTTCTTTTAGTGAAATCTGCACCGGCTGGTCCCTCAAATAAACCGAGGAATTCGGCTATGGGCTGCTAACCATGCAGCGTTCTGCCCGGGTTTGCGCTTTGTGCGATTGCGGTCGGAGCACGTTGAAGGGGAACGAATACACGATATGACGACGACCAACTTACGAGACTTCCTGGAGCTGCCGTACGGTGAGCTGGAAGAGCTGAACTTGGAAGCGAAAGAAGAGCGCAAAAACCGCGTTGCGATACACAAGCTCCAAGAGAAGCGGCTCAAGTATTTGGCCGATGAGAAGCGGATCAAAGCCGTCACGCTGCTCTTCAGCGACCTTGAAGGCCGCCTCCACATGCTTGATTACGACAAGAAATTTCTGGTCAAGTCAAGCGACAATCTCACCTTTGACGGCTCGTCGATTCGCGGCTTCACGCTCCAGAAAGAAAGCGACCTGCGGCTCTTCATCGACTGGAGCGCGTTCTATTGGACGCCGGCCGACGTGTTCGGGTCCGGCAAAGTGCTTGTCTTCGGCGAAGTGATCGATAAGGACGGATCGCCGTTCGCCGCGGACATGCGCGGCATGCTCAAGAAATTCTCGAACGAGCACTACGCCAAGAACGGCTACACGCTCAACGCCGCCAACGAGATCGAGGGTTTCGTTTTCAAAGGTATCGATGCCGAACAGTCCTTCTACGAAACGCACAAATTCGATTACGTCAACACCGGCGGGTACTATCATTCCCTGCCCGGCGATCCGCTGCGCACGTTCATCGATACCGTCGCCGAAGTCCAGCGCGCGATGGGTTTCGAGAACGAGAAGGATCATCCCGAAGTCGCTCCGTCGCAATTCGAGATCAACTACAATTACGGCGAGGTAACCGCGGGAGCCGATACGATTCAGCTTTACAAGCTGATTTGCCGTCAGGTCGCGACCAACATGGGCTTGACCGCCTCGTTCCTGCCCAAGCCCGTCGTCGGCGTGAACGGCAGCGGCATGCATACGAACGTCTCCGTTACCAAGGACGGCAAGAATATCTTCTGGGATGCACAGGGCGAAGAGAAGCTTAGTGAGTTCGGCTGGCAGTTCATCGACCGCATTCTCACGCGCGGGCTAGACACGTGCTTGATTTTCAACGCCAGCGTCAACGCGTACCGCCGGCTCGATCCGCACTTCGAGGCGCCTAATCAAATCAAGGCGTCGGCCGTTGACCGCGGTTCGATGGTCCGCGTTCCGATCGGCAACGAGAAGAGCGCACGCGTCGAAGTGCGCTCGGTCGGACCGGATGCGAACCCCTACATGGTGCTGCTTTCGGTGTTCAAGACGGGCCTCGAGGGCTCGATCAGCTCCGAGCCCAACCTGCGTCAAGCCGATAAGTACCTGCCCGACAACGTCTACGACGCGCTCGAGTATTTCCGCAAATCTGACTGGACCACGACGCTGCTCGGCGAGGACGTCAAAGGCCGCTATGCCGACCTCAAACAAGGCAGCGCCGACCGTTGCCCGCGCCTCCTCGGCACATTCGTTAAACCGGAAGAAGTGCAATACCACCACGAAGTCTATAACCAGTACCTTTGGAACCTCTTCTAGCCTAGGAGTGTGTCGGGTTTACCCGACACACGACGACGGGCGGCTCGGCCGAAGGCTGAACGCAACGGATTCGACGCAGTTCGTAGACGACGTCGCATCGGAGATATTGTCATCGGGTAGGGAGACGGTTCGGGTTTGCTCACGGACTGGTGCGCTCGGCGCGCTTGGGGCGCACCCGGCTCGCCTTTCCGGCTGGCAACTCAGCCGGCGTGAAATTCGTACGCCGCGTGGAGGCGCAAAAACTCGGCGAAGTGCTCCTCGGTCATCGCTCGGCTCGCGAGAAAACCTTGGAAGGCGTCGGAGCCGAAGCCGCGCAGCGCGTCGGCTTGCGCCTTGGTTTCGACGCCCGCCGCGATGACGTTGAGTCCCAAGCTGTGCGCTAGCGTTATAATCGCTTTAGCGACAGCTTGATCGCTGACGTTCGTGGCGATGCCGGCCACGAACGACCGATCGATCTTCAGCGTGTGCAGCGGAAAATTTTTGATCGCGTTGAGCGAACTGAGGCCGGTGCCGAAGTCGTCGATCGACAACGAGACGCCCAGCGCGCGCAGTCCGTCCAGAATCGCGCCGATCGAGGTGGGTTCGGCCATCACGATACTTTCGGCTAATTCGATTTGCAGCCGGCGCGGGTTCGCGCCGTGAGCCTGTAGAGCGGCGGCGATCTGCTCGACCCAGCCGGGCTGCACGAGTTGACGTGCCGACACATTCATCGAAATTCGAAAATCCTCGTGTACGTTGGGACCGAGCGCGGCGATCCGCGCGCACACGGCATCCAAGACGATCGCGCCGATCTCGGCGAAGAGGCGATGCGCGTCGGCGAAGGGCAGAAATTCGGCGGGCGGCAAGAGACCGCGGCGCGGATGCTGCCAGCGCACCAGCGCTTCGGCGCCGATCAGCCGGTTGGTGTGCAAACTCAGGATGGGCTGGTAGTGCACGACGATCTCGTTGCGCGTCAGCGCCGTCTGCAGTTCGGCCTCGAAGTCCAGCGCGGCGATGATCGAGCTGTGCGCGTCGGCGCGAAAGATGCGGAACAGATTGCGTCCGCTCTGTTTGGCGGCGTACATCGCGCTGTCGGCCTTGCGGATGAGCTCCTCTCCGGTCGTGCCGTCGGCCGGATACATGCTGATCCCAATGCTCGCCCCGACACTGACCGAGTCGTCGTCGAGCGCGATCGGCTGACCGATGGCATGCAGCAGCCGCGCCGCGATGCGGGCGGCCTCGATGCCGGCGTGCGCGGTCGCGCAAACTAGCACGAACTCATCGCCGCCGACGCGGCTGGCCGTGTCTCCGGCGCGCAGCGCGTCCGCGATGCGTTCGCCGGTGACGGCCAGAACGCGGTCGCCGGCCGCATGGCCGCGGGTGTCGTTGATGAGTTTGAAGCGGTCGAGATCGAGATAGAGGACGATGACTTCGGTCTGGGCGCGCTTCGCCACCGCGATCGCATGGGTCAGCCGCTCGGCCAGCAGCGTGCGGTTCGGCAAATTCGTCATCGGGTCGTGATGCGCCAGATGTTCGAGTCTCGCGGCGGCGGCGGCCAGGAGTTCGGCTGCAACTTTGCTGTCTTCGATGTCCGTCGCAGTGCCGATCCACTTGAGCGCCTCGCCGGCGGATTCGTCGAAGGGCACGGCCTGAACGGCATGCCAGCGATACACGCCGTCGCGACGCCGAAAGCGCGCTTCGCAGACGAACCCGGCGTCCGGGGCGCACTCGCGCATTTCGCCGAGCGCGGCTTGGTCCTCGGGGTGCACGACCGCGGCGGTGCCCGCTGTGCACGCCGCCGCGACATCGGATCCGCTGAACTCGGACCAGCGGCGATTGACGTACTCGATCGAGCCGTCGGGACCGGTCACCCAGACGAGTTGCGGCATCGAGTCGGATAGCGCTCGGTAGCGGGCTTCACTTTGCGCGAGCGCGGCCTGGGTAGACTTCAGATCGTGGATGCCGGTTGCCGTGTCGAGCCAACGGGGCGGTGCGTCGGGGGCACTGGGCAGCATCGTCGTCTGCGACAAAAACCAGCGATAAACCCCATCCCGTCCGCGCAGCCGCATCTCGAACTGCTCCGAGCGCGCCACGCCCTCGGTGAACGCCGCGCGGCTGGCGTCGACGACGGCCAAGTCGCTGGGATGCACGAAGTCGCGCCAGCCGAACCCCAAGGCTGAGCCCACGCTCGAACCCGTATACTCGCTCCAAAAGGGACTTGCGTAGTCGATAAAGCCGTCGGCGGTGCGGATCGCGATGATGTTCCCCATCGCATCGAGAATCGCGCGCGTTTCGCTTGCGACTTTGTAGTCGTGAATATCGAGACACGAGCCGACCCATTCGGCGATCGCGCCCGTTTCGTCGCGAGTCGGCGTTGCCCGCACGACGTGCCAGCGGTACATCCCGTCGGCGTGGCGGCGCACCCGGCACTGTAGCTCGAAGGAGAGCCCGGCTTCCAGCGCGGTCGACCAGGCGGCGAGCGCAGCTCCGACGTCGTCGGGATCAAGCGCCGCGGACCACGCTGCGGCATCGAATCCGTCGACGGCGCAAGCGGTGAACGCATACCAGGCGGAATTGAAATAGGCGTTGCGTCCATCGGCGTCGGCGATCCAGACGATGTGCGGCATCGCCTCGGCCAGCAACCGATGGCGGCGCTCGCCGGCCGCCCGCAGCGCATCGCGCTCGGCCAGAAACGCTACGTCGGCGGCACCGGTTATGCCGTCGCGCCAACGGAGCTGCTGCTCGATCGACGCGACGAGCTCGCGCGTGTCGAACGGTTTGCTCAGAAAATCTTGCACGCCCGCTTCGAGTGCGATGATCCGCTCGTTAACCTCGGAGTGGCTGGTCAACATCACGATCGGGATGCCGCGCGTTTCCGGCTGCGCGCGCAGTTCGTGCACCGCGCTGCGGCCGTCCATGACGGGCATGAGCCAATCGAGCAAGACGACGTCGGGCCGTTCCCGCCGCACAGCCTCGCAGGCGAGCTTACCGTTTTCGACCGCGACGACGCGGAAATTCTCGCGCGTCAGGACCCGCTGCAGCACCAGGCGCGTGCTCACATCGTCCTCGGCGATCACGATGGTACCGCGCGACGCGGGCGGTACCATCGCAGCAGTCGCTGTCATGCTCGTGGGTTGACTTCGTCGACGGCCCCGCACGTTGCGCCCGAATTGGAGGCACGCGCCGGGCATTCCCGAGTCATCAGCAATGCTAAGCGAAACATTTCGTCCTTTGATCGACCTTGGTAAACGGCGCGTAAATGACGACTCGCCTCTCACACCCGATACCTGGCTATCGGTCTTTGCGGCAGCGCTGTTTACTTGCCAGCGCCCTCGCGCGCGGTGGCCGCAACATGCGCACGTCAACTTTACGTCGGCCCGGCGCCCCGAGCTTTCAATGCAAGTCGGGAAATGTTAAGCTAAAGTTTGTGAACGAAGCCCGAATTTCCGGCGCCGCGTGTCTCCGCTTCTTGTGACCCAACCCAGCGCGCAAGCGTTGCTGTCGTTGGCTCGCGCGCGGGTGTACCAACGCTTGCAGCGCGCGATCAGTTTTCCGATTTTGGTCGTCTGTGCTCCGACGGGCTTCGGCAAGAGCACCGTCGTGCGCGAATTTTGTTCCGCGGACGGACATGCGTTTCGGTGTCTGCAATTAGCGACCAATCACGACGATCGGCTCGGCTTCATGCGCGAGTTCGCAAATTGCCTCGGCGATCGCGTTCCGGCGCTGCTGACATCGCTCGTGGGTATGTCCGACATCATCCATCGAGCCGACGAGGCACCCAAGAAGATTGCGACCTGGGCGGCCGGACATCTCGAAACGATCGAACTCACGATCATGATCGACGGCCTGCGCGGCGTCACCGATGAGCTGTTGTTCGCGCTGCTCACCGAGCTCGTCGACCAAACCGCGCACACGCGCATTCGCTGGATCCTCGTCGCGGAAACACCCGATCGCTTTCCCATCGCGCGCTGGCTCGCCAACGAGCGCATGGATTTGCCGCTCGATGAAACCGATCTGTCGCTCACCTTCGAGGACTTGAGCTCGGCGGTCGAGCAATCCAGCGCGTCGATTTCACGCGCGTCGCTCCGTGCGCTGTGTCGCACGACCGGAAACTCGCCTGCGTCGATCGCGCTTGCCCTCAGCGACCCGTCGACCTTGCCCGGGTTCGTCGGCGACGAGCACGTGCACCCGTTCGAATTTTTTGCCCGGCGTGCGCTGGCCGCGCGTCCGGAAACGGAACGTCGCTTCTTACTCGAATCGTGTCTGTTTGAATGTTTCGATGCCCAACTGCTCGAGGCGGCGGGGTGGAGCGACGCGCAACCGATGCTCGACCGGTTGCACGACGGCGGCGCTTTCTTGTATGCCGAAGCCGGCGGTTCGTATCGGTATCACAAGCAATTCCGGTCCTTCTTGGAAGACCGCCTGCGCGCCGCTGCCGGCGGCTTATACCAGCGTGTCGGCGCGGCCTCGGCCGTGGTGTGCGGGCGCCTCGGCCGCTGGCCGGATGCGCTGCGGCTTTACACGGATTTGCAGGCGGCGACACCGCTGGTGCAATTGCTGAGCGAACATGGCTTCGAGTTGATGGACCGCGGCGAAGCCGCCAGCATCTCTCGGGCGCTGGCGGCGCTGGGAGACGCCGATTTCGCGGCCTTTCCGGTCGCTCTCGCCGTTAAGGCCAGTTTCGAGTCGCTGCACGGTAATTTCGATGTCGCCGAAGCCTGGTTTCGGCACGCGATCAGCGTGGTTGAGCCCCAGGCGCGTGGTGCGATCGTCTTTCGTTTTGCGACCGATCTCGTCCGCCGAGATCGGCGCGACGCGATCGACTTGCTCGTGCCGATCGTCGCCGAAGGCGGCCACGAACTGGCGCTGGCGGTGTCCCTGGCCGGCCTGCTCGCGACGGCGTACGCGACGCACGGGCAACGAGCCGCGGCTGCGCAAACGATCGAATGCGCACTCGACCAATTGCACGCCGTCGACGATCCGGCGGTCCGGGCGAAAGTGTACTTTCAGGCCGGCTACGTCGCGTTTTTCGCCACCGAGCCCGAGCGGGCCAAAGACTTTGCGCACCGGGCCCTCGAAACCGCGCTGGCGTCGCATCTCTACGATATCGCGGCGCGCGCCCTGAGCATTCTTTATAACGTCGCGATGGATTACGAAGACGACGTCGGGGCCGGCAAGCTCTATCTCGATGTGCTCGCGAGCTGCAGCGCGAAAGCCGGCAGCCGGCACCTCTTGATCTACGCGACCCTCGCGCAGTTCGAGATCGAGGTCTTTCGCGGTAATTTGCGCGAGAGCGCTCGTCTCGATGCGATGCTGCGAACGCTCGAGGTGGATTACTCGGTCTACGCGAGCGAAATGCTGCTGCCCGCTCAGGCCTTGCGAGCAACGTGGACGGGCGATTTTCATCGCGCGTACCGGCTCATCGCCACGACCGCCGAAGCGCAGATCACGCCGACTCGTCAGTCGCAGCGCTATGCCGAGATCGCACTCTACGCCGCCGCAGCGGGCCTGCGCGCCGAGGCGACCGTCGCCGTTCGCGCGGCGCTCGCATTGTTGGCATCCAAGGATCAAGCCGGTGATGAATCGGTCGTGCTCAGCAAAGCCTACATCGCCTTGGCGCTCGATCTGCTTGGCCGTCACCGGCGAGCGGCGCGCGTCCTGTCGACGGTGAAGTGCTCAACCGATTTAACGCCGCGCCGGCGCGAGTTGCTGCACGCAATCCGCGCCGTCAACGCTCGCTGGGCGGCGGGCCGCTACTCCTCGGACCTGCGCGATGCCCTCGAACAGCTCGACGCCAGCGATTTTGGCGGCATCGCGCGGCTCATCGAAGCGTTGCCGCTGCCCGAAACGTTTCGCGGGCAATTCGCTGTTCTGACCGCGGCCGAGCGTGAGGTCCTCGTCCACTTGTCGGCAGGCTTGGATTTGTCGGAGATTGCCGTGGTGTCCGGACACAACGTCGGATCGGTCGAAGGGCTCACGCGTGCGCTATGCCGGAAGCTGGGCTGCACGAGCCTGCGGCATGCCGTGGCGCTGGCCCAAAGCTGCGACGTGCTGCAAACGAGCGCCGCCCATGCCGGCTAAACAGACGCTGCCGAGTCGCTGGACGCCGCCGCTGCAGGGGCGCGACGACCGCACGGCGATCGCCGGCGCGGTCCGCGCGAAGAGGTATGCCGTCGCCGCGGCCATGCTGCAGCGCGTGGTGCGCCGGCCCGAGATCAACGTCGGTATCGAGCTCACCGCGTTGTCTTTCGCCGAGCGCTTCGCCGACTCGATCGCCAGCGGCGACTGGTCGACGCTCGTGGGCTGGATCGACGGCGTCTGCGACAAGTATGCTGAAATGCCGGTCATACCGCGCTTGCTATGCGCCGGAACGTCGGCGACGATGGCCGTGGTTAGCGAACTTGGGCTGGCCGGCCACAAGGCCGAGTTAACCGCGGTCGCCGAGGAGATCGAGCGGATCGCACGCCGGCCGCGCGCGTCCGCGGCACTTGTCGCCACCGACACGCTCGATGAAATCGACGTCTTGCTGGGCGAACTCGTCGCTCGGCTCGAAGCGTCCGATCCGTTGACGGCCGAACACTCGCGGGCGGTCGGGGTCTGGTGCGCGCGCATCGGTAAGCGCATGGCGCTATCGCGTTCGGAAACGATCTATGTCTCGCGCTGCGGGTTGATCCACGATATCGGCAAAATGACGACGCCGCCCGAGATTCTCAACGCGCCCCGCCGGCTGACCCAAAATGAGATGAACGTGATGCGGCGGCATGCCGAAGCCGGCGGCGCGATGATCGCGGCGATTCCGCTGCTCGCGCACCACACGCCCGCCGTGCGCGGACATCACGAACGCCTCGACGGACGCGGTTATCCCGACGGCTTGGGCGCGACGCACATCCCGCTCTCGGCGCGGATCGTCGCGGTGGCGGATTCTTTCAACGCGATGATCGGGAATCGGCCCTATCGCTTGCCGATGCGTCCGACGACCGCGCTCGAAGAACTGCAGCGTCACGCCGGCACGCAGTTCGATCCGGACGTCATCGACGCGATGAACGACGTGCTCACCAAGCGTCTGTAGCTCAGGCGTGCGTGGTACGCAGCGTTCAACTGGTGTCGCCGAAGTTACCCGTTCTGAGCGGATCGACAAACAATCGCTATCGGTCATAAAGTTTCGGTCCTCCGCGCCCGAGTACTGTTACAACGAGCGGCGGATGCGTCATTGACGTTCCGCCAACCGAAAGGGCACGGCCGCGATTTCATTTAGAGAGCGGAGGTCTTGCCTATGTACCGATCTTCGTTCGTTCTGAACTGCGCTCTGCTCTGAGGTAAATCGCTGATGATCGCCCTTCTGCTGGCCCTGCTGTCGATGTTCTCCGGTGCGGGTTCGCATGGTGCGCAATCCGCGACACGCGCCTCGGTTGCCCCCTTGAGCCACCTGCAGGCGAACCCGCGGCCGTTGACGGGTCATCCGCTCGCGGGCTAATTCCTCGCTCAGCCTGCGGACAGCGCATATCGATGTGAAGATTCGTTGAAGAACATGTGCACGACCGAAGCCTGATTCTTCCGGCGTTCTTCGACTGCTCCGTGTACCGTAGTTTGCATGGGAATCTACGACGACGCGCCGCGCATCGTTATTTGGGAGATGACCCGGGCCTGTGCTCTGGCGTGCGTTCACTGCCGCGCGAAAGCGATTCCGCGGCGCGATCCACGGGAACTTTCGACGGCCGAGGCGTTCGAGCTCATCGATGACGTCGTGGCGCTGGGTGGACCGATCTTCATCCTTACCGGCGGCGACCCGTTCATGCGCCCCGATCTCTTCGAGATCGTCGCCTACGCGGCGAAGCGCAACCTGCGGGTCGCCGTTTCGCCTAGCGGCACCGCGCGCCTAACGCCGGGGGCGCTCGAGAAGCTCGCGGCGGCCGGCTGCGAGCGCATGTCGCTGAGCATCGACGGTCCGGATGCCGCCACCCACGATGCGTTCAGGGGCGTCAACGGTGCCTTCGAGCGAACGATCGCGGCGGCCGGACACGCGCGCGCGGCGGGGATCGGCCTGCAGATCAATACGACGATCGCGCGTCACAATCATACGCGCATCAACGATATCGCCGCGCTCGTGGGCCGCGTCGACGCGGCGGTGTGGTCGGCGTTCTTTCTGGTGCCGACCGGCCGCGCGCAGGTGGCGGACTGTCTCGATGCCGACGGCTTCGAGGCGGCGTTCGCCGACCTGTATGCGGTTTGGCTGCGCGCGCCGTTCATGGTCACGACGACCGAAGCACCGCATTTCCGCCGTTTCGTCACCCAACATCTGTCGGCAATGCCGCTCGCGGAGCGGCCGCAGAAGGCGGATCACTTCCGCTTTCCGGCGATCGGGGACGGCAAGGGATTCGTTTTCGTATCCCACACCGGCGACATCTGTCCGAGCGGCTTTCTGCCGATCGTCGCCGGGAACGTGCGGCAGGAAGAGCTGCTCGACGTGTATCGCAACGATCCGGCGTTTATCCGGTTGCGCGACCCCGATCGGACGGAGGGCAAGTGCGGCAAGTGCGATTACCGTTTCATGTGCGGCGGTTCGCGCGCCCGCGCCTACGGTTTCTCCGGCGATCCGTTCGGTTCCGAACCGTGCTGCAGCTATCAATCGCCTGAATATCTCGCTTCGCTTGAAAGTGTGCCGGCATGATCAACGTCACCAAAATTCTGTGCGGTCTCGAACAGCCCAAGGATGACCTGCGCTACGGCGAAGGCGCGGGCGCGCCCAAAGCCGCTTCCGAACGCAAACCCGTCGTGGTTTGGAACGTCACCCGCACGTGCAATTTAGCCTGCATCCACTGTTACGCCGACTCGTACGCGCAAGCGTACGAGGGCGAACTCACCCACGAGCAAGGACGCGCGCTGCTCGACGATCTCGCGCAGTTCGGCGTTCCGGCCGTGCTGCTGTCCGGCGGCGAGCCGCTGACGCGGCGCGATACGCTCGACCTCGCGCAATACGGCCGTTCGATCGGCCTGAAATTCACGCTTTCGACGAACGGCACGCTCATCGATCTGGGCACCGCGCAGCGCATCCGCGACATCGATTTTAGCTACGTCGGCATCTCACTCGACGGCATCGGCGAAACCAACAACAAGTTCCGCGGCAATCCGCGCGCGTTCGAACGCGCGGTCCAGGGCATTCGCAACTGCCGCACCGTCGGTCAAAAAGTCGGCTTGCGCCTCACGCTGACGCCGCAAACCGTGCGCGATCTCGACGAGATCTTCGACTTCATCGACGAAGAGGGCGTGAACCGCGCGTGCTTTTACCATCTGGTTCCGGCCGGCCGCGGGCGCGGCCAAGTCGACCTCTCGCACGAGGACAGCCGACTTGCTCTCGAGACCATCGCGCGCCGCACGCGCGATTTCGTCGAGCGCGGCGATCCGCGCGAAATCCTCACGGTCGACAATCATACCGACGGGCCGTTCTACTATCTCCTGCTGCTGGCCGAAGGCAACATCGAGGCCGCCGAGCGCGCGTACAAGTCGCTGGCCTGGAACGGCGGCGGCCGGTACTCGTCGGGCGTCGGTATCTGCGACATCGATCCGCAGGGCAACATTCATCCCGACCAGTTCTGGCAGAGTGCGACGCTGGGCAACGTCAAGGCGCGCAAGTTCAGCGAAATCTGGACCGACCCCGACATCGAACTCCTGGGCCAACTGCGCAATCGGCTGCCGCTGCTCACGGGCCGTTGCGCGTGGTGCCGGTTCCTGAATTTATGCGGCGGCAACTTTCGCGTCCGCGCGCTCGCGGCGACCGGCGACATGTGGGCTCCGGATCCCGCGTGCTATCTCACCGACGAGCAGATCGCACCGCGGCCCGCGGCGGCGCTCGTCTGATCGCACTCGTTTTACCGCTGCGGGGGAACCGCCGGGGGCGTCCATGCGCATCCTGATGATCCAGCCCAACTATCACGCCGGCGGTGCCGAGATCGCGGGCAACTGGCCGCCGGGCTGGGCGGCGTACGTCGGCGGTGCACTCAAGGCGGCCGGCTTCGAGGACGTCGAGTTCCTCGATGCGATGGCGTTTCACATCGACGATCCGGAGTTGCGCGCCGCGATTCGAGCGCAAGCGCCGGATATCGTCATGGCGACGGCGATCACGCCGATGATCTACAAGGCGCAGACGACGCTGCAGATCGCCAAAGAAGCGGCGCCCGGCGCGATTACGATTTTGGGCGGGATCCATCCGACGTTCATGTATGCCCAAGTCCTGTCCGAAGCACCTTGGATCGACTACATCGTGCGCGGCGAAGGCGAAGAGATCATCGTCGAACTGCTGCGCGCGATCGCCGCGGGCACCGATAAAGCCGACCGCGCCGCGATCCAGGGTCTCGCCTATCTCGAAGACGATCGGCTCGTTGCGACACCCGCGCGTCCGGTCATCGAGAATCTCGACACGCTCACGCCGGACTGGAGCCTCTTGAAGTGGGACAAGTATATTTACATCCCGCTCAACTGTCGCGTCGCGGTCCCGAACTTCGCGCGCGGCTGCCCGTTCACGTGCCGTTTCTGTTCGCAGTGGAAGTTTTGGCGCAAATACCGCACCCGCGATCCCAAGAAATTCGTCGACGAAATCGAAGTCCTGGTCCGCACATATCATGTCGGCTTCTTCATCCTCGCCGACGAAGAGCCGACGATCAATCGCAAAAAATTCGTCGCGCTGTGCGAGGAACTCATCGCGCGCAAACTGCCCGTGTACTGGGGCATCAACACGCGGGTGACGGACATCCTGCGCGATGCCGAACTGCTCCCGCTGTACCGTAAAGCGGGACTGCTGCACATTTCGCTCGGCACCGAGGCGGCCGCGCAGATGAAGCTCGATCTGTTCCGCAAGCAAACGACTATCGAGCAAAACAAGAAGGCAATCCGGCTGATCCGCGAAGCGGGCATCGTCGCCGAGGCCCAATTCATCATCGGGCTCGAGGGCGAGACCAAAGAGACCATCGAAGAAACCTATCGGTACGCGCGCGATTGGAAGACGGACATGGCGAATTGGAATATGTACACGCCTTGGCCGTTCGCCGAACTTTTCGAGGATCTCGGCGACCGGGTCGAAGTTCGCGATTACGCGAAGTACAATTTTGTCACGCCGATCATGAAGCCGGACGAGATGGAACGCGCCGACGTGCTCAAGGGCGTGTTGCGCAACTACGCGCGCTTCTATATGCACAAAGCGTTTTTCGAGTATCTCGCGATCCGCGGCGACAAGCTCAAACGGCGGTACATGCTGGGCTGTCTGCGGGCGTTTCTCAAGAGCACCGCGACCAAGAAATTCTACGATCTCGAACGGCTCAAATTCCGCGGCAACCGGACCGACGTCGACTTCGGCTTCGATTCGAGCAAAGTGCTCAGCCGCGAGCAGATCGCCGAACTCAAGGCGGCGAAACCCGAGCTGGGTGCGGACGTCAACTTCGCGGGGCGGGCCAACGTGACGACGTCGATGCCGTCGATCGGCGCGTGCGCCGCCCCGAACGATCTGCCCGCCGTTCTCGACGACGAGAACTTGGCCGGGTCGGCCGGCATTCCATGATGACCGAGGGTTTAGCGTCGGCCCAGCCGGCGCGGATCGGGCCCAATGCGATCGTTTGCACCCTCGAAGCCGTGCGCGAACGCATCGGCCCGCCGGCGGCCGATCACTTGCTGCGCTGCGCCGAACTCGACGCATATCGCGACGGGCGACCCACGGCGATGGTGCCCGAAATCGATGTGAGCCTGCTGTATTGCGCGTTGCGGGCCCAACTCGGCGAAGCGGACGCCGAGGCGGTGGCGCGCGACGCGGGCTACAAGACGGCGCGCTACATCCTCGCGCACCGCATCCCGGCGCCCGCGCAGGTTGCGCTGCGTTTGCTGCCGCCGCGCTTGTCCGCGCCGCTGCTGCTGTGGGCGATCGGTAGGCATACCTGGACGTTTGCCGGGAGCGCGAGCGTCGCTTTCGCGACCGGACCGCCGGTGCGGATCGAACTAACCGGGTGCGTGATCTGCCGCGGCGTGGTCGGGCACGCGGCGTGCTGCGTCTACTATGCCGCGGCGTTCGAGGGACTCTTTCGCGCGCTCGTGTCAGCGCGCGCGGCGGCGACGGAGATCGCCTGCGCGGCGCAGGGTGCCAAAGGCTGCGTTTTCGAGATCCGCGGCTAGGATTGTGTCGGGTTTNNACGACGGGCGGCTTGCGGCGCACAACTGAAGCGATCCGTACTAAAGGCCACCGCAAAAAAGCATCGCTCAACTCGGAGCCTGGACTTTCAAGTTTAGTCTTGTTTCACGATCTGGCTGCGACCGGCGTCGCAGGATGCGACTTGAGGCTTGGTCGGGCATTCGACGAAAGGCCTCGCTTTCCACGTCAGGCGAAGGACGCGCGGGTGATTCCATCAGCGAGTTTGGCGCAACTGCCGAAGGTGGCCGAGCGGCGCTCGGAACTCACCCTGCGCGGCGTGATCCTGGGCGCCGCGATCACGCTGGTGTTCACTGCGGCGAATGTGTACCTCGGGCTCAAAGTCGGACTGACGTTCGCCTCCTCGATTCCCGCTGCGGTCATCTCGATGGCGGTGCTGCGCGCGTTCAAAGGCGCGACCATTTACGAGAACAACATCGTGCAAACCGTCGCGTCGGCGGCCGGCACGCTGTCGTCGGCCATCTTCGTGCTGCCGGGACTGGTCATGGTCGGCTGGTGGACGGGCTTTCCGTTTTGGCAATCGTTCGGCGTGTGCGCGATCGGCGGCATCCTCGGCGTGATGTACACGGTGCCGCTGCGCCGGGCGCTCGTAACCGAATCGGATCTCCCCTATCCCGAAGGCGTTGCGGCCGCCGAGATTCTGCGCGTCGGTGCCGGCCAAGTGTCGTCGGCGCAAGGTGTGATCGCGCCGAGCGCCGCGACGATCGCGGAGAATAAGACGGGATTGCTCGCCGTCGTGTGGGGTGCCGTCGCGTCGGCCGGTTTTGCCGCCGTCGCGGCAGCCCGGCTGTTCGCCGCCGAGATCGATTGGTACGTTCGGCTCGGTCCGGCAGCGGCCACCGGGATCGGCACGTCGCTGTCACTGGCGCTCGTCGGCGCCGGGCACCTCGTCGGGATCTCCGTCGGCCTGGCGTTTGTCGTCGGTCTCGCGCTTGCGTGGGGCGTCGCGACGCCGGTGTTCTCGGCGTTGTCGCCGATGCCTGGCGCCGCTGACGTGGTGGCGGTCGCCGCGTGGGCACACAAAGTCCGATTCGTCGGTGCGGGCACGATCGGTATCGCGTCGATCTGGGCGATCGTCAAACTCGCGTTGCCCGTCACTCGCGGCGTGCAGTCGGCGCTGGCGGCGTCACGCCGCCGCGCGGGCGGCGCCGGCGCCGTGCTGCCGCGCACCGAAGCGGACATTCCGATCGGCCTCGTCGCGCTGGTGAGCGTCGCGTGTCTGGTGCCGCTCGCGGCGCTGCTGGCCGGCTTTCTCGTCGGCGGTCCGCTGGCTTCGGCGATCGTTCCGCTCGTTGCCGCGACGCTGATCTATATCGTCGTCGCCGGCTTTCTGGTCGCGGCCGCGTGCGGCTACATGGCGGGCCTCATCGGCTCGTCCAACAGTCCGGTTTCGGGTTTGGCGATTCTGACCGTCCTCGGCGCGTCGTTGCTGCTGGTCGCGCTCGCGCACGGCGGCGATGCCGCGCGTGGCGCGACGCTCGTGGCGTACGCGCTGTTCGTCACCGCCGTCGTGCTGTGCGTCGCGACCATCGCCAACGACAATCTGCAGGATCTCAAGACCGGCCAGCTCGTCGATGCGACGCC
>PLAE01000190.1 GCA_003134035.1 Candidatus Velthaea versatilis
GCACGAAGTGCATTCCTCTAGGCCGTGGCCGCCCGCGCGGTTCCGCTGCGAGGCACCGCCGGGCATCCGATGAACTCCCTTTCGCCTGAAGTCGTCGCACTTCTCGTGTTGACGGCAGCAGCCGCTTTCTTCGCGGCTGCCGAAGCGGCGATCGTCTCCGTCAGCCGGATTAAAATTCGCGCGCTCGCCGAGAAACACGTCAAGAACGCCGCGGTCGTCGGCAAGCTGCTCGAGGACCGCAACCGGACGCTGACGACGATTCTGATCGGCAGCACCTTCGTGCTGCTGGCCGCCGATTCGCTCGCGACCTACCTGTTCATCCGAGCCGACATTCCGAACGCCGCGATTTGGTCGACGGTGATGATGACGGTCATCATCCTCGTCTTCGGCGAGATCATCCCCAAGACGCTGGCCGTCGGCAACAGCGACGTGTGGGCGTTGCGCATCGCCGGCCCGCTGCGCCTGGCGATGTGGCTGCTCGCGCCGCTGACCTGGGCGTTCCTGAAGGCCTCCAGTGGTCTCGTGCGGCTCTTCGGCGGGCAGCCCCACGTCGGCCCGTACGTGACCGAAGAGGACATCAAGACGCTCGTCAACGTCGGCGTCGAGCAGAACGTGCTCGAGGAAGAAGAGCGCGAGCTCATCCACTCGATCATCGAATTCGGCGACACGATCGTGCGCGAGGTGATGACGCCGCGGCCCGATATGGTGGCGGTCGCGGTCTCGTCGTCGCCGCGCCGGGCGCTTGATTTGGTCATCGCCGAGGGTTACTCGAAACTCCCGATCTACGACGAAACGATCGATAACGTGATCGGCGTCGTGCACGATCGCGAGCTGCTCATCGCGCTCTCGAACGGCGCGATCGCCAGCATATCGCTGCGGTCGCTCATGCGTCCGGTTACCCACGTCCCGGAAAACAAGCGCATCTCCGAGCTCTTGCGCGAGATGCAGCGCAGTAAATTCTCGCTCGCGATCGTGCTCGATGAGTACGGCGGAACGGCGGGTCTGGTGACGATGGAAGACCTGCTCGAGGAGATCGTGGGCGAGATCCGCGACGAGCACGACGAAGGCGAAGAAGAAGCGATCCGCAAGATCGCCGACGACGAATCGATCGTCGAAGCGGGGACCAACATCGAGGACGTCAACGCCGAGTTGGGCATTGACCTGCCGCACGAAGAATTCGAGACGATCGGCGGTTATACCGTCGGGCTGTTCGGGCGCCTGCCCCGTGAGGGCGAAGAAATCGAAGCTGGCACCGGCGTGAAGCTGCGCGTCGACCGGACGCGCGGCCGCCGGATCCTCGCCGTTCGCGTGCTCACCAACGGGAAAGCGCATCCGCCGGGCGAGGTCGAAGAAGTCGCGGATGACGTTCGAACCGGCTGA
This sequence comes from Candidatus Velthaea versatilis, assembly GCA_003134035.1. GTDB lineage: Bacteria > Vulcanimicrobiota > Vulcanimicrobiia > Vulcanimicrobiales > Vulcanimicrobiaceae > Velthaea > Velthaea versatilis. Next base: position 1,381 of record PLAE01000190.1, read on the forward strand.
TCTCTTGGCCGCCGCCGTGACGGCGCGCGCGCTGGCGTACGCGCCCTACTCGGGTTTCAGCGTCGGCGCCGCGCTCGTAACGCCGGAGGGCCGAGTCTTCACCGGCGAAAACGTCGAGAACGCGTCGTACGGGCTCTCGATGTGCGCCGAGCGCGTCGCAATCTACAATGCGGTCAGCCACGGGGAACGGCGCTTCGCGGCGGTCGCCGTCACCGGCCCCGACGGCCTGCGTGCGATGCCGTGCGGCGCGTGCCGCCAAGTGCTGCACGAGTTTGGCCCGGCGATGCAGGTCATTCTGCCGGACGGCGACCACCTGCGGATCGTCCCGCTCAGTGCGTTGCTGCCCGAAGCCTTCGGCGGCGGTGACCTCGCCGCCGCGTCCAACGGCGCCGCGCCGGCGCAGCGAGAAGCGCGCTGACCCAGCGCAGCTACACCACCGACGCGATCGTTCTGCGTTCGCGCAATCTGGGCGAGGCCGACCGCATCTTTACGCTCTTTTCGGTCGAGCGCGGGAAGCTCGATGCCGTCGGCAAGGGTGTCCGGCGGCCGCGCAGCGCAGCGGGCGGTCAGCTCCAATTCCTCTCCGAGGTGCGCGTCTCGCTGCACCGCGGGCGCAATCTGGACGTCATCACCGGCGTGCAGATGGTCCGCAGCCACTGGCACGCTCTCGTGCAGCCCGGCACGTTCGCCGCCGCATCGCTGCTGGCCGAGATCGTCGATGCGTTTTGCGAGTTGGACTTGGCGCTGCCGGAAGTCTACGAACTGCTCGGCGCAGCGACGGCGGCGCTCGCGGCCAGCGCCGAACCCGCGTCGCTCGTTCCGCGCTTCGAGCTGCGCCTGCTGGCGGCACTCGGCTTGGCGCCGCCCGCTGATGCGTGCGTGCGCTGCAGCGGCGCGTTCAACGAGCATGGGGCCTGGCTCGACGTCGATTCCGGCGGCCTGGCCTGCGAGCGCTGCGGCGGCGGGCGCGGCGACGTCAACCACTTGCGCTCGGACGACGTGGCGAATTTCCGCGCCGTCGGCGCCGAGCGCGGCGGTCCGGTGCGGGCGGCGGTGACGGCGACGCCGCGGACGGCGCGCGCGATCGACGAACTGGTGACGTGGCACCTGGGCAAACGGCCCAAGGCGCGCGCCTTGCTCGACACGTTTCCCGCGTAGGCGCCATGGACGAGAACATCATCGCGCTCGACGTCGGCGAGCGTCGCATCGGCATTGCCGTGAGCGTCGGCACGATGGCGCTGCCGTATGACACGATCGAGCGCACGAATGTGCGCGCCGACACCGAACGGATCGTCGCGCTCGCACGCGAGCGCTCGGCCCGGACGATCGTGGTCGGCGATCCGCTCACGCTCGCCGGCGAGCGCGGCATCGCGGCGAAATCGATCGACGCGTTCGTGGTGCATCTAGCGCGGGCGTTCGACGGCACGATCGAGCTCGTCGACGAGCGGCTGACCACCGCCGCCGTCCAGAAATCGCTGATCGCCGCCGACGTGTCGCGCAAGAAACGTCGGACCGTCGTCGACAAGCTTGCCGCGGCGATGATTTTGGACACCTACCTGCGGCGCCGGCGCAACGGATGAAGAAGCTGCGCCGGGCGCTGTTCGATACGTCGGTTGCGATTCTCGTGACGGTGGCGGTCATCGTCACGGCGTCGGCGTTGTGGTTTCGCAACGCGGTCTACGGCGATCGAACCTTGCCCGCCGCCGCGACGCAGGTGATCATCCCGCGCGGGTCGAGCTTCAACGAGGTCATCGGCGTGCTGCGCGATCGCGGCGTGCTGGCGCAGCCGATCGCCTTTCGCATTTTGGCGCGGATGCGTGGTAACGGTGACGACGTCAAGGCCGGCGAGTACGCGTTCGCGCCGCACCAGACCAGCGACGAAATTTTGCGCGCGCTCGTCGCCGGCGTGCAGCAGACCGCAGTCTGGGTAACCATACCCGAAGGCTTCACCGCGCGCGAGATCGCTGCGACCCTGGCCGATCGCAAGCTCGGCCCCGCGCGGGCATACGACACGGCGTTTCTGCACGACAGCATCGACATCGACGGCCGCCGGACGCCGAGTCTGGAGGGCTATCTGTTTCCGAGCACCTATCTCATGCCGCTCGACCTGACGCCGGCCGCCGCCGCGAAACTCATGACCGACGAGTTTCGCAAGGAGCTCCCGCCCGACGCCGACGCGCGGGCGCGCGCCTTGGGCCGCACGATTCCCGAAATCGTCACGCTGGCGTCGCTGGTCGAACGCGAAGCGAAAGCCGACGACGAACGCGCGCTGATGGCCGGCGTGTACTATAATCGGCTGCGGCTGGGCATGCCGCTGGAGGTCGACGCGACGATCGAATACATCTTTCGCGAGCACCACTCGGTGATCACGCGCGCCGACTTGGCGATCGACTCGCCGTACAACACGTATCGGTACGCGGGGCTGCCGCCGACGCCGATCGCGAATCCCGGCAAACCGTCGCTCGACGCCGCCTTCGCGCCGCGCGCGTCGGATTATCTGTATTACGTTTACAAAGGTGACGGCCATCACGCGTTCGCGCATACGCTCGCCGAGCACAATGCGAACGTTGCCCGCTATCTCAAATAGCCTTGAGCGCCTCCGCCAACGCATCGTTGCCGAACGGTTCGCGCTTGGCGAGGACGACGTGGTGTGAACCGTCGACGACGACGATGGCCGGATCGTGTTTGTCTCCGGCAGGCGCGAGTCCCGGCCAGCCGGCCCGGTCGAACGTGATGAGGATGTTCGAGCGATGCTGCGGCTGCGCCGCCGGAGCGGATTTGGCGACGTCCGAGGTGATCAAGCCGTGCACGAACCCCGGGGCGCCCGCGGCATCGATGACGGCATAGATCGTGGCCCTGGCACCGACCGCCTTGAGCAATTCGTGAGCCCACTGCTGCGTCGCGTCCTTCGCGGAACGGTCGTACGCGACCACGAGAATGAACGGCTTGTCGCCCGCCGCGCCGGGCAACGTGACGTGCGTGCCGTCGAGTGCGTCGGCCTCGAGCTGTGGAAGCTCGTCGCCGGCCCACGCCGGCGGCGCGGTGCAGAACATCGCGCCCGCGGCGGCGAGTGCGATCAGTTGACGTGCTCCCCACCCTGAAGACAGCGTCAACTCGGCGGCAGCGTCGCGAGGGCGCTGCTCATCACGCTCATCGATCGTTCCGCGGCCGCTGCGAAGAGAGCCGCCGCTGCGAGCGTCGTGAGGCTGCGGCGGGCACGTTTCAAAGTGAATGCAAAACGCATGTTGCGTTATCGCCGAGGATGCTCACGCCGACCTGCTGACTTTCGTCAGCCGGTCAGGATGCTGCGTCCTCGGTCGATTCGTCAGCCCATCACCTTGATGTCTTCGTAGCGCGGCCCCGACACCGGCCCCGGGCCGTGCGCGGTGAGGGCGCGCCGCCGCGCGTCGATGATGTACGACGAGATGGCGTTGTCTTTGTCGGCCTGCGAAAAGGACACATGGTGGACGTGGACGTGCGCTCCTTCATCGAAGTGGCTGCCCACGATTCGGCCCGCGGCCTCGACCGCGATTTTGTTCGGCAGTTGGAACCACACCGTCAAGGGCGTCGCGGCGGCCAGCGGCTGATCGCTCTCAAAGCAGATCCCGCCGCCGCCGATATCACGCGTGCGGCCTTTTGCCACGGCTTTGCCGGCGAGGGCATATTTGGTCTCGAGCTGGATGTCGAGCCGCAGATACTTGCGAACTTGGATCGCGTCGTCGACGGTAAATTGCTTGATGAGCGCATCGAGATCGGCTGCTTTGTCTTGCAAGGTGCGTGCGGTTTCTTCGATTTCGCCGATTCCCGCAGCAAGCTGCTGGGTCGAGATGGCGACGCTCTTGGCGGTTTGCGCGTTGGCCGAGGCCGTTGCTGCGATCGGCACGATGATGCTCGTAACGTGATCGGTCGTGTTGCGCATCTCAGCCGCGGCCGCCGCGTTTTCTTCGACCGCCGCCGACGCGCTGAACATGCTTTCCGTCACGCGCGTCGAGGCATCTTGCATCTCGTGCGCTTGGCCGGCGAGCGTTTCCGCCACGGTCGTCGTCGTTCCGATCGCGCGGCCGACGCTTTCGAGCGCGCGCGAAGCGCGCTGCGATACGGTAATGCCGGATTCCATGGAATCCGCCGATGAGCGCATCGCGTCGGCGGCCGCGACGGTCTCGCGTTTGATGCCGCCCAGAATCTTGGATATCTCTTTGGTCGCCGTCGAACTGCGTTCGGCCAGCTTGCGGACCTCATCGGCCACAACCGCGAAGCCCCGTCCGTGTTCACCGGCGCGAGCCGCTTCGATTGCGGCGTTGAGGGCCAGCAGGTTCGTTTGATCTGCGATGTCTTCGATGGTGTCGACGATCTCTTCGACTTGCGAAGAGCGCTCTTCAAGGCTCGACATCGCGCCCGCGGCGGCGGTTGAGACCGCCTTGAGTTGGGAAATCGTGCCCGCGGTTTCCTCGACGGCGGCATTCCCGGCGAGGGTTTCGGAGGACGCTTCGCGGGCCGCCGTCGTGAGCATCGCGCCCTGCGAAGAGAGGGCGCCGATTCCGGTGTCGAGTTTTTGCAGCGCGGCCGTCGTTGCAGCGATCGTTTCGGCTTGATTGGTCGCGACGTGAGCGATCTGCTCGGCCGTCCGGCTCAACTCTTCGATGGCCGTCGCGGTATCGGCTATTTTACTGGCTTGATCGGTCGTGCCCGTGGCGACAACATCGATCGCATCGGCGATTTGGCCGACGGTCTTTGCTGATTGGGTTGCCGCCGCCGACGCTTCACTCGACGAATCCGCCAACGACTTGCTGGTCACGGCCACGATAGAGATGAGTCCGCTGAGCTTGCGCGTCGCTGCGGTGTAGCGCTGGGCGATTTCGGTAAGCGCGGCGGCCAGGGTGTTGTAGGTCCGCACGAGTTCGCCGATCTCGTCCGTGCCGTTCACGTTCAAGGGGGTCCGCGTGGAAGCAAAGCGCGCGGTTAGATCGCCGCCGGACAGCCGCCCTAGCGCGAGGGCGAGGGCGGCGATGTCTTCGGTGACGATGCCGCTGATCGCGAGGGTCGTGGCGCGAACGGCTCCCGAGATGCTGCGTGAGATCAACGTGGCGACCAGGATGCCGAGCAACGCCGCGAAGCAGCCAAGTGCTATTCCCAAGGTCTTGGAAGACGCCTGGAGGCTCTGAATCTCTGCGATGCTCGCGTCCGATTGGGCGCGGGTGTCGTCCCGATACCTGTTCGCCGCCGCCACGATCTCATCCGGAGGCTCATTGAAATACGATTTCGTGGCGGCCTCGAACTTGCCGGCGGCCCGCAATGCGATCGCGTCCTCGTTCCCCGCGAAGTAGCCTTTCGGGCCATCCGCGACGGCGTGAATGTCCGCGATGAGCGCTCGCTGAACGTCGTTATCCGCCAATTGTTCGGCCTGCGCGAGCGTTGTCTTGAAGTCGACGACGGCTTGCCGGTACGACGCTAGCCGGAGTGCTCCCTGGGCGGGTCGATGCTCGGCAACATAGTAAGCGCCGGCGTCGTCGGCGGTCGTAATGTAAATCGCGAGCCGATTCGCCATTGCCCGAGCCGGGACGATCGTTGTGCTCAGCCGAGTCACAAGCACCTGCACCTTGGCATTTTGCACCAGCACGCCCCCGAGGGCGGCGCCGAAGATCACCATCACCAGGACAAAAGCGGCCCGCAACTTCACGCCGAGATTACAATTCCGCCAAATGGTCAACATTACGAACCTACTACAAAACGCGAGGATGCCGAAGAACGCGAAGACGTCCATGGCGCTCAATCAGGAGAGCTCCGTATGAGTTATCGGTCGCCGCGTGTACTCGCTGAACTTGGTCTCGTCGTTTTGACACGCTTTCGTGCTCGGCTATGGCAAGCCACGAACCGATCTCGTCTTCGTCTGCGGCGTCACGGGAGAAGCTCGGCTGCGACGCGGTGCCGAAGTTCGAGTTCGCTCGGGCAGCAGCTCGATGACAGTACGGCCACGATAGCGGTCGGCATGAGTCTTGATTGTACGCTTACGATTGGCTCGCGCCGCAACTACGGGAGTGATACCTCGCTCGCTGTTCCCGGATACGATCGCCCTCAGGTCCCTTGCGCCGGCAATATCATCAGAAAGGAAGGTATATTCTCGCGCCAAGTTTCTGCTTCCGAAATGCCCTTGATCAATGCAGACGTACTGCCGCTTAAGAATCTCTTGTACATCTAAATAAAAAAAGGCGAGTCCCCGCCGGAACTCGCGCTTTGGGTGGCTAAAACCTTATTTTATCGCAAACTCGTTCCTTCCAAGTACATCACATGAACGGTACCGGTAATACCCGGATATTCCAACCGGGATGAATTCGTCGGACGAAATTCGGGTGCGAAGGAACCGGACTTGATACGAGGCCTCGCGTCTTCACGGTGTGCCGGTTCTTGGCGCGATCTGTGTTGGAACTCCCCCGGCCCTACGCGAGGCGGTCGCACGCTACCGTTGAACTGGAGAGCTCGCGCGTCGCTCTATCGGCGTTGCCCTTACTCCTGGATTTCGCCCCGGCTATCTGGTGACCGTTCGAATCGCCTGACCGATCGAATCGCCGAGTTCAGCTGACCTTCGCGTTCGCGTGCTCGCTCGGAATCCAACGGTCGGCCCACTGTGCTAGCGCGAGGATCGTCGGCTGCAAGTCCCGTCCGGCAGCGGTGAGCCGGTAGCTCACCCGCACCGGTGGGCCTGGCTCGACGATCCGGTCGACGATGCCCTCGTGCTCGAGTTCGCGCAGTCGTTCGCTCAGGAGCCGGTCCGAAATTCCCGGGACGGCGGCGAGCAATTCGGCATAGCGCGTCGATTCGCGCTGGACGAGCAGCATAAGGAGCGCCCCGGTCCAGCGGCGGCCGATCAGCTCGATCGCGTAGTGGTAGCGCGGGCAAAGCCTCGCAAGTTCCGGATCCATGGCCTCGATCTTACCATGAGTAACCTACTTGACAAGTTGTAACCAAATGCGTATTGTCGGTACACGAATAGTAAGTCACTTATTACCAATAAGCTCTGTGACCCTCGACCCCTGCGCATCGCTGCCGAGCAATGGTCGGCCGCGAGAGAAGAGACCCTCGAATGGAGCGTTGCCAGGGCCGGCGACGTGGCCTGTGTCCGCTAGCGTGCGCTTGACCTCTCGACGTTCAAGCCGCGCGGATACAGATGCCGCCGCTGCCTGAGTCCGCGTTGCGCGCACACGCCGTGGCGTTGGCTGATTTAATCACTAAATTACGCACATGAAATTACGCAGTGTACCTGCTGGAAATTCAATGACGATCGAGACCGACAAATTGGGTACTTTCACGTCGCCCGACGACGCAATGCCGGCCCAGCTCACCAACGACGAAATCGTCCAGCGCAAAGCCCAGCGCCGCGTCGATGCAAACGCGCTCGCATCGATCTTTTTCGAGGCGCGCACAGCGAACGGTTTTCTCAACGAGCCGGTCCCGCACGAGCTGCTTTCCGAGGCGGTCGAACTCGCCTTGACCGGTCCAACGAGCGCGAACGGCCTGCCGATGCGCATCGTCTTCGTCGAGTCGCCCGCGGCGAAGGAACGCCTACGACCGGCCTTGAGCCCGGGCAACCTCGAGAAAACGATGGCTGCGCCGGTCACCGCGATCATCGCCACCGACCTGCACTTCTACGACCTCTTTCCACGAACGTTTCCCGAACGCGCGCAAATGTTCGGGGGTCTGTACGCCGGGATGGAACCGGCGGTACGCCGCGCGCACGCCTGGGACAATGCGCTCTTGCAAATGGGCTATTTCATCGTCGCCGCCCGAGCGCTGGGACTCGATGCCGGACCGATGGCCGGGTTCGACCGCACCAGCGCCGATGCCGCGTTTTTTCCGGATGGCCGATGGGCGTCGCAATACCTCATCAATCTGGGTTACGGCGACGACACGAAATTATTTCCACGCCTGCCGCGCTTACGCGCCGATGAGATCGCGCGCTTCGTCTAGCGATCAGCTCGGGAGCCGGAGCATCGCTTCTCTAAGGAAAAGGACGCGAGATTGAAGCACCACTTCCTTCGGTCGGAAGACATCGTCATGTCCGCACGGACGATAGCTTCCGATGGCCGCAAAACCTCACAACGATGCTCTCTCGCCGAAAAACCGCCACAGAAACATTCGTCGCGTTCGCTTCGGAAGCCGCGGACATACTCGGGCCGCGGAAGCGCGGCGTTTAAGTATCGGTTGGCGAGCCTTGGCGCGCTGGGCATCGTTTTGATGTCCGTGCTGGTGCTGTGCGTTGGTCGCGACCGCGCGCTGGCGACGCCGGTCTTCGCCCAGGCCTACGGGCTGAGTTGCACGGTCTGCCACACGCAAATGCCGGTGCTCAATGCATTTGGACGGTATATCCAGCGGACCGGCTATGCCGCGATGGATCGCAAGACGCTCGCCCACGCCGTGCCGCTATTTGTCTTCGATCTGGGGACGGCGTACACGCATCAAGGCGGCCAACCGCCGCGTTTCGATCGCATCACCGGCCCCGGAAACACCACGGTGGTTCAAGCGAACGGCTTCTTCGGTCCCGACGAAACGTACAAGGTCGAGCAATTACTCACCGCCGGCGGGCACGCCGGCGTGCTCGATCAAGTGTGGATCGCCTATCACAAATTTCTCAATCATCACGGTCATCTCTTCATCGGCAAGTTGGCAGAACTCAATCTCGATGAGTTCAGCGCCTTCGTCTTGGGCGACGTCAACGATGCCGGTCAGGGTAGTGTCCCCGACGTTGCCGTCGGCGTCCACGATTACGCAAGCGATTACGATAGCGGCCGATGGGGTACCAAATTTAATTACGTTGAAGGCAAGACGGTCGCAGAGGTGGCGTACCTGGGAAACGCGACGGGTGCGAGCTCGTTCGGTGACGCGTATGATTTTTCGGCGACGGCGGACAGATCGGTGCAATGGAAGCTCGCGTATGCCGACCCCGCAAAACCCTATGAGCTTGGGGTTTTTGGCGAATCCGGCTCGCTCGGGTTTAGCAGCCCAGGCCTGGCGGCGGGCTTGCACATCGATCACTATTCGGTCGTTGCTCCGTACATCCAGAAAGACCCACGGCCGGGCTCGCCGGGCTTTCGTTTTGAATACGCGGCCGCTCGCGACAGCAATCCCGGTTACATTCCATCGACGGTAACGTCAGTCCCGCTGCAGCCGATCGGTTCGACTGCGAGCAGTTGGATGATCGGATCCGTTTCACAAATGGTCTTGCACGATCACGGGATGCTCAATCTTACTTACTATCACACGAACGAAGCCCTGAGCGAAATCGGCTTTACCGGTCGTGTCCAACCGACCGGCCCGGCAACCGGCGTGGGTCCGGGCTTCTCGTACGCCTTCAATCCGTACACGCGCCTATACACCGCGTTCTACGTGGCGCAGAACGAGCGGCCGACGATCGCCCTAAAAATGTGGTTCTCGCCGCCGTTATGGACGCGCCTAAAATGATGAAACATCGCGGCCGAGTTCATCTGAGCTTCCTCGTTGCCGTTTTCTTTGCAGTCATACGAACGAGTAACGGCACGTCAAGTGCGGTACCCTTACCAGCCGCGTCGCCCCTTAGCGGTGACGCCTTTGCCGGCAAGCAGACGTTCAGGCAATACTGCTCGATTTGCCATGGCAGCGGGGCGCAGGGCTTCATTGGCCCATACATCGCCGGAATCAATTGGACCGTCCCCGGACTCCATGCGATCGTGCGGGGAGGCGTCGGCGGATATGGCGGTATGCCGGCGTTTAATGCCGACGCCGTGACAGACAGGAACATCGCGGACATTGCCGCGTATCTCGCCTCTTTGCCGCCTGCGACATCGCCCAAGCTCGCTGCGACATCGCAAACGACGGCAGTTGTCGCCGCACCGGACGCCTCGCCGTCGTCTGCCGCGCAGATCGCCACTTCGGGCGGCGGAGATCCGGCCCATGGCCGCCAGGTCTATACGGCAAACTGCGCCGCTTGCCACGGTGCAAGCGCACAAGGCGGCGTGGGCCCAGCCCTACACGGAGAACGAGCGCGCAAGAACACCACGGCCGCGATCGCCTGGATCAAGAATCCGTTGCCGCCGATGCCGAAGCTCTATCCGGCCGTTCTTAGCGAGCAAGACGTCCGAGACGTTGCGGCATACGTAGAGTCACTCTGAATGAGCACGGCGGGTGCCATCGCAATTAGCCTTAGGCGAAAAGGGCCCGACCGAGGGGATCTCGCCGCGGAGGTTTCAACCTCGGCTCTTGGTCGGGCCCTGGCCACCTTGTATGCTTCATGAACGTCCCAAAGTTGGTGCGCGGCGAGACATCGCGATGACAGCGCGCCGGTACCGCTTGGTCGCGTCCAAAGATTCCGCGCGCACACCTCCAATGGTCCCCTCTGAATTTCCGCCAGTAGACGAGGGTTCGGCCTCAGGTCCTATCCCCGAGACAATCCTCCGACCGGAAGACTACTGAGTGCCCTCGCTATATCGTCTGCTTCTTGTATGTTTTACTCCAGATCGACTATGAAAATGAAATAAAATGACTGGGGTTTTACGAACATTTCCCGACGTAGCCGCATTGCTGGAGGCACTGGATACAGCCGCCTTGACTGATGAGCGGGCCACTGCACTTGGGACACATCCCGACGCCCGTTTGCATCGCGCGCTGTACGTTGATCGCGCCGTCGCCGTTCGCGGCGTGACCGTTGGTTTGCGCGCGTCCGTTCGACAGGCCGGTATGACCGATGAGATCGATCGACTTGGCATTGAGATCGCTTTCGATGCGATCTTCGACCGGATACGGGAACCGCGGTTCAGCGACCGCGACGACGCCGGCTTCGTGCGCGACTTGCGGATCGGTGCCGGGAAGCGAAAGAGCAAGCGCTTTCGCGAGACCCTGCGAGATGCCATCGGCGCAGGAAAGCGTCGTCGGCCCTTCGGCGTTGCGCATCTTGGGATTCGGGCAGCGCATGCCCTCGAATTTGTCGATGAACTTCTGCGGATCGGCGCCGTAGCGCAGACCGACCGACATCGCGACGCCGAGCGCCTCGAGATAGCTCTGTTGGCACGAGCCCGACTTGCCGAGTTTGAAGAACACCTCGAAGGGCTTGCCGGTCTCGTCCTCGTTGAGCGTGATATACAAGGGTCCGCAGCCGACGTTCGATTGCACGGTCCGGCCGCGCAGGACGGCGGGCCGTTTACGGTAGCTTGCCGGCGCCTTGACCGCGGTGGGATGTGCCTTGACCTTGAGTTCGGCGTTCACTGCCTGCAGATTTTCAACGCGCTCCACGAGCTTACGCACCGTCGAACCGCACTCGGCATTGAGTGCCGTCAGCCTGGCATTTTCCGCTTCGAGCGTCTCGATTCGAGCGATGAGCCCGGCGAGGGCATCTTTGACGACTGATTCATCCACGATTATCGGTCTCCGAGGAGCGTCTTTGCGCGCGCGAGCAAAGCTTCGAGGGGGTCGGCTGCCGTTGCTTCCTTGACGATCGCCTCGGCGGCGGTGACGGCGGTCTCGGGCTGCTTCCCGTCCGCATCGCGGTTGACGCCCGAGATGTCGGCATCCTTCGAGAATGTGACGACCTGCTCGGTCCGCGAACCGTCGCGGTAATACGTAAACCCCTTGCAGCCCGATTCGTATGCACGGAAGATCGAACGCGCGACGTTTTCACGCGTATCATCGTTGGGCGCGTTCACGGTTTTCGAAACCGCATTGCATGTGTGTTTCTGAAATGCGGCCAGCATGTCGATATGCTGGTCGACCGTCACGTCGGCGGCCACCGTGAAAACACGCTGCCAAAGTTCCGGAACTTCAGGGATGCCTTTGAGCGAGCCGCGA
>PLAE01000113.1 GCA_003134035.1 Candidatus Velthaea versatilis
GTGTCGATTCCCGAAGGCATGGACGGCAGCGTTTTAATCGAACACGGCGACGGAGCAAACCGAATGGTCGCGCTGTATCGCGTCCATCGCTCCGGCGAGTCTGATTTTGTTACCGGCATAATGATCGGCGACAAAAGTTGACCTCGGCGTCCCCTCGAACGGCGGGGTGGCGGAAAAATCGTGAAAGTCTCGCTCGAAGCACGCGCAAATCAGCATCGACCTCTAACTGCTATACGCGTAATGCAGTCACATAGTGCGGAGCCTTTCGGCGATCTGGTGCCTTTATTTTTGGTTTGCAACGATCAATTTCAACCGGTCGCGAAGGCCGACCAATACCTCGCGGGCATACTCAACGTCACCCAAATCGAGATAATCGAGACCATCTTGGACCCAGTCTAGGAGGTCCTCGTTGGATATTTGTCGCCCGGGCTTGGCTTTCGCTTCGGCCGCCGCAACGGCAATCATCCCCTCGACCTCCGCGTGGACGGGTCTCACCGTCTATCCACCCTCCGGCTTCGCCCGAGTCGATTCCCTCTTGCACGAGTGCCCGTAGGTCGCGGTCGGATAGCAGCTGAATTGCTTGATGCAGCAGGTCGAGCTCCGAGCGATACGGGCCAGTCCTGACGGCGGAACACAGCGAGGGCCGGCGGCAGTGTAATCGTCATCGTCCAAGGATACCTATCGGCCGCCGAGTTCCCTTCGAGCCTTTGCCCAGGCACTCGACGAGCTGCCGCCAGGCACGATCGATCGTCCTGTCCGGACAGCACCGTTTCAGCGTCGTTAGCCGCGACGCAACGATCATCTAGACAGCGCAGCGGTTTAATCGCGCCCCGCAACGCACGCACGCGACGGCGGTATGACGACCCCGTTGACGGGCGACCTTGGGCACGGCCGCGCGTGCGAAAGACGGCCGCGATCTTTAAAACTGCACATGTAAAACTGCACATGAGGGGCCCTAGAATGCTCCAGGACGCACGACAGCCCCGCGAGCCGACAAAGTGGGCAGTCGAGCGTCGCGGCGTCCAGCTGAGCGTCTAATCGAGGCACTACTCGCCACCATGTCCGATCTGCCGCCTGATGTTCCCATTGCGGTTGCGACGTCAATGCTCGACTCGTCAATTGTCCGTTTTGCTTTCGACTTGGGCGCCTGGGCGCCGCAGTCTGCCACTCGCGCCAACAATTTCGGCATGCGACATCGACAGATCTGCGTGCACAAGTGCCCAAGGCGCGGAATGTGTCAACAGGTCTGATCCCACATAATTAAATTAATTTGTTTGGAAGGAGGTCATGCAGCTTCTGCCGGTAGAGGCCGATTGATGTAGACGACGGGTTCGATCGAGGGCGGCTCAGGAAGCCCGCGGACGAACCGCTCTGGATGAGCGTTGTGGGCTGCGTGAAGGACCGTTCGACGCGCATCACGCTTCTGCTCAACGCGACCGTGGTGAACGTCCGCCGGCGTGAGAAGAGCGATGCCGGTATGACGATGTTGATTATTGTACCACTCAAAGAATTGACGGCAGAAGTCGCGCGCTTGTTCGAGATTGGCAAAGTGGCCGGGATACGACGGGCCATATTTTAAGGTCTTGAAGTGTGACTCGATGAACGGATTGTCGTTCGACACGTGCGGCCTCGAACGGCTTTGCGCGATGCCGAGATCAGCGAAGAGTTGTGCGAGTGTCTTCGAGGTCATCGCTGGGCCGCCGTCGGCGTGAACGATGAGGTTCTTGGGGTCAACGTTCTCGCGCAAGAACGCCTGCGCGAACATTTCCTCGGCGAGTACAGCGCTCTCACGAGCTTCCAGGCGCCACGCAACAACGTAACGGCTGAACACGTCCAGAACAACATACAGGTTGTAGTAAATCCACTTCTGTGGCCCTGGTAGCTTCGTTATGTCCCAACTCCACACTCGAAGCGGGGCAGTAGCGGCGAGCTCGGGCTTGACACGGGTCGGATGCGTCGCTAAGCGCCGTCTTTCAACGGTTTCTCCCGCTTCACGTAGGACGCGATATATCGTGGAAAGGGACCCAAGGTAAGCGCCCTCATCGAGTAACGTGGCGTAGACTTCGCGCGCACAGAGATCCGCAAAGCGGTCGCTGTGAAATGCATCGAGAATTGCCTGACGCTCCTGATCACTGAGCTTCCGTGCGAAGCTGGTCTGCGTGCGCGGCTTGGGTTCAACGGCTATGAAAGGACGACGATGACGCTTCAACGTTGCGCGCGAATAACCGAGCTGGATGCACGCCTCGCGATCGCCGATGACCGCCGCAAGGCCTTCTACGATTGGTTCGATCGCTCGGAGTCCGCCACGCTCTCGCTTGCGATCATCTGCAAGAGCGCGTGCGCTTTTCCCAGCGCGGCCACCGTTCGTTCAGACTTCTCCAAGCGTCGTTTGAGGCGCTCATTTTCAGCGATGAGTCGCTTGTTCTCCGCCGCCTCCGGGTTCGCGGGGCGCCCGCGTTTGGGCTTACTCACGGTAGTATTTCCGTCACGTTGCTTTCGCCAGTGGAACAGCAGTGAGCTGTAGATGCCGCGTTTCCGCATAACCGCCGCGCGTTCGAGCGCCGTGGTAGCTGCCTCGTATTCCTCAAGGATCGTAAGCCGCTGATCGGCAGTGAAGGTTCGGTGCTTCGGTCGCGGGCGGACTTCGGTGCTCGTAGACATCCGACGTTCCTTAAAGCGCCCCTAGGAGGTATTTCTCCCGGCTAGCCGGGCTCACCTATTATAGACACAAAGGGCGGCGCAGCCGCGCTCCAGCACCGCGCACGAGCCGCTTAAGCCGATCCAATCAATGGCTCATGTTAATAACACAGTAGTACTAGACTAGTCTAGCGTCAGCGGTCCAGTTGTGCGCTCCGGCTTGTCTGCCGAGCTTCTGGTGTCCAGAGCAAATCGAGCAGCGCGATCTCGTCCGGGCGTACCGTGATGGTGAGGTTGGTGAGGGAATTGCGCTGCCGAAGCAAGGCGTTCGGCGACTTCCGTCGCGCCGGCTAAGTCAGTGAACGGCAGCACGATCGCGAACTCTTCGCCACCATAGCGCGCGACGGTATTGTGCGGCCGAAACACGTTCTCGCGCGCGACGGCGGCGACGTTACGCAGCGCTTCGTCGCCGGACCGATGGCCATAGGTACAGCGGTAAGCCCTGGCGTGAACAGGTCGCAAGCCCGGCTCCGAGATTCGCATCGAAAGTTCGCCGATTGCTAAGCCCGGTCAGTGGATCGACCGACGACAAGCGGCTGAAACGCAGAAATAAACTGGAGAACTCCACGACGAACATGATCGCAACGGTAAGCGCGGTGACCAGTGAGTACGCGCGCGCGAGATACCAGCCGGCCGAGTAGCGATCGGTCGATACGAAGGTCAAGAGGAGGTCGCACAGCTCCCCGACGAGCGTGACGGTCAGCCAGAGATTATATCGACGCCTTGACAAGAGCAAGCGCGTGGGGACCTTGTTGATCGCGAGGCGCCAGCACAGGTCCGAGCGGCTCAGCGGCTTCAGATCGGCGCCGACGACAGCGCCCTTGCCGACAATCGAGCCTCCAAGCGCTGCTTGCCATGCAGCCCGCCCCACTCTTGGCTCGCGCCACTCTGAGCCGGATGTGTTAGGCTTCGCTTGCGCAGCCGCGCGGTGAAATTTACGCTCACGTTCGATTAGCGAAAGGCGGACCTCCATGTTCGATCAATCGGATCACTCAAAGCCGGCGATCGTCCTTGTCCACGGTGCTTGGGCCGACGCCTCGTGTTGGTACGGCGTCATTGAAAAATTGCACGCTGCTCAGTACACGGTCTACGCCCCGCCCAATCCGCTGCGTGGTCTTGCGTCGGATGCTGCGACGATCGCGACCTTCGTCAACGCGATCGCCGGCCCGGTTATCCTCGTCGGCCACTCGTACGGCGGATCGGTCATCAGCGTCGCATCGCCTAGCACACCGCACGTCGCGGGACTCGTCTACATCGACGCGTTCGCACCGGACGAGGGCGAGAGCCCGTTGAGCATTCTGGCGTCCAGTCCGCCGCCGCCGGCCGACTTGTTTAGCCCGGTTCGGTTTGCGGACGGCACGGACGCGGACGTGTATTTCACGCCCAAATACTACGGCCCGGTATTCGCCTCCGACGTCCCGGCGGCGGCAGCAGCGCTCATGGCGGTGACGCAGCGCCCGCTCACGGGCAGCGCGCTCAACGAAAAAGCACCCGCGGCCCTGGGTTGGAAGGCGATTCCGTCCTGGTACGTCGTCGGCGATGCGGATTTGGTCATCCCCCCGCCCGTTCAATTGATGATGGCGCAGCGAGCGAAGTCGCACATCACGCACGTCAACGGCTCGCACCCGAGCATGATCGTGCACCCCGAAGCAACGGTCGACGCGATCTTGGCGGCGGTCAATGCGGTCGGCGGCGTTGCAAGTTCAGCCTAAAAAACATTCTTCGCCTGTCCCGACCGTCAAAACAGCGAGTCTTGTACGATCGCTGCTTCGATAACCGGCAGCGGTTCGTCGAGTTTGGCGCGCACGGCTTTGAGGTCGGCGAAGACGAGGCGCTTCATGGCGCTGAGTTCGCCGCCCGTTTGCCGCAGGATGTAGGCCGGATGGAACGTCGCTATCGTCGCGATGCCCGCGGGGCCCTCGAACCATTGGCCGCGCCCTTTGGTGATCGAAAACTTTTCGCCCATGAACGATTTAGCGGCGGGCGCGCCCAGCGCCAAGATGATGCGCGGCCGGATGATATCGATCTGCAGATCCAGATACGGGCGGCAGTTCTTCATCTCTTGCGGATCGGGTGCGCGATTGCGCAGCCGTTGGCCGTCGTCGAGGGTCGGGCGGCACTTCACGGTATTGCAGATGAAGACGTCTTCGCGCGCGAGGTCGATCGCGGCGAGCATCTTGTCGAGCAGTTCACCTGCCCGGCCGACGAAGGGACGCCCGAGCCGGTCCTCCGTTTCGCCCGGGCCTTCGCCCACGACCATGATCGCCGCGCACGGATCGCCTTCGCCGTAGACGCTGTGCGTGCGAGTCGAGCCGATCCCGCATTTGCGGCAGGCTTCGACGACCGCTGCGGCCTGCTCGATCGCGCGCGCCCGGCGGCCGCGTTCGGCCAAGCTCACAGCGGCGGCGGCTCGAGCAGAACAGCTTCGCCGAACGCGAGCACGCGAGTCGAGCCGTCGGCCGCCTCCGACGCTTGAAACTGCAGCCCGAGGATCCCGTTCGCGCCGAGGTCTTCGGCTTTGCGCAGCAGCGAGTTGAGCGACTCTGACCGGGCGCGTTCGGCTTCGGTCAGGTATTCGATCGGCGCTAGACCAATGAACGCGCCGATGCTGCGGAAGGTCGCCCGCAGCACGTTGCGCGGCCGGCTGGCGTGGCCATACGCGAAGCCGAAGGAGCGGATGATGCGGTAGCCGTCGACCCGCTCGAAGGTAACGACGGCGTTGGGCGCGATCGCCATCAGCGCCGCAAGAGCCGCCGGCCGGCACTGACCGATACGACGAGCACCCCCAGATACAGCACGTAGCGCCCGATCAGCGCGGCGTTGAGCGCGAGAAACCACAGGTAGCCGTGATGCTTGATCCAGTATTTGCGCCGCGAACGCTGTTTACGCGCTTCGACGCTGTACTGGCCCTTCGCGCTGCCGCGGCCTTCGTGGACGGCTTCACTGGCGGGGACGAACCACGTCTCCCAGCCCGCCTCGGCGGCCCGCTTGGCGAAGTCGACCTCTTCGTGATACAGGAAGAAGCGTTCGTCGAAGGCGCCGATATCGGCGATGAGCCGGCGCCGAATCGCCAGCGCCGCCCCGATGGCAAGATCGATCCGCCGCTCGCTGTCGTAACCCCAGTCGCGCAGCGACGCGCCGTTGGCGAAGCGGGTGAAGATCGGCCACTCGCCCCACGCGCTCGAACGCAGAAACGCGCCGCCCCACGTATCGAACTCGCCGACCGACTGCTGCACGGTGCCGTCGTAATTGTAGATGCGCGAACCGGCGATCCCGCAGCGCGGGTGCGCGTCGAGAAACGCGACGATCGAAGCGAGCGCGCCCGGCCGTAGCTCGGCATCCGGGTTGAGCAGAAACACGTAGTCGGCCGACGTGGCCGCGAAAGCGCGGTTGCAGGCCGCGGCGAACCCCAAATTCTCGCCGTTCTCGACGATCCGCAACCGCTCGCCGTAGCGTTCGCGCAAGAATTCGCGGCTGCCGTCGGACGAACCGTTGTCGGAAACGACGACGTTGGCAAAACCCGGATCGCGCTGGACCTCGGGCAGCGCGAACACGGAATCGAGCGCGACCGTGATCTTGTCCCGGTCGTTCCAGCACACCACGATGACGTCGACGCGAGCGACAACGCGCGTCGCAGCGTCGGTCATCTACGCGGCACCGCTGAATTCGTTGCGCCGTTGCAGATACGGCCACATGAATCCATCGATATCGCCGTCGAGCACCGCGTTGACGTTGCCGGTTTCGACATTGGTGCGATGATCCTTGACGAGCTGATACGGGTTGAGCACGTACGAACGGATTTGCGAACCCCATTCATTGGCCTTGCGTTCACCGCGTATTTCGGCTAACTTCGTTTCGCGTTCCTCGCGTTCGCGAGCGATGAGTTTGGCGCGCAGGATCGTCATCGCGACGTCACGGTTTTGCATCTGCGAACGCTCTTGCTGCGAAGCCACGATGGTATTGGTCGGCACGTGGATGATGCGAATCGCCGACTCGGTTTTGTTGACGTACTGACCGCCCGCGCCGCCGGCCTTAAAGGTCTCGATCCGCAGATCTTCGGGCCGAATCTCGATGTCCTCGACATCGCCTTCTTGGGTTTCGGGAACCACGTCGACTTCGGCGAACGAGGTTTGCCGCCGATGCGCCTGGTCGAAGGGCGAGATCCGCACGAGGCGGTGCACGCCGCGCTCGCTTTCGAGCATGCCGTACGCGTTGCGCCCGCGCAGAAAGAATGTGATCGAACGCAGCCCCGCCTCATCGCCCGGCGACTCTTCGGCAACCTGGGTCGTCAAGCCGTGCGTCTCGGCCCATTTGAGATACATGCGCGCGAGCATGGCGACCCAATCGGCCGCGTCGGTCCCGCCCGCGCCCGCCCGGATCGTGACGATCGCGCCATGCGTGTCGTACGGGCGGTCGAAATTCGCCGCCATCTCGAGTTCATCGAGCGTCGCCGCGACGCGCGCGATCGCCGCGTCGACGTCGCGTTCGACGCCCGGCTCGTCGCCCAGAATTTCGAGCATCTCAAGCGCATCGTCGAGCTCGTGACCGACGCCGTTGACCCGGTCGACCTCGTCGCGCAAGTCGGCGATCTGCTTCATGACGCCCTGTGCTCGGCTCGCGTCGGTCCAAAAGTCGCCGGCGCGCGAGCGCTCTTCGAGTTCGGTTACCCGGCGCGATTTGGCTGCGTGGTCAAAGCCGCACCTTGAGCGTCTCGAGGCGCTCACGGGCTTTTCCGATGACGGCAATCTGCGCTTCACTCATGGCGACGATATCGATTCGGCCGCGAGAAAAGCGCGCCTTCCGGGGGTTGGCGTTGGCGGCGGATAGGCCCCCGATCAATGGGGGCCAGGTTCGGCGCCGGCCGAGCTTGACTTTCGATTTTTAACCTGGTAATCGTATACAGTATTCCGTATGCGATTGCATGCGGCCTTGAATCGAGCTGAGGAGACGGCTATGCCCAAGATGACGGCGATCGATGCGGCGGTACTCGTCCTGCGGCGAGAGGGGGTCGAAACCGTGTTCGGCGTGCCCGGCGCCGCGATCAACCCGCTGTACGCCGCGCTGCGCAAGAACGGCCAAATCCGCCACATCCTGGCCCGCCATGTCGAGGGCGCTTCGCATATGGCGGACGGCTTTACCCGCGCGAATCCGGGCAATATCGGCGTCTGCATCGGCACCTCGGGACCCGCCGGGACCGACATGATCACCGGGCTGTATACCGCCGCCGCCGACTCCGTTCCCATCCTGTGCATCACGGGTCAGGCCCCGCGGGCCAAGCTCTATAAAGAAGATTTTCAGGCCGTCGACATCGAGACGATCGCTAAGCCCGTGACCAAATGGGCCGTCACCGTGCGTGAACCGGCACTCGTGCCGATGGTGTTCGCGCAAGCGTTTCACGTCATGCGCTCGGGCCGTCCGGGCCCGGTCCTCATCGACCTTCCGGTCGACGTGCAGACCGCCGAGATCGAGTTCAATATCGACACCTATGAGCCGCTGCCCGTCTACAAACCGGCGGCCACGCGTCCCCAGGCGCAGCGCGCCATCGAGATGCTCAACGCCGCCGACCGGCCGCTCATCATCGCCGGCGGCGGCATCATCAACGCCGACGCCGCCGACCTGCTCGTCGAGTTCGCGGAGCTGACCGGCGTGCCGGTCATTCCGACGCTCATGGGCTGGGGCACGATCCCCGACGACCACGACCTGATGGCGGGCATGGTCGGGCTGCAGACGAGCCACCGGTACGGCAACGCGACCTTCCTTGAGTCCGACTTCGCGCTGGGAATCGGGAACCGCTGGGCCAATCGCCATACCGGTTCGATCGACGTCTACACCAAGGGCCGGAAGTTCGTGCACGTCGATATCGAGCCGACCCAGATCGGCCGCGTGTTCGGGCCCGATTACGGCATCGTCTCCGATGCGCGCGCGGCGCTCACGCTCTTCATCGACGTCGCGCGCGAGATGAAAGCGGCGGGTTCGCTCAAAGACCGCTCGGCGTGGGCGGCATCGTGCTTGCACCGCAAGAACAGCATGTTGCGCCGCAGCGACTTCGATCAAGTACCGCTCAAGCCGCAGCGGGTGTATCAAGAAATGAACGCCGTGCTCGACCGCGATACGTGCTACGTGACAACAATCGGGTTGTCGCAGATTGCCGGCGCGCAGTTCCTGCACGTGTACAAGCCGCGCAACTGGATCAACTGCGGGCAGGCCGGTCCGCTCGGCTGGACGCTGCCGGCGGCGCTGGGCGTGCGCGCGGCCGATCCCAAGCGCAAGATCGTCGCGCTCTCGGGCGATTACGACTTCCAATTCATGATCGAAGAGCTCGCCGTCGGCGCGCAGCACAAACTGCCGTATCTGCACATCGTGGTCAACAATTCGTATCTCGGGCTCATCCGCCAAGCGCAGCGCGGTTTCCAGATGGACTTCGAGGTCAGCCTAGCGTTCGACAACATCAACGCGCGCAGCGGCGAAGGCGCCGTGCCGGGCTACGGCGTCGATCATGTCGCGGTCGCCGAAGGCTTGGGCTGCAAAGCGATCCGGGTCAAGACCGTCGATGAGTTCAAGGGCGCGTTCGAGCGCGCGTTCGCGATCATGGAAGAGCATCAGGTGCCCGTGGTCTTGGAGTTCATCCTCGAACGCGTTACCAACATCTCGATGGGCAGCGAGATCAACAGCGTCAACGAGTTCGAAGACATCCTGTGCCTCGATCCGTCGCTCTCGATCGGCAAGAGCCAAAGCATGGATGTCGTCGGCGCCGGCGCGGCCCGCTAAATTCACCGATGAGCAAGATCGGATTCATTGGTCTGGGAATCATGGGCCGGCCAATGGCGGGTCATCTGCAGACTGCGGGGCACGAACTCTACCTGCACAGCCGCGGCACGCTGCCGAATGACCTCACGGCCGCCGGCGCCAAGGCCTGTGCCAACGGAGCCGAGGTCGCGGCCGCGGCCGACATCATCATCACGATGGTCCCGGACACCCCCGACGTGGCGGCGGTGCTGTTCGGCGAAAAGGGCGTTGCCGACGGTCTGACACCGGACAAGATCGTGATCGACATGAGCTCGATCTCGCCGACGGAGACCAAAAAGTTCGCGGCCCGCATCAGCGCGCTGGGCGCGCACTACTTCGATGCGCCGGTCTCGGGCGGCGAAGTCGGCGCGAAAGCGGCGAGCCTCACGATCATGGTCGGCGGCCCGGAAGCGCAATTCGGCCGCATCGAACCGCTGCTGCGCACAATGGGCAAGAACATCACGCTTATCGGGGATCACGGCGCCGGGCAAACGGCCAAAGTCGCCAATCAAATCATCGTCGCGCTGACGATCGAGGCGATCGGCGAAGCGCTGCTTTTCGCCTCGAAGGCCGGTGCCGATCCGCAGAAGGTGCGCGCGGCGCTCATGGGCGGATTCGCTTCGTCGCGCATTCTCGAAGTGCACGGGCAGCGCATGATCGAACGCAATTTCGCGCCCGGTTTTCGCATCGCCTTACACCAGAAGGATCTCAATCTGGCGCTCTCGGGTGCGCGCGAGCTGGGCATCTCGCTGCCCAACACGGCGACGTGTCAAGAGCTCTTCAACGCCTGCACCGCGCACGGCGGGGCGGCCTGGGATCATTCCGCGATGGTCCGCGCGCTCGAACTCCTGGCCGACCACCCGATCGCTCCAGACGCGGCGTAACCGACCGCGTAGCCGCGAAGCGTCGCTGGACGTCAGCACCTGGCATCGACCGCGCGCTCGACCAAAACTGAGCCTCGCCACACAACGTTTCCCAATCCGGGCGACGACAAGACAATCCCATTACGGAACCAGCGGGTTCCGCGATCGTTAGAACCGGATGGATTTATGACCACGGCTCCGATGTTCCACGCCTCACCACGGCCTTCGTAAAGAAGTGATTTATGACTAAGAAAGCATTCACAAAACTTCAGGTGGTCGAGTTAACTGAAGACGTCGCCGAAGACGAAGGGACAGTGGCTCGTGGAACGATCGGCACCATCGTGCATGTTCACGACAAACCTCGAGAAGCATATTGTCGAGGTTTCCGATAATAACGGACAGACCAAGGCGATGCTGACGCTCCTACCGACTCAGATTCGGGCACATGCGAGCATTCGTATTGCGGCGAACAAAGTGGGCGCGTAGTCTCGAGCCGGTCGCATCACGTTTACCGCTGGCGCCGAAATCCGCCCGTTGGATCGTCGCCCGCGACATTCTTAGAATAAGCGCCGTCCCGGTCTGAGACTTGCCGTCGGCGAGCATCCCGAACGTCTTCGGACTCTTTTCTGCGTGAACGATTGGTGAATTATGCGACGAGTTTATCCTGATCAGGAATCGGTGTGGAAAGAACGTATCGGCGAGGTAAGTCATCTTCGATCCGAACGGACGCGTATTAGAAGGGGAGCACGGTTTTCGGGCCGGTCAAAAATATCGCCAGCGCCGCGATGAGCCCCAGGCAGCCCGCGATGGCAAGACCGATAGCGACCCGGTCGCGAGATTTTCGTTCGACCGACGCGCGCACGGCACGAATCGCCCCGGCGGTGAACGCAGCGGCGCTGAGATAGAAAATCGCCGCGGTCGCGCCCTCGTTCATCGAACCCCGAAGCCGGCGCCCGGGCGACCGGGAGAGCCGCTCAGGCCGCCGCGCCGTGACAGCGCTTGTACTTCTTGCCCGACCCGCACGGGCACTGGTCGTTGCGCCCGACCTTTTCCGGCGTTCCCTTGGGACGCGCCGGAGCCGCGTCGCCGCCGAGATTGGTATGAATCGACGAAGCCGCCGACCGCGGCGCCGGACCCAGGATCCGCTCGGCGGCGACCGGATCGAGCCGGGCCGGAGCCGCCTGCGGCAGCAACGCGCCGGCCGGAACGGGTTCGAAGGCCAAATCCGGGAGGGTATGCGCAGCGATGCCGTTGCCGGACGGCACACCGTCGTCCGGTTCGTCGCCGGGCGGCAATTGCGCGAACTCGCCGCCGTCGGGCGGGGGCTCCTCGGTGCGCTCGATGCGCACGGCGAAGATCGCCTTGATCGCTTCGTCGGCGATGTTGTTCTTGAGATCCTCGAAAATCTCGTAGGCTTCTTTTTCGTACTCGACGCGCGGGTCTTTNNTCGATGATCGGCAGCATGATGTACTGCGACTCGATCATGCGCATGATCTCGGGCGAGACTTCGGCCTCTTTGGCCTCGTAGGCCGCGACACCCAACGTGTAGAGCCGCTCTTTCATCGCATCGCGGTCGAGTTTCTCCAGGTCTTCGACCGTGATGTGCTCGCGCACCGGGAAGATCAGTTCGACTTCGGCCAGCACTTCCTCGAGGTCCCATTCGCTGGGATGCTCTTCGGGCGGCGCGCCGGTGTCGACGGCGTAATCGACCTTCGTCTTGAGCGTCTGCAGCATGAAGTCACGCATCGGCTCGCCCTGCAGCACGCGCCGCCGTTCACCATAGATGATCTCGCGCTGCTTGTTCATNNTCGGCGTCTCGTCGGTGAACTTGACGAAATCCATCATCTTCTGGATCCGCTCGGCACCAAAGAGCCGCATGAGTTCGTCGTCGAGCGCGATGTAAAAGCGCGTCGAGCCCGGATCGCCTTGGCGCCCGGCGCGACCGCGCAACTGGTTGTCGATCCGGCGCGACTCATGGCGTTCGGTGCCGATGATGTGCAAGCCGCCGACCGCGGCGACGCCCTCGCCCAGCTTGATGTCGACGCCGCGGCNNCGTTGCACTCGACGCCGCGCCGCCGCAGCAGCGTCGCTAAGCGCTCCGACTTCTCGATCGAACGCGTCCCGACGAGCACCGGCCGGCCGGTGTCGTGTTCCCGGATGATCTCCTCGACCACCGCCTCGAATTTCGCGTTCTCGGTGCGATACACGATGTCGGCAGCATCTTTGCGCGCGACCGCGCGGTTGGTCGGCATAACGACGACGTCGAGGCCGTAGATCTCGCGGAACTCGCGGTCTTCGGTCTTCGCCGTACCCGTCATTCCGGCGAGCTTGCCGTAGAGCCGGAAGTAATTTTGGAAGGTGATCGTCGCGAGCGTTTGATCCTCGCTGCGCACGGTCAAGCCTTCTTTGGCTTCGATCGCCTGATGGATGCCGTCGGAATAGCGCCGGCCGTACATCAGCCGGCCGGTGAACTCGTCGACGATCACCACTTCGCCGTCTTTGACGATGTATTGCTGATCGCGATGAAACAGGTTCCACGCTTTGAGCGCGGCGTTGAGCTGATGCGTCAGTTCGAGGTTGCGCTGATCGTAGAGGTTGCCCACGCCGAGCATCTTCTCGACTTTGGCCACCCCGCTCTCGGTGACCGGGACCGCATGCGCCTTTTCGTCGACGGTGAAGTCTTCGTCTTTGACCAGCCGCGGAATGACTTGGGCGAACTTCCCATACAGTTCGGTCGCGTCGTGACCTTGGCCGCTGATGATGAGNNAGGATCGAGTCGACTTCGTCGACGATGGCATAGTTGAGCGGCCGCTGGACCATGTCTTCGAGCCGCCAGGCCATGTTGTCGCGCAGGTAATCGAAGCCGATCTCGTTGTTGGTGACGTACGTGATATCGGATTCATAGGCGGCGCGGCGCGCTGCCGAATCCAGATCGTGCTGAATCACGCCGACCGACATCCCCAAGAAATTGTAGAGCGGCGCCATCCACTCCGCGTCGCGCTTGGCGAGGTAGTCGTTGACCGTCACGACATGGACGCCTTTGCCGGCCAGCGCATTGAGATACACGGCCAAGGTAGCGACGAGTGTCTTGCCCTCGCCGGTGCGCATCTCGGCGACTTTGCCCTCGTGGAGCACCTGACCGCCCATGATCTGGACGTCGAAATGCCGCATTTGCAGGACGCGTTTACCAGCTTCGCGCACGACGGCGAACGCCTCGGGCAGCAGCTCGTCGAGCAGCGCATTGGTCTCCTCGGGGGAGGCGGCAACGCCGACGCGCGAGCGGAACTCGACCGTTTTCGCGGCCAACGCTTCGTCGGAAAGCGCAGCCGTCTGCGCCTCGAGCGCATTGACCCGGTCAGCGGTGCGCCGCAGACGCACGACCTCGCGTTCGTTGCCGTCAAAGAGGGTCTTGAGGAAGGCCATACGAGCTATAACCGTTCGGCGCGGAATCCGGTTCCCCGCCGGATTCGGCTGCGCCGAATCGGCGGCGTTTGCGGCATTGGGCGGGCGGGATGCGGCAAGGCTCTAGGTCGGCATCGGACTCGGCGCCCCGGTGGACGACTGCGTCGTCGACGCTCCGGTGTCGGCGGGCGCTGAACCGGACGAACCGACCCCGCTTTTGCTCAGAAAAAAGAATAAGACCAGGACGGCGATCGCGACGACAATCGTGCCGATCCCTACCTTTTGCGCTTCGTTGCGCACCGAATTCTTCATGAACTCAGAGCCTTTCTATTCGCCGGTCACCATGGCGCCGGCCGACTGGTTGGGCGCCGATCGGGACTTGGGCGCCTGGATTCCATTTGGACGGCGCTTCGCCCATTACTGCGCCGCTAGCGGGTTCTTGAGCGGATGATTGAGCTGCTCGGGCGTGACGAAACGAAGCAACTCGCCGACGGTGACGAAGCGATAGCCGGCACGGCGATAACGGGCCACGATCGCCGGCAGCACCTCGATGGTCGCCAGCCGCCCGCTATGCAGCAAGAGGATTTCGGGCGCCGACGCGTGGGCGAGGATGTGCCCCCGCAGCTCGTCCACGCCGACGTTGCGCCAATCGCCCGGATCGTCGTTCCACAAGACAACGTCGTACCCGGCGGTCTGCGCAACGCGCAAAGTGGCCTCCCGGTAGCGCCCGTGCGGCGGCCGCATGAGCGTGCGCAGGGCGGGATCGCTCACGAATTTTTCGAGCTCAGCGGCGCCGCGCTCCATTTCGGTCCGCACCCCGGCGTCGTCGAGCCGGTCGAGATCGGGGTGGCTGAAGGTGTGATCGGCAATCTCGTCGCCCCGCGCGGCGATCCGGCGCACGAGCTCCGGATACTGCTCGGCATCTCGGCCGATCAGGAAAAACGTCGCACGGACATGGAGCTCGCCCAGCGCGTCGAGCAGCAGCGGCGTGTCGACCGGATACGGGCCGTCGTCGAAGGTCAGCGCGATGAGTTTGGGCCGCGGACCAGCGGGCGGTGCGTTGCCGCGAATGAGGCGATCCCAGCGCACAGCAAGCGACGGCGAGAGGAGCCGATGGACATCCATCTCGGGAGTGATGAGCGCCGGCGCGCCCAGCGCGTCGGTGCGCCGGTAGAGGCGGTAGGCGCCGTAAAGCGCGAGCGCGACGAGCACGACCGCAATGGGACCCCGCAGGGCGAACCGCCGAATTATTGCGGCGACTTCGGGGCAGCAGCGGCGAGCGCGGCCGAGAAGTCGCGGCCGACGATCACCGTCACATCGGTGGGCTCAGGTTGGGCGCTCGCACTTGGGCTCGCGCTGGGCAGCGGCGTTACCGCGGCCGTTTTGAGCGCCAACCGGTTGCGCACCAGCTCACCGACGCCCGCCGTCTTCGAATGCTCGTGAATCACCGTCGTGTCGTAGGTGAAAGCGTCGGCGTTGGCCACGCTGTCGACGACGAAGCCGCGTTCGCGCAGGCGATCCGCCATCTTGGCGCCCAGGCCCCGCTCGCCGCTGCCGTTCTGAACCGCGATATGAACGTGCGAGGGCGGGACCGACGCTGCGGGTCCGGGCGTCGGCGGCGGCGTTTCACGCACGTAGGGCCCCGTCAGCACCGCGACGGCTTGCGCGCGCTGGGCGGCGTCGGGTACCAGCACTTCGCCCGAGGCGGTTTGCTTGGTGTCGCTGTAGGCGATCTGATCCGCTTTGAGATCGGCTAAATTGATGTCGCGGTAGTACCAGGCCAGGCTCTTCTTCTCCTCATCGGTGAAGTTGGTCGTGACGTTGCGGTTGATCACGTTGATGAGCGCGGCGATGTGCGCGAGGTCGTTGAATTTGTCGGATTTGAGCTTGGCGACCGTGATCTGCAGGACTTGCTGCTGGCGCTTGATGCGGCACGGATCGCTGCACGCGTCGTGCCGGAAACGGCTGTACGACACCGCTTGTTCGCCGTTCATGTGGGTCATGCCCGGCTTGAAGTGGATGTGCAGATGGCCCCAGTTGTCGTCGTAGTCCATCTGCTGGGTCACCGGCACGTCGATGCCGCCGATCGCGTCGACGAGCTCTTTGGTGGCGTTGATCTTGAGCACGATGAAGCGGTCGAAGTAGCGACCGCGGTCATCTTTTGGCAGACCCAGCCAGGCTCCGACGACGGCGTCGGCTTCCGGTTCGCCGCCGTTGGCGAAGGCGGCGTTGATCTTGTTCTCGTGGCCGTCGACGAGCGCGCCCATGTCGCGCGGGATGGAGACGATCTTGACGGTCTTGGTCGGAAAGTCGAGTCCGACCGCCATGATCGTGTCGCTGCGCGCTTGGGTTGAATACTCCTGATCTTTGGCATCGTAATTGTAGTCGATGCCCAGCAGCAGCACGTAGAGCCGGTCGCGTCCGAACGCCGCTTGCGGCGATTGAACGAAGAACGTGACCGCGGTCGTGACCGGATTGATATTTCCGGTCTGCACCATGCGCGTGCCGAGCACGCCGGCGACCACCGCCACGGCGAGCAATGCGAACGGCAGCCATTTGCGCCACGCCGTCAAGCCAAAACCGCCGCGGCCGCCGCGGTCCCATAGAAGTCGAACGCGCTGCAGCCGTCGAGCCGCACGTCGACGAACGTCCCCGCCGGCAACGCCGCGCGAAAATAGATGCCGCCGTCGACGCCCGGCGCTTCGCCCGGCGAACGCCCCACGGTCACCTCGACGGCGCCCAGCGCGACCGCCAGCGGGTCGGCGCGGCGCAGCCGGCGCCGTTCTTCGACCAGCACGCGCACCGTCTGACCCACGCGTCTGCCGCGCGCGCGTTCGGAGGCGACGCGCTGCGCTTCGCGCAACTGCACGAGCCGTTTGCGCTTTTCGCGCGCCCCAACCTGATGCGGCAAGTCCGCGCCGGGCGTGCCGTCCTCGCGCGAATAGGTGAAGAAACCGACCCGGTCGAGTTCGGCGCGGCCGATCCATTCTTCGAGATACGCCACGTGCTCGGGCGTCTCGCCCGGGAAGCCGACGATGAACGTCGACCGCATCGTCACGCCCGGCACGCGCCGCCGAAAGGCCTCGATGATCTCAAGGTAGCGCTCGCCGTTGGATGGGCGCAGCATCGCGCGCAGCACGTCCGGATGCGCGTGCTGCAGCGGCATGTCCATGTACTTGCAGACCTTGGGCAGCGACGCCATCGCATCGATGAGTTCGTCGTCGACGGTCGCGGGATACAAGTACAGCAAGCGGATCCATTCGATCCCCGCGATGTCATGCAGCCGGTGCAGCAACCGCGCGAGGCCGCCCTGGCGCGCGCCGCGATCGCGGCCGTACATCGANNCGGGATGATGCAGAACGTGCACGGATGATCGCAGCCTTCGGCCACTTTGAGGTACGCGGTCGCCGAGGGTGTCGTGATGAGCCGGGGCAGAAAGTCGTGCTCGGGCTCGGCGTCGAACTGCAAGCGCACCGGGTGATGGCCGGCCCGTGCATCGTCGAGCAGCTCGACGATGCCGGCATACGCGCCGGTTCCGACGACGCCGTCGATCTCCGGAATGAGCGCTTGAAGCTGGTCGCCGAAACGCTGTGAGAGGCAACCGGCCACGATGAGCTGCTGGCCGGGCTTTTTGTGCCCCGCGTGTTCGAGGATGACGTCGGTCGACTCGGCTTTGGCCGGATCGATGAACGCGCAGGTGTTGATCACGACCGCATCGGCGTCGGCCGGATCGGGAACGAGTTCCCAACCGGCCGCGCCCAGTTTGCCGATCATCACCTCGGAATCGACGAGGTTCTTCGCACAGCCGAGTGACACGAACGAGACCCGCTGCGCGCGCGGCATTGCCACTATTTTCACGACATCCAAACTTTCGAAGCATCATCGGACTGGGCGTCCAGCGGCAGCCGGAACGCAAACCGCCCCCTAGCGGTAGTTGGTGAATTGGAGGGGTAGCTCGTAGTCCATGCCCTTGAGCAAAGCTTGGACTTTCTGCAGATCGTCTTTGGACTTGCTCGAGATGCGGATTTGCTCGTCTTGGTACTGGGCGTTGACTTTGAGTTTCGAGCCCTTGATCGCCTCGATCAGCGGCTTGCTCTTGTCTTTCGGGATACCGGAGCGCAAAACGATCTTTTGCCGCAGCGCACCGTGCGTGGCGGCTTCGGCTTTTTGGAAGTCGAAAGCCTTGATATCGATCCCGCGCTTGACGGCCTTGGACTGCAGGATGTCGATCACGTTCTTGAGCTTGAGCTCGTCGTCGGCGAGCAGCGTGATCTCCTTGTCGGTGTTTTCGATCGAAGCGATCGAGTTTTTGAAATCAAAGCGCCCGGCAATTTCCTTGCGGGTTTGATTGAGGGCGTTCTCAAGCTCTTGCGCGTCGACTTTCGAGACGACGTCGAACGAATTGTCGCTGGCCACGATCTTCCTTCTGACGGCTGACCCGACGGACTCGACCCCGCCGAGCCGCTTGCGGTCGGGATCGGCCGAGTCCGCTCGCGGCCACTCGGCGGGCCCGGCCCGGCGGGCATCTAAAGCTGATAGGAGCGTTCGGCGACGTCACCCACGCCGCCCATCGGACCGAGATCCTTGCCGCCCACGGAGATGTCGACCCCGCCGGCGTTCCCGACCCGAACCGTTACCGACCGGCCGGCAAAGCGGCGCCGGGTTCCCTTCGGATACACGCCCTCCATTGCGACTTTTCCGTCGACGACGACCTGCAGCCAAGAACTATCGTTTAGGCTCAGCGCAAAGGCATTCGATCCGTCGCTGTTCTTGTCTACGGTGCCAATCTCCGCCGGCGCCGAGTCGGGCGGCCAGGCGGCGTCACTCGGGGCCGCTCGCGCGACAGGCTCCACGGTGGCGGCGGCACCCAGCCCCGCGGGTTCGCCGTGCTGACTCTCGGCGAAGTACTCGTAGCCGACAAAACTGACGAGGAGCAAGGCAACGACGATCCCGGCGATCGCACCGATCGAAAGCCGCGGCTTGGACGCGGCGCCCGGGTCCGCGATATCCGGCTCGGG
Source organism: Candidatus Velthaea versatilis (assembly GCA_003134035.1). Lineage (GTDB taxonomy): Bacteria > Vulcanimicrobiota > Vulcanimicrobiia > Vulcanimicrobiales > Vulcanimicrobiaceae > Velthaea > Velthaea versatilis. The sequence goes on from PLAE01000113.1 coordinate 18,767, forward strand.
ATAGAACACCGCATCGGGAGATACCGAGTCCGCGCGCGCGGCGGGCTTGGACCGAACGGGCGGTGCGCTGACGGCGGCGGGCGCGGGGACGCCGATCGACGGATCAGCGTTGATTTGCGCGACGGCGGCCTCAGCGTCGAGCCCAAGGAAGCGCGCATAGCTGCGCACGAAACCCCGAACGTAGACCGGCGGGCCGATCGATGCCCAATCTTCGGCCTCGATTGCAGCCAGATAGATCATGCGGATGTGGATTCGTTCGGAGACATCCGCCAGCGTGAGGCCCTTCGACTCACGCATCGCGCGGAACGTGTCTCTGAGCGCAGACATGCCGCGAAATTTGGCCGCTGCATCCGGTTCTCCCCTCTTGGGAGTTTAGGCACCTGAAATGATTGCGCAAAAGCCTCGGGTCGTCGCGGCGATGAGCGGTGGCGTCGACTCCGCCGTCGCGGCCGGTTTGTTGGCGCAAGCCGGGTATGACGTCGTCGGCGTGACGATGAAGATGTACGCGCCGACCAAGCCCGCGCATGCGAAATCGTGTTGCGGCGCCGACGACTTCGACGATGCGCGGCGCAGCGCGGCGACGCTGGGCATCCCGCATTATGTGCTCGACTTTGAAGAGACGTTTCGGGTCAACGTCGTCGAGCGCTTCGCGCGCGACTATGCGGCGGGGCGGACGCCGAATCCGTGCGTCGCCTGCAATAATTTCGTCAAGCTCGGGACGCTGCAGCGCTACGCCGGCCGGCTGGGGGCGGCGTACGTGGCGACCGGGCACTACGCGCGCGTGGAACATCGCGCCGACGGGCCGCACCTGTTCCGCGGTGCGCGCGCCAAGGACCAAGCCTACGCGCTCGCCGGCCTGGCACCGAGCCAGCTCGCGACGCTGCTCCTGCCGCTGGGCGATCTCGACAAGGCCGCGACGCGCGGGCACGCCCGGCGCCTTGGGCTGCTCGTGGCGGAGAAGACCGAATCGCAAGACATCTGTTTCGTGGAGGGGGGCGATTATCGCGACGTGCTCGCGCGGATCGCTCCGGACGCCGCGCGCACCGGCGAGATCCGGACGACCGGCGGCGAACGCGTCGGCGCGCACGCCGGCGTTACGAATTTTACCGTCGGCCAGCGGCGCGGCTTGCCCGCCGGCACCGCCGGACCGCGCTACGTCACGCGCATCGACGCGGCGACGAACACGATCGTGATCGGCGGCGCCGCCGAACTGACGAGCACCGGCTTAGTCGGCGACGAAGTCAACGTCATCCGGCCCGAGTATTTCGAGCATGGGCCGGCGCTCGTTTCGGCGATGATCCGCTACCGCTCGACGCCCTTTTGGGCGCGCGCGATGCTGGCCGCGGACGGCACGCTCCGACTCGACTTCGACGAACCGCAGCGCGCGGTCACGCCGGGTCAGCTCGTCGCGCTCTTCGCGCGCGACGGCGACGAAGTCGTGGGCGCCGCGACGATTCGAGAAACGCGATGAGCGAAGGCCCGCCCGCCGACCACGAGCCGACGACGGAGCAGATCGTCGCGGTGCTGTTCGGCGCGGCGATGAGCGGCGACGAGGCGGCGTGGGCACAAGCCAACGGCGTGGATCCGAAGCTCGTGCAGATGTGGCGCTTCACCCACGCTCAAGAATACATCAGTTATCTCGAGAAAGTGCTGCGGATGATTCGCACCCGCGCCGCGCCGCTGGAGTAAGAATGCGCCGCCGAACGTTCAAGCCAGTCTCAAAGAGGACGACGACGTCGCAATAGGTGATGATCAGGGTCGCGACGAGGCCGTTGATGCGCCCGTGCAGCACCGCGGCAACCGAGTCGCTCGCCAGTTGAACGATTGATGAAGAGGCTCGCCTGGTACCACCACCAGGCGCGCCCGGTCAGCCACATCAGCGCGGCTCGCTCGGCCCAATGGCCGGCGGCGGCCCATGATGTCCGGATTGCCGGCATGTGACCGGCGCGATGTTTGCGAATGATCGCAGACAATGCCCGAAACGTCGACCAACATCTCTCTCGTTGGCCCGCATGCGGGAATGTTCGACGCGTGGTACGCGCTTTACGAGCAGTACGCGACGGGTCTCGGCGCGCGTCCGGACCGGCGCGTCGGCGGCACCCTGTGGCGCTGGCTGCTCGACGGCACGTACCGCGTCGCCGGAATCATCGCCATCGACAACCGCAAAGAGGTCGTCGGCTTCGCCCACTACCGTCCGTATCCCAACACGCTCGACGGTACCGAATCCTGCTGGCTCGACGACATCCACGTCGCCGAGTCGCAGCGTGAATCCGACTTGACCGAACGGCTCGTTGAGGGCGTATGCAGCATCGCGCGCAAGCGCGGCTGGAGCGAAGTCACCTGGGCCAGCGCGAACGATCCGCTGTTGCGCGAGATCTACGACCGCATCGCTGTTCGAACCGAATTCACGACCTACCGCATCGGACTTTAGACCCAGCGACATCCGCGCCGAACAGCGCGCTCGATCCGCTAGCGGAGCATCGATCAGCCCGCGGCGGTCGCGAGTGCCATCTCGGGGCGCAGATTCCAGTACGTGTCGCGGATGACNNCCCATGTCGTCGCAGCCGTAGAACAGCGCGAGCTGACCGAGCTTGAGACCCGGCGTCAGCCACGAAGCTTGCAAATGCGGGAAATTGTCGAGGAACAAGCGCGAAACGGCCAACACGCGCATGTACGAAAGCGCGCTTGCTTCGCGTCCGCGCAGCGGCGTTTTGAATGGAACGTAATACCACGGGATGAACGCGGTGAAGCCCGCCGTTTCGTCCTGCAAGTCGCGCAGGACCGCCATGTGCTCGAGGCGTTCGGCATCCGTCTCGATCGAGCCGAACATCATCGTCGCGGTGGTCGGCATGCCAAGCCGCTGCGCATCGCGCATGACACCCAGCCACTCGTCGGGCTTGACCTTGCGCGCGCTGATGCGTTTGCGCACGCGCTCGACGAGAATCTCGGCGCCGGCGCCGGGCAGTGATTTGAGGCCGGCCGCCTGCAGGCGCGCAAGCACGTCGCGCGGCGTCATCTGCTCGACCGCCGCGAGGCCGGTGATCTCGGAAACCGACAGCGAGTGGATGTCGACGGCCGGAAATTCGCGGCCGACGCGCCGAAAAAGTTGCTCGAACCAACCGATTCGCAGCTCGGGATTGACGCCGCCTTGAATCATGATCTGCGTCGCCCCCGCATCGGCGGCAAACTTCACGCGCTCGAGCACCTTGTCGTGCGACATCGTGTAGCCTTGCGCGTGCTGCTCGGGCCGGAAGAACGCGCAAAACGTGCAGTGCACGTTGCAGACGTTGGTGTAGTTGATCGTCGTATCGATGACGTAGGTGACGTCGGTGGTTGGATAGAGCTGCATCCGGCGCGCGTGAGCAGCCGCGCCGAGCTCGTGCAGCGGAGCTTCGCGGTAGAGCCGCACGCCTTCGTCGAGCGTCAGACGGCCGCCGGCCGCCGCGCGGTCCAGGGCATCAGCGAGCGACAAGATCAACCTCCGGTGCGATGGACGGACGCGTGCCGATCGCGCCGATCGCCGCAAGTTCGTCGGCGAAGCGCCCCAGGCCCAGCAACGCCGGCGCGTCGAGCTCGAAATTGAGGGTGGCGAAGTAGGCCGCGTAAAAACCGGCCGGCCGGGCAACGTGCGCCGCCGCGGCCGCGATGACCGGCTCGGGGTTGGCGTAGCCCCAAGCGCGCGCCGTTACGAGCGCTTCGAGCGCGGCGCGCACGCCCGCCGGATTCGCGGCGACGACGTCTCGCCGGGCAGCCCAGACGGCGTACACCATGTCGCCGCCGGTCCACTGGTGCCAAAGCGATCCGAGATCGTGCACCAGCCCCGGCGCGAACGCTAGCTGGGCGTCGATCGCGCGGTCGCCGATCAAAAACGCGGGTTGGCCCGCGACGGCATGCGCGAGCGGATCGTCGACCTCAACGAATTCCGCCCGCACGCCGTAACGGCGCTCGAGCAGCACGCGCAGCAAGTTGCGTCCGCTGGCCGATTCCTTGGTGACGGCGATCCGCGCACCGTTGAGCGCGGCGAGCGGTTCGGCACTCACCAGCACCACCGACCAGACGTCTTTGCGCGAGCCGATGCACAAGCGCCCGAGCAACGCGAACTTGTCGGCGTTTGCCAGGTAGGCAAACGCGCTGATCGGGCTGAGATCCAGCCGCCCGTCGAAGAGCATCGCGTTGAGTTCGGCCGGAACGGCGCCGAGCAGCGATCCGGGAAACGTGACTGCGCCTTCGTCGAACGCGGCATAGATCGGAATGTCGTTCGTGTAGATGATGCGCCCGGCGCGCAGCGGTCTCAAACCGCCGCCGCCCGAGCGGCCCCGGCGCCGGCGGGCACGCGCCCCTCGGGCTCCCAGTCCGGCGCAAAGGTTTCGTAGGTCGAGTTGCGGCGCACCGCAACGTAGCCCACCTCTTCGATGAGCCGGCGAAACTCGCGATCGTCGACATACTGGCCCGACTGCGTTCCCGCGCTGTGGTAGATGCGTTCCTCGTCGGTCGAGCCGTGCGTACCGTCCATGTCGTCGGCGCCGAACTCGAGCGCGAGCTGACACACCTTGAGTCCCTGGATCATCCAGTAGGCTTTGATGTGATCGAAATTGTTGAGCATCAGCCGCGAGACCGCGAACAGGCGTATATCGTCGAGCCCCGAGGTCCAGCCGTGGTGGCTGAGCTTATTGCCATCGGGATGGAACGCCAGCGGGATGAACGCGTTGAAGCCCGGTGAGCGCTGCTGCGACTCGCGCAGCATGATGAGGTGCTCGACCCGTTCTTCGAGCGTTTCGATCGTGCCGTAGAGCATCGTGGCGTTCGAGGCGACGCCGTGCCGGTGCGCGACTTCATGCACCTCGAGCCAATGCGCGGCATCGACCTTGTTGGGACAGACCAGCGCGCGGAAACGCGGGGCGAAAATCTCGGCCCCGCCGCCGTTGATGTTGTCCAGACCCGCCGCGCGCAGCTGGGACAGGATTTCGTCGTACGTCAAGCGATGCCGGCGCGCTAGATAATCGATTTCCGCCGACGTGAACAGCGAGAGCTGCACGTGCGGCAAGAGCGCCTTGAAACGGCGCATCAGCGGCAGCCAGTAATCGAGCGACAGCTGCCGCGGATCGTGGCCCCCGACGATGTGAATCTGGTTGAAATTCGTGCCGGTTTCGAGCGCCTTGGCGACGACTTCGTCGGCCGACATCCGGACCGCTTCGGCGTCCTTTTCGCCCTTGGCAAACGAGCAGAAGCTGCAGTTCGCGTAGCAGACGTTGGTCGAGTTGATGTAGCGGTTGAGGACGTAGTAGACGTTCTTGCCGCTTTTCCGCTCTTTGACGGTTTTCGCCAGCCGCCCAAGACTATGCAGATCCGGCGTGCGGAAAAGGGTGAGACCGTCCTCGCGCGAGAGCGGGATGCCCTCGTCGAGCTTGTGTTCGATGGGAAGCAGCGCCGAATCCATGACCATGTATGCTGGTAGACTATCGCAGAGGGGCAGGCGTTTCTTGCACTTTTGTGGCCGTGTGGCGCGTAAAGTGGTTCGCAGCCCCGCGGCAAGCGGGGGAGTGGCGCCGGCCAGGTGGGAAGATCAGCGCCTTCTACAATGGCAAGCATCGTCAGCCCGCAAACCGCGCGATCGAGCGAAAGCCCCGCGCGCAGCTTCCTGGCCGACGTCTGGCGCAGCTTCCGGCGCACGCCGGGAGCGCTGGCCGGTGCGGCGATCGTCGCCCTGGTCCTGGTGGTGGCGATCTTCGCGCCGCTGCTCGCGGGCGCCGATCCGCTGGCCCAAAATCTTGCCGGACAGGCCCAAGCGCCCAGCGCCGCCCACTGGTTCGGCACCGACAAGCTCGGCCGCGATCTCTTCGCGCGCATCGTGTACGGCGCGCGCATCTCGATTCGCATCGGCTTCGTGGCGGTCGGTCTGGCGATCACGGTCGGGACCCTCATCGGCCTTGTCGGCGGCTACGCCGGCGGCCGGCTCGACGCGTTCTTGATGGGCGCGATGGACATCATGCTCGCCTTTCCGTCGATCATTCTGGCGATCGGGATCACCACCATTCTGGGCCCGAGCATCACCAATTTGATGATCGCGGTCGGCATCGTGTATGTTCCGCAGTACGCGCGCTTGGCGCGCTCGTCGGTGATCAATCTGCGCGATACGGAGTTCGTCGAAGCGGCGCGGGCGCTCGGAACATCGACCGGGGCGATCTTGGGCCGTCATATCTTGCCGAACATCTTGGCGCCGCTGCTCGTTCAAGCGACGCTGGGCGTCGCCACCGCCGAACTTGAAGCGGCCGGCTTATCGTACTTAGGCCTCGGCGCGCGACCGCCGATGCCCGAGTGGGGCGCGATGCTCAACGACGCCCGCGACTATTGGTTGAGTGCGCCCTGGGCGTTGATTTTCCCAGGCGTTTCAATAACGATTCTGGTCCTCGGGTTTAACCTGCTCGGCGACGGATTGCGCGACGCGCTCGACCCCAAGGACCGTTAGCGCTCGCCAACGTTCGAGCGAGTTGAAAGCAACGGTCGAGCGTGTCGAAAGCTCGCTTGTCGAAAGCAACGAAAGAACGCGCCGATTAGTTGGCCACGTGGTCAATGGCAGTTGCGCAGATCTTTGGTACCCTACGTTGGATGTTCGCTCCGGGAACGGCAGGCCGATCGAGCCTGTTACGACTCGGGCGTAGCTACATGTTCTACTGAAGGCTGGAGGACTATCGATGTTTGGCACGCGCACGTTTGCCGCTGCCGTGTTCGCGTTTTCCGCCGGAGCGGCCGGCGCGCTCGCTCAAACACCGCCGGGACCACCGGCGCCCGCCGCTTCGCCCGCGGCCAGTCCGGCGCCGTCACCGTCGCCTTCGGCCGCACCGACGCCGACGCCTCACGTGTGGCAATTGGCGGCGTTTTCCGATATCGGTTTCACGTCGGTAGCCGGAACGGACGCGGTGCGTTTCGTCGACGGCGCGCCCAGCCGCGTCTTCGACGGCGGCAACGGTCCGTTCTTCGACAGCAACGGCGGCCGGCTCATCGCCGGTCCCAATAACTTCAACAACGTCCCGAACGTTCAGAACGTGAATCTCCAATTGACCGTCAACCCGGCCGGTCGTTTCGGCGGTAAAATCGAGACCAGCCTCGGCACCGACGCCGACTTTCTCGCCTCCAACGGCCAACCGCGCTCGAGCACAAATCTCACTCAGGCGTATTTACAATATGCAGCGGGTCCGGCGACGGTCATCGCGGGTAAATTCGCCGGACTTGCGGGCTACGAAGTCGCCGAGGCCCCGGGCAACGTCAACTTCTCGCGTGACTATCTGTACGCGGCCGTGATGTCGACCGTCTCGGGCGCCCGCGTCAGCTTCGTGGCCAATCCGAAAGTGACGCTGATCGCCGGCGCCAACAACGGGTGGGACGATTGGAAGTTCGCCGGCAAGAAGAAAACACTCGAGGGTTCGCTCGCGCTCACACCGTCGCCGGGTTATTCGGTCAACCTCACCACCTACAACGGCAGCGACTTTTTGGTGTCGGGCAACAGCGCCGCCGGGACGCCGCCGATCTATACGAACCGCATGCTCTACGACGGCATCCTCACGATTCACGCCACCGGCGCGCTGACGCTCGTGGCGAACGTCGACAATGCGACCCAGCTCGGAAGTCCGCTGGCCGGACTGTCCTCGCAGCACTGGGCCGGCATCGCGGGCTACGCGATCTATCAGTTCACTCCCAAGTACGGCCTGGCGCTGCGCAAAGAAACGTTTCGCGACGCGCAAGGCTTCCGAACCGGTGCCGGCGTGCCGTTGCGCATCCAGACCAGCACCGCAACGCTCAACTACACGCCGACATCGAACTTCATCCTCCGCCTGGAGTACCGGCTTGACGCCTCCGACGGCGACAACTTCGCATTCCGGCATACCGGCGGCGATCCGGCCGCGCTACTTACCGGACGACCGAATCAAAGCTCGATCGGGGTCGAGGGCGTCGTCAAGGTTCCCTGAACCTGGGCCCGCGTCACATTACCGGCAAAATATCGGTCCGCCCAAAGTCATTGCCTTTAAAGAGCAAAGGTTCTCCGGTTTCGCGGGCGAGCGCATACGAAACACAGTCACCAAAATTGAGCGCGGCCGTATGCTGACCCTTGCCGAAGAGACGGTAGGCACGCCGCGCGGCTCGCGCATCCTCGAGGCTGAATGGAACGACTTGAAACTGGGCCTCGGCAACGAGCAGATCGAGCCGCACCAATCCTTCGGCTCCACGCCGTGCTTCGATGACGATGCTCGTTTCGAGAAAACTCACCGCCGAAAGTAAGCGCGCCGCGTCGCGTTCAATCGCTTTGGTAAACGCGCTTGCCTCAGGCTCGGCAAGCAAAATAGCGATAATCGCCGACGTATCGATGACCAACTAACTCGGCAGCCCGTCGGGTCCGTAGCCAAGGATATCATCCGCGGAGCGGGCGTCGAGTTCCGGCAACTCGGCGCACTCGCGGCCGATCTGCATCAACCGGTCGGAGAGACCAGCCGAGGTGCGCCGCTTCGTCCGTTCGAGCCGCTCGCGCAACGCGTTTATAACGGCCTCAGTGAGACCCTCACCGGTACGCGCCGCAAGTTCCCGGGCAAGCCGGTCAGCGTCGGGATGTTTGATACTGAGTGCCATTGCTAGATTATAGACGGATATCTATAATCTAGCAATGTCGCGCTCGTCGAGGGCCGACTAAAGCTGCGGTAGATCGGTTGCCATCCGGGATGCGGCGACAACCCCCGTGGAGACCGTTTGGCGGCGCATGAGCGGATAAGCGATTGCGCCCAGAATCGTCGCCACGAGAACGAAGAGCGGAGCGAACCAAGTCATCGGCCAGGGCCCGTTGCTCGTGTTGTAGATTTCCGGCCGCGGCCAGCCGACGTCGACGAGCAAAAATAGCCCGAACACGACCGCCACGACGTTGACGACAAGCCCCCAGCGGCCTAGCGTGAAATAGGGCGGGATCGGCTGCGTGATCGGGTTGCGCCGCAGCCGCTGAACGAGCAGCGGCACCGTGACGAGCAGATACGCCAGGTAGACGATGACGACGGCGACCGAGGTGATGTCGCCGAAGACGCTCGACGATCCGAGGCTCAGCAGCAAGACGCCAATCGCTAAAGCGCAAACCACGAAACCGGGCAGCAGCGGGGTATGCGTGCGCCGCGAAACCTTCGCGAGCGCGCGCGCGAACGGCAAGCGACCGTCGCGTGCCATGCTGAACATTACGCGCGCGGCCGACGCCTGGATCGCTAGCGCCGCCGAGAAGATCGAGATGCTGACGATCGCGAGCATGATGCGCCCGAGCACATTGCCGCCTTGCGCCACGAGAACGTACGCGATGCCGTTGTCGGAAAGCTCCTTACCCAAACTCGGCGAGGCCATGAGTGCTCCGAGGATGACCAGCCCGCCGCCGACGGCGGAGACGAGCATGCAGCGGGTGATGGCGGTCGGTGCCGTGCGCCGCGGATCGCGCGTCTCTTCCGAGAGCTCCGCCGCCGAGTCGAAGCCGTACATCACGTACGTCGCCATCAACATCGAGGCGAGAAACGGCCACAGATAACCGCCCTTGCCTTCAACGCCGCCGGTACTGAACACCACGCCCGGACCGCGGACGCTGTGCACGAACAAGATGCCGATCAGCAGCACGACGCCGATAATCTCGATCGTAACCCCGATGGTCGTGATCGTCGCCATCTTCTTGACGCCGAAGCTGCTGATCACGCCGCACAACAGGATCACGATCGTGCCGAGCACGATCGCGTTGAGCGCGCCGGTCGGCGACGACGGCGACGGATCGCCGCCGACGAGTTGAAAGCCCGACCACACGCCGGGCAGCGCGGCCTGCATCGCGATCGCGATCGCCGAAACGCTTACGATGTATCCGATGAGCATATACCAGCCCGCGAACCAGCCGAGCGGATCGGTCGAGACGCGGCGCGACCACTGATAGATCGCACCGGCCACCGGGTAGCGCACCGAGAGTTCGGCGAACGTCAGCGCGACCGCGAACTGCCCGACGAACACGATCGGCCAGGTCCAGAAAAACGCC
>PLAE01000244.1 GCA_003134035.1 Candidatus Velthaea versatilis
CCGGGCCTCCGGGTCCGCCCGGCCCGCCCGGACCGCCGAAGCCGCCACCGCCCTGAGCGCCGAACCGTGCGCGGCCGAATCCTTGGCCCTCCGGCCCATTCGCGCCGCCCGGGCGCGGCGGCAGGTTCGGACGCACCTCGAAATACCAGATTGTGCCGGGGTCGCCGTGCGGGACGAGCGCCAGCCCATCGACGGGCGGCAGCGGCCGGTGCGCCTCAAACGCAGCGGCGGCGGCGCGCAGTTGCTCGAGCACCGGCCCGGCGATTTTCGCATCGTCCGGCGTGCACGAATCGCGCTTCTCCGCGACCGAGAGCGGATCGACGCCGTCGGGCGGCGGGTACGGGGTGAAGGCGCCCAGCCCACGGGCTCGGGTGTTCTGCTGCTGCGCGGGCGTGTCGGCCAAATTCGCCGCGGTCTGGGCAACCGCGGAGCGCGCCGCGCCGCGGCTTTGGCGAGCGCCGCCGGCACCGAGCTGCGCACCGGTATTAAACGAATACGTGAGGGTGAACGTACGCGGCGGATTCGGATTCGCCGCCACGTACAGCAGGCCACCGCCGTTGGTCGGTTCCGGCTGTGCGAAGAGCAGGCTCGAGAAGGGCGCCGATTCGGTGTCGAACACGTTGGTCTCGAGGAACGCGAGCCGCCCAATGCCGATCGGATGCGAAGCGCCGAGCGTGACGAGCGCATACGGATCGATATGCTGCGCGTTGTTCGAGCCGACGTACTGCACGTTCGTGAGCAATTCGAGACCCGTGTGCGGGATGTCGCCGTCAAAGGTGAGGTTGCCGCGATGAACGGGCCGGCCGACGATCTGCTCACCGATGATCGTCGTGCTGGTCGTTCCCGCGAGCCGGGCCCCCGCGGCGATCACCGTCGCGCCGTTGGTGGTGAAGGACGGCAGCATGACCAAATGCGGACCGAGCGCCACGCGCCCGCTCAGAGTAAAGCCCTGATAGACGCGCGTCGTCCCGCCGATCGGCTCGCTGACGTACACATTGGCCGGATTGAGCAGCGCCCCCGCACCGCAAACGTACGGCGAGTCGAAATAACTCTGCAGTTCTTCGATGTACGGGTTGGTCGCGCCGAACCCGAGGCTCGGGGCCGCGATCTCGGCGCCGACGAGCTGATTGGCTTGGGTCTGGCGGAACACGTCGAGCGTGAACGATCCGTAGTCCCACTGGTGCGTCCAGTTCGCGTCGTAGCTGATCGCCGACTGTTTTTCCGGCTGGTCGCCGGGTCCGCTGACGTTGGCCGTTCCGGCATCGCAGTTGAAGCGCGCGCTGGCCGGATCGCTGTACGTGCGGACGATCCCGCCCTGCGGCTGCGAACTGCCGACGTTGACCGATCCCGCGAACGTATCGATCGCCTGCGGCCGCCACGTCGCGGCCAAACCAGCCAGCAGCGAAGGGCCCGCGCCGTTGGTTGCCGCTAGCGATGCTTGCGGGCCCAGCGTCAGGTGATCGTTCAATTTGTACTGGTCGGAAAGCGCGTACACTTGCGAGTCGCTGCCCGTCGCCGAGGGCACCACGAACGGGCTGGCGTTGACGAGCGGATTGAAGCTCGTCAGCGAATCGTACGTTGAGCCGTTGAACGACCAGGTCGAGCGCCCTTGATTGACGGTCGATAAAAAGGCGATTCCGCGCGCGACCGATTTGGTGTTGCTGACGAGCGGATCGGCCACGCCGTTGATGAATCGATAAGCATCGTTTTGATCGCCGTTGTTCGAGTTGACGTAGGCCGAGAGACTGGTCGTGACTTCGCCGATGAGCGATTGCACCGTCGCGTACGCAAACTGGAACGTGCTCGACGTCGTGTTGCCCGGCCCGATGCCGGCCGGAACGAGCGTCACATCCTGCGTGCTCAGCGACGAGATACCCCCGTTATTCTGCAGCACGGTGAAATTTACGATCGTCTTGTCGCCCAGACCGTAGCGCAGCTTCACGTAGTTGCCGACATTGGTCGATTCACCAGCGTGCGCATAGGTTAAACCGCTTTGATCGGTATACGTGTTGAACGTCAGCGCATTGTTGCTCTCGCGCTCGGTGTGCAGCACGGCGATACCGAGTTTGCCGATCGAGCCGGTTTCGCCGAACTGATACGTGAACTTGTCGAAGGTGCCGTATCCGGCCGATAAACGCGTAACCCAGGTTTGGGTCGGCTGCAGCGTGCGAAAGTTCACCGCACCGCCCAGCGAGCCGGCCTGAGGCGACGTGCTGACGCCGGCGCCGGCGAACAGATCGGTATTGATCCCGCGCAGGTTGACCGCGGTGCCCGGTGCCCCGAGCGGGATGCCGTCGAGCGTGACGGCGGTTTGCGATTCGTCGTGGCCGTTGAGCGAGATGGTCTGCGCGGCGTCGGGATCGTTCGTCGCCTGGGTGACGTCGACGCCGGCGATCTTGCTCAGCGCATCGGTAAGCGAATCGGAAACTTTGCGGATCGCGCTATTCTCGTCGACGTCGCGCGTGCTGACGTTGACGCGCGCGCTCACGCGGCCGATGACTTTCATGCCGTTGGGGGCGGTGGTCGCCGGAGGCGTCTCACCCTTGGCCAGCACCGCCGCCATATTCACGTCGACGTCGACCTCTTTGTTGCCGAGGATCTCGAACTGCGGCGACGTGTTCCCGGTGAATCCGGTCTTGGCCACGCGCACGCGGTACAGCCCCGACGGCACATCGGTATACTTGACGATACCGCTGCGATTGGTCAGCGCCGAAGCTTGGGTCGCACCGTAGAGGGTGATCCGGGCGTCCACGAGCGGCTTCTTCGTCGCGGCGTCGATCACGGTGATCGCGATGATGCCGGTGTCGTCCGAGCTTTGCGCGCGCGCCGGCGGCGGCGCGGCCAGAACGGCGACGGCGAAGAGGGCGACGGTGAAAACGTACCGCAGCGCAAACATCGCCCGTGATCGTGGCATCCCCGCCTGAGACTGGCCTAAGACCGAGCGGTTCTTCACCGGCTCTTCTCCATCGGCTTGTGATCAGCCGCGCACCGCGCGGATGACGGTCAGGAATCGCTCGCCGAAATCGGCCAGCTTCTTATCGCCGACGCCGCTGATGGCGCGCATCGCGGTCAGGGTCGATGGCGCCTCACGCGCCATCGCGCGCAGGACCTTGTCGCTGAAAATCACGAACGCCGGGACGTTCTGCTCGCCCGCGATCTCGCGCCGCGCCGCCTTGAGGGCCTCGAAAAGCTCATTATCGTAGTCGGGTTCGGCCTGCGCCGCTTTCGATTTCGAGGCTTGCAGCGGCGCGACCGCCGCTTCGCGGATGACGACCGGCGTGCGCTTCACGAGCGCCAGGCGCCCCTGCTCGGTCAGTGACACCACCTTGAACTGCGCGGCGTCCGCGGCGATGAGTCCCAGCCGCATGAGTTCGCCCGCGATGTGACGCCAGCGCGCCGGCGCGACGTCTTTGCCGATCCCGAACGTCGAGAGCTCCTGGTGCTGCCACTGCTCGACCTTCTTATTATATTTGCCGGTCAGCACGTCGATGACGTGCATGATGCCGAAACCGCCGCCGGCCTTTTGGCGCATCCGATAAACGCAGGACAGCAGCTTCTGCGCTTCGAGCGTGGCGTCGATCTCCGCCCGCGGATCGAGACAGTTGTCGCACGAGCCGCAGTTCTCGCCGGCAAACGTCTCGCCGAAGTAGGCCAGCAATTCGCGCCGCCGGCAGCCGTTGGTGTACGCGTAGCGGGTCATCTTCTCAAGCTGCGCGCGCGCCACGGATTGCTCTTTCGGATCGGTTTTCTGCGCAATGAAACTCTCGAATTTGTTGATGTCGCCGTGACTGAAATAAAGGATGCACTCGGCGGGCAATCCGTCCCGGCCGGCCCGGCCGGTTTCTTGATAGTAGCCTTCGACGTTTTTCGGGACGTCATAGTGCACGACGAAGCGCACGTTCGATTTGTTGATGCCCATACCGAACGCCACGGTCGCGCAGATCACGCGCACGTCGTCGCGCAGAAACCGGTCCTGATTGCGTCCGCGGACGTCGGCGGACAGCCCGGCATGGTAGGGCAGCGCCGCGATCCCGTTGGCGCACAACTTGTCGGCGAGCATCTGCGCCGAAGCGCGGCTCTGTGCGTACACGATGCCGGCCTCGCCGGGCCGTGCCCGCAGCCAAGCAACGAGCGAATCCGGAGCACCTTGTTTGGGACTCACGCGGTAGGTCAGATTGGGCCGATTGAAGCTCGCGACATAGACGCGCGGCGCGCGCAACGCGAGCCGTTCGATGATGTCGTCACGCACGCGGTCGGTCGCCGTAGCGGTCAGCGCGATGAACGGCCGGTCGGGGAAGTGCGCGCGCAAATCGGCGATTCGCCGGTACTCGGGGCGAAAGTCGTGACCCCATTCGCTGATGCAGTGCGCTTCGTCGACCGCGAAGCGGGCCACGTTCCAACGTTCGAGGTCGGCCGCGAAGCGCGGCAGCGCGAGCCGCTCCGGTGCGACGTACAGCAAACGATACGTCCCGGCGTCCAAGCCGCGCATGCGTTCGCGCACCTCCTCGGGCTCGAGCGATGAATTGAGGAACGTCGCCGGCACGCCGGCCGTCGTAAGCGCATCGACCTGATCCTTCATGAGCGCGATGAGCGGCGAGATGACGACGGTCAGGCCGCTGCCGAGGACCGCCGGAAGCTGGAAGCAGATCGACTTGCCGCCGCCGGTCGGCAGCAGCGCGAAGACGTCGCGGCCGCTCAGCACGTCGTTGATGATCTCTTGCTGCAGTGGCCGAAACGCATCGAAACCGAAATGGTGCTTGAGCGCATCTCGCAAGGCGCCCGGTCCAACGGTCAGCATCGTTTCACCACCGGCCTCGATATCCGCCAAGTTCAAGGAAGCCCTCCTCGCCCCACCTAATTACTCGAACAACGTGCCGGGCGCACGGGAGCAACGTCGATAAGCGCTCCACTTTCACGAACGGCAAATCGGTTGGTCGCGAGGGCGGCGCGCTTTTTTATCATTTCACGCCGGGTCCGTCCGGCGGCAATCACGCGGCGCGGCCAACGCAGCGCGATGCCGCCGGCGACGGTGTGACTGGGAACCCGGCCGACGGTACACGACCGGCGTCGAAGGTAGGCAAGGAAGTATGCCGATTCTCTGGCTCTTGGTCATCATCCAGATCGTACTGGCAATCCGCGTCTTGACCCGCATGATCCGCTCGGCGAGCGGAACCTCGATCGTCGTTGATCCGCGTGCCTGGATTCACGCGCGATCGATTTCCGTCGTCGTTCCGGTGCTCGACGAAATCGGCCGGCTCGGGAGCTGTCTTGAAAAGCTGATCGGCTGCGGAACCGAAGTACGCGAAATCCTCGTCGTCGACGGCGGCTCGACGGACGGCACGCAGCGGCTGGCCGCGTCGTTCGCTGCGATCGATCCGCGCGTGCGGTTGGTCGACGCGTCGCCCACGCCGGCGGGCTGGAACGGCAAAGCCTGGAATCTCGAGTGCGGTCTGTTGGCGTCGAGCGCCGAATCGGTCTGGATCGCGACGATCGACGCCGACGTGCGGCCGCGCAGCGCACTGCTCGGAGCGATGGTCAATCACGCCGAACGCCGCCAGGTCACCGCGCTCAGCGTCGCCACCAAACAAGAGTTGGGCGATATCGAGTCGGGCGTCGTGCATCCCGCGATGCTCACGACGCTGGTCTACCGCTACGGATTGCCGGGCAACGCGACGACGCGAATGGACCAGGTGCAGGCCAACGGTCAGTGCTTTATCGCCCGGCGCGACGCGCTCATCGCGACGAACGCCTTCGCGCACGCCCGCACCTCGGTCTGCGAAGACGTCACCGTCGCGCGCATTCTCACGCGCGCCGGTCACTCGGTCGGCTTTTACGAGGCCGGCGAACTCGCCGTCGTCCGCATGCACGACACCTGGCGCGAAACGTGGACGAACTGGCCGCGCTCGCTGACGCTGCGCGACGGTCTCACGCCGCGCGAAACGCTGCTGGGTTTGGCGGAGGTCGTTTTCGTGCAGGCGCTGCCCCTGCTGCTGGTCGAGCTGCTGATTTTGACCGGCAATCAGCACGCTCTGCGATCGGTCCCCTTCGATCTGAACCTGATCCTCTTGATGATGCGGCTTGGCGTTCTGGCCGGAACCCGCCGCGCTTACCGGAACCCGGCGTGGACATATTGGCTCTCAGTATTTGCGGATGTGCCGGTGGCAATCGCGCTGATCGCTAGCGCCCTGCGGCGGCGCCACATGTGGCGCGGCCGCGCGCTCGTCATGTCGGAACGGATTACGTGAATCGAATCGCCTGGGGACTCGTCGTCCTTCACACCCTCGCCCTGCTGCTGGGACTCTTCGGCCTGCTCGTCGCGATCCCGCATCCCGAAATGTGGGCCGGTCATCCGGCCGACATGGCTTTTTTCGCGTTCGCGATCAACAAGACGGGCGGTTCGGGGATGATTTTGGGCGCGGCCGCGATGCTTGCGTTCGGCTTCGCGCAGCTAGGGGCGCGGCGCACACTGATCTTCTTCACCGCCGCCTGCGTTCTCTCGGCGACGGCCGAACTGACGGGCACGAAAACCGGCTGGCCCTTCGGCGGCTACGAGTACACGAATTTCTTAGGCGCGAAGCTGCTGGGGCGGGTGCCGTTCCCGATTCCTTTGTCGTGGTTCTATATGGGCTTCGCTTCGCTGCTGATCGCCGACGCGATCGCCGCGGCGCAGGGTTGGCGCAATCGCACGCGGTGGTCGATCGTGCTCGGCGCCTATCTGCTCACCGCTTGGGATCTCGTGCTCGATCCGTCCATGGCCGCGCCGCAGTTGCAGTACATCCACTTTTGGGTTTGGCACGAGCACGGCCCGTATTTCGGAATGCCGCTGCGCAATCTCGCCGGCTGGTTCGGTACGGGCCTGCTGTTCATCGCCGTCGGTCGCCTGCTGTGGCGCGAACGCGTGACGCCGGTGACCCGGGCACTGCTGCCGTTCACCGTGTATGCCGTCAACGTCATCTGGTCGATGGTCTTGAGCCTCTCGGCGGGAATGTGGCCGACCGCGCTCGCGGCGGTCGTCTTCAGCCTGATCCCGGCGGCGCTAGCGGTAATGCCGGCCGTGGCCGCGCGCGGCCGGGCGTTTGCAAAAGCCTAGTGGGTCGACTTCGTCGACCCTTCGCGTTTGCGGCTGCGCCGCAAGCCGCCCTTCGTCGTGTGTCGGGTAAA
>PLAE01000180.1 GCA_003134035.1 Candidatus Velthaea versatilis
AGATGATCAAGCGTCAGATCGACGAGACCGATTCGGATTTCGATCGCGAGAAGCTGCAGGAACGTCTGGCCAAGCTCTCCGGCGGCGTCGCGGTCATCCAAGTCGGCGCGGCGACCGAAACGGAACTCAAAGAGAAGAAGCATCGCATCGAAGATGCGCTCTCGGCGACCCGCGCGGCCGTTCAGGAAGGCATGATCCCCGGCGGCGGCAGTTCGCTGGTGCATGCGCTCAAGGGCCTCAACGACATCAAGGTCGACAATCCCGACGAGAAGATCGGCGTCGACATCATCCGCCGCGCTCTCGAAGAGCCGCTCCGGCAGATCGCGGAGAACGCCGGCTTCGAGGGTTCGGTTGAAGTCAACCGGGTCAAGAACTCCAAGCCGGGCCAAGGCTTCGACGCGATGAGCGGCGACCTGGTCGACATGATCCAGGCCGGCATCGTCGAGCCGTTCAAAGTGACGCGCTCGGCTCTGCAGAACGCCGCATCGATCGGTGCGCTTGTCCTGACGACCGAGACCCTCATCGCCGACAAACCCGAACCCAAGCAGAACGCGGGCGCGGGCGCCGGCGGCGGCATGGGCGGCATGGGCGGCGGCGGCTACGACATGATGTAGCTCTTCGCCGACGCCGATGATACGTGCTGACGCGCAATGCATCGAAGCGAGCGAAACGCGCGTGCAGGCCTCGGGGATCGCCCCGGGGCCTGTTCTCGTTACGGGCCGAAGAAAGACTTGCTTCCGCCAGGCGCCGAAGGCAAACCCGTATGTCGCACACGCGCTGCAGCCAGCATCCCGTCAAGGCGACTGCGGCACGACGTACTCCAGACGTCGCAAATCGCCGTTCCCGGGACGGCCGACCCAGCGCGCTTCATTTCGTACGTCATCGACTTTGAAGAGCGGGAACTCGCTCGCTACCTGGACGCATTATCGTAAAAGCCGAATTGGAGTTGCGGCTCCGGAGCGTTTCACATTAGGTGCGTGCAGGCCGATGTGGAACGCACCTGCCGCCGGGAAGAACAGCGGCCGGCGGGACGAAGCGAGGCGTATGGCACGAATTAGCGTCGACCGCCCGCGAATAACGCCTTTTCTGTGGTACGACGAAGGAGTGGCTGCGGAAGCTGCCCGCTTCTACACGTCGATCTTCCCTAATTCGCGCATCGAACTCGGCGATGGCGGCGCGGATTCGCTCGAACGAGAAGAACTGGCGGTAACGTTTTGGCTCGACGGCCAACGCTTCATCGCGCTCAACGGTGGCCCGCAGTTCTCGTTTACGCCGGCTGTTTCATTTTTTGTGCGCTGCGAGACGCAAGCCGAACTGGACTATTATTGGGATGCGCTCCTCGTCGGCGGAGAACCGTCGCGCTGCGGCTGGCTGCGGGATCGCTTCGGATTGTCGTGGCAGATCGTGCCCGACGTCCTGGGAGACCTGCTCGCCAGCGATGACCGTGACGCAGCCGCACGCGCGATGACGGCGATGCTCGGCATGCAGAAAATCGATATCGCGGAACTGCTCCGTGCCGCCCGCGGCGACGCCGTCGAATCCGTCTGAACTGCGCTGTGCGTCTCACGCCGCGATGCGCGGAGCACCGAAGCCGACATTCCGTTCTACGGCCGGTACGTGCCGAAGCTCCACAGGAAGCCTTCGAGATCGAACGCCGAGTACTCGCGCGAACCGTAATCCGTGTCGTGAATTTCCCCGTTCATTCGTGCGCCGGCCGCTTTGGTGCGCGCGTAGTGCGCGTCGATTTCGTCCGCCGGCACGGCGACATAGACGCTGCCGGTCAACCCGCCGCGTTCGGCCGGCGGTTTGATCGGGTAGTCGTCGTCGCGGGTGCTGCCCAGCATGATCATCCCGTCGTGGAAGCTCAGTTCCGCGTGCGCCACCGAACCGTCGTCGGCCGGGTAACAGACGGTTTCTTCGAAGCCGAATGTCTCGACGAGCCAAGCGATTGCCGCCCGTGCGTCTGCATAGCGCATCGAAGGATAGAAGGTTTGAACCGAGGTTTTGGTGGTGTTCATGGCGCGATTGTAGCGAACTTTACGCGGCCGTGTCTTCCCCGAGCGGTTGGTTGGAAGCGGACGGCGCCCCGGCCCGGATCGAAGGCGCTCAATTTGCGGGCGTACGCGTTGAAAATGCTGCCGGGATAGATGGCATAGTGGTTCGCGCCGGCCGCCGCCGGCGGCTTGTGGGGGTCCGGTACGGCAGTGCAGCCCTATCTCAAGCCGCGAACTGACGGCGGAACTCCCGCCCGGTACGTCGCGTACAAGGGACATGAAGCGATCGATGGCCGCCGGCGCAGCTGCAGCAATCCTGCTGTCTCCGCTGGCGGCCGCCGCCTACGATCCGGCAGCGGATCAAGCCCTCGTGGGGGTGCTCGACGAACGCATCGACGGCGACGTCAACCAAGGGCTGTTGCCGACGGACCGCGCCGCGCTCATGCGCGCCGAGATCGTGGCGGCGCAGAAGCTCGTGACCAACGGCGATAGCCAAGCCAGCGCGATGCTCGCCGATATCGATCGCGATTTGGCGGCGTACGACAACACGCTGGACATCAACGAAGCCGATCGCGATCTGCTGTATCACTCCGGCGATGCGATAACGATCGCCATGCGCGACGGCGTCGAATGGAAAGTCGAAAGCGTTCAAAACACCGACATCCTGAACGTGAAAACGCCGGGCGCAATGAATTCCACCGGCGTGCAGGGCGTGTATCTCGCGAAAGCGCCCGGCTTCACCGCGCTCACGCTGGTCGACCCGGCGTCGAACAAGCACGTGAAGTTCCGCTTCTACATCGTCGACAAGGCGCTCAACGGCTGAGCTTCCGCCGCGCGTGAGAGCGGCAGAGTAACGCGCGTCGTGAGCCCGCCGGACGGCCGCGGGACGATGGAGAGATTTCGACCGACTTGGTCGATGATGAAAAGCCCGCGGCCGTGCTCGCTCAGCGGATCTGGCGGTTCCCTCCAATGCTCGGAGTCGGCAAAGCCCGGCCCGTTGTCGTCGAGCCGTAAGACCGGGGCATCCTCCGTCCAGTCGATCTCGATGCGAAACGGGCCCGGCGCGTGCCGCACGAGGTTCGCCAGCAGTTCATCGAGGATCATATGCGAGCCGAACGCGCCAGCGCTTGGGATAACCGCGTCGGCGACGCCGAAAAACGAATCGAACGCATTGCGCATCGCCTCGACCGAGGTTCGGTCGCTGCGCGCGAACGCCCACCGCTGAACGGTCACGCTGGGTGCCGGCAGCAGGTCGACGGCCAGCATGGCGACATCGTCGGAGTTCGCGGGCGACAGCGCCTTGAGCACGTCATCGAGCATGAGTTCGATGTCGGCGCGGCTTTCACGCAGCGCCGCAACGAGCAGATCGATCCCGTCGGAGGCGCTCCGCCGGTGCGTTTCCACCAAGCCGTCGGTATACAGAAGCAGCGTAGCGCCGGCGGGCACATCGACGGACGCCTCGACGTACGGCGCGCCCTTCCACGCCCCAATCGGCATCGAACGCGCCGCGTCGAGCACTTGCACCTCGCCGCCCGGTAACCGCAGCAACGGCGGCGGATGCCCCGCGAGCGCGTATCGGATGCGTTTGGCCTCGCGGTCCAAAAGCACGATCGCGCACGTCGCAAATTGCTCGCCGCCTTGCGCGTTGACGATGTCGTTTAGGCGCGCGAGCGCCGCCGCCGGACCGAAGCGCTCGAAGGCGTAGGCACGCAAGATGTCGCGGTACTGCCCCATGACGGCGGCCGCTTTGACGCCCAACCCGATGACATCGCCGATCGTGATCACCATGCGCTGGGGGTTGACGTCCACGACGTCGTACCAATCGCCCCCGACGTCGGCGCCCTCGCTACCGGGAAAGTAGCGAAAGGCGAAGCGCACGTCAGCGACCACGGGCAAGGTCGAGGGACGCAGTGCCGCCTGAAGCGCGGTTGCGATGCCGTGCTGGTGCTTGTACCGGGTCGCGCTCGCGAAAAGCGTCGAAATTTGGCGCCCGATGCTTCGCACGAGCGTGACGTCCGGGCGCCCGAAGTCCGGCCGCGGGCGCTCGCGCAGGAGCGTGAGCACGCCGATGGCCACTCCCCCGGCCAGGAGCGGTACGGAGAGTTCCCAGGCCGGTGCCCACGTCGAGCTCAGATAGCCGTCGGAGTGACGCACCGTCCGGTTCGGTCTGCGCACGACGGGCCGCGCACCGTTGCTCTCGTCGATGAGCGGCGGATGGCCGGCGTAGTAGCGACGCACGGCGGCCTCGAGGTCAGGGGTCCGAGAACCGATGGCGATCAACCGCAAGCCGCGCATTTGGCTGTCCACCGAGAAGATCGCCGCCGCGTCGCTGAAGGACGCCGTGAGTGTTTTGAGCAGTTGCGGCAGCGTCGGCTCCCAATCGGACGCGCGGGCGAGCAGCGAGCTGACTTGGTGGGCGAAGACGAGGCGGTTCTGCATGTCGACCTCCTCATCGTGCAGGATCAGGTCGCTCGCAGCGGCGTTCGCGTTTGCAATCGCTCCGGCAACCCGCTCCGCGTACGCGATGAGGACCGGCCGTTCGAGCGCCGTGAACCGTGCAGGTGTGCGCGTGCCGAACGTCATGAGGCCCATCGTGAGTCCCAAGCGCCGCAACGGCACGATTGCGGCGCCGACCATTCCGGCTTCGGCCAAGAGCCCAAGGTCGAGGTCGCGGGCTGCCGCGACGCAGAAATCTCGACCGTCCAGGTATGCCGCGACCTTGGTGAGCACGACGTCGCCCGCAGCCTTCGCGGGCGTTGCCGCGGCGCCGCGGCGCAAGAGCCGTCCGCGCAGTGGTCCGAGCGGCGGCTCGTCGCGAACGCAAACCGCGTATCGCCGCAGCCGCCCGGCGTTTACGACATCGATGGTGCAAATGTCGGCCAGGAACGGCACGGCATCCGCCGCTGCTGCGCTCAAGGTCGCCGCGAAATCGAGCTGGCCCCACGGGTGTTCCGTCGCGGCGAGGAAACTCGCGCGATCGAGCGCGCGCGTGAGTTGCTCGTTGGCGGCGATTGCCTGTTCGCCCTCGCGTTCGATTCGGCCGCGGTCGGCGCGCTTGGCGAGTTGGAGGTCCACGGCGGCGCGTAGCCCGTCGGCCGAGAGCTGCGACTTGATGAGATAATCGCCCACGCCGCTGCGCATGAAATCGACGGCGATCGTCTCGCTGCCGTGACCGGTGATCGCGACGATTGGCGGCCGCACACCGCGCCGCTCCAGTTCCGATATGACTTCGAGGCCCGTCGCGTCACGCAGATCGTAGTCGAGCAGAATGCAGTCGGGCGGATCCGGCTCGCAGGCCTCGATGGTGCCGCGCAGCGACGTCGCCGTCCGAATCTCGATGTCGCCCGGTGCCGAGCGCAGCCAACGCGAATACACGGCCACGTCCTCGGGGTTGTCGTCGACGATGAGGATTTTCGCGCGCCGCACCGTCATCGCTCGTCGGCGCGATTCGGCAGCAGCGCGGCCTGGAGCCAGAAGCGTTTGAAGGCTTGCATCGTTTCGACGAACGTCGTCCGGTCGCCGCCTTTGACGCAGTAGCCATTGACGCCGTTGCGGTAGCAGTCGGCGATATCGCGCGGATTCGTCGAGGTCGTCAGCACGACGACGGGGATGATCTTGAGCAGAGCATCGCGTTTGAGTTCGACGAGAATGTCGCGGCCGCCGGTGCCCGGCAGATTGAGATCCAACACGATGATCTGCGGCAGCTTACCGATCTTGCCGGCCGTGGCAAGATCGGTAAGCGTTTCGAGTGCGCCGTCGCCGTCGGTGCTGTGGGAGATTTGCACCTCGTCGGCGCGGCAGTCGAGTGCGCGCAGGATCGCGGCGTAATCTTCCTTGCTGTCTTCGATGATGAGAAGCCGGCGTTCCATGGAGGTCAGCCGCCCATTGGGAGCGTGAAGTAGAACGTCGTACCGCTTCCGAGCACGGAATCAGCCCACATGTGGCCACCGTGCCGCTCGATGATTTTGGTGGCGATCGCAAGGCCGGCTCCGGTTCCGCCGCCGTAGGCGTCGCCGGCGTGGAGGCGCTTGAACATCTGAAAAACCGACGTCAAGTGTTTTTGGCGAATTCCGATGCCGTGGTCGCGGACGAAAATCGTGACGAATTCACCGGCTGCCGGAAGCCCCGATGAACGAGCCAGCACCTCGGACGGCGGCGTGCGCGACGAGTCGACGCCGATCTCGATACGGGGTGGTCCGTCACTGTATTTGAGTGCGTTGGAAAACAGGTTATTGAAGACTTGGCTCAGCCGTACGCCGTCGACGCACACCGTTGGCAGCGCGTTCACGAACGATACGCTCCCGTTGCTCTCGGCCAGCCGCGGCGCGAAGCCTTCCAAAACTTCGCCGATGAGGGCGCGCAAGTCGGTCCGGGTCCCGACGAAATCGGCGCGCCCGATGCTCGAGAGGGCCAGCAGCGAATCGATGAGCAGTTCCATCCGCCGCGACAGCCGCACGAGCGTCTCGAGCTTTTCGCGGCCGTCCTCACCGACGGTCGAACCGTAGTCCTCGATGAGAAAGCTGGCATAGTTGTAGATCCCGCGCAGGGGCTCTTTGAGGTCGTGTGAAGCGATGTGCGCGAACGAGTCGAGCTCGATGTTGCTGCGAACGAGCGAGGCCAATTCAAGGTTGCTTACCGCGAGCTGGCTATTGGTGCGTTCGAGCTGGGCGGTGCGGTCGATGCTCAGTGCGCCGATGAAGCGGCACCATTCCCGCGCGGCTTCGATCTCGTCGGCCCGCCAGCGCCGTGAATGCAGCCGGACGAGCTGGCTCCAGGACTCGAATGACTTGCGCGGGGAAAGGCGCATCCCGTCGTCCGACACCGTGATCGCTTTTGCCGGATCGCCCGCCCAATTGATGCTCGCGAGAAGTTCGGGCCGAAACCACACCATGTAACTGCTCTTCGCGCGCGACAGAGGCACGGCGAGAACGCCGCACGCCGTTTGCGCCAGCGGTTCGAATTCCGGCGCGCCCAGCGGCAGAGCGTCGGAAATGAACATCTCCGCCGTGTCGCTCGACGCGAGCCAAGCGATGATCCGGTCGACGTCGGAACGATCGGGGGTTCGCCCCACCAGCCGCAACTCGTCGCCCAAACGAATCGCCGCACCCGTAGCTCCGACCAGGAACAGGAGGTCGTGCTCGGCGGCGGCCAATGCGCTGAGGATGTCGCCCTCTTTGGACATGGCCTCGAACAGGCGCATCTCAGCGGCTTTCAAGGTCATGCGATATTCGGTATCTTCATTTTCCTCGAGCGAACCGAGATGAAGGGACATCGTGCGGCCGATGATTTCGCACGCGAAGCGGAGTTGATACGAGATCATTTTGGGCCGGTAGTGATGGCAAGCGACGAGGCCCCATAACTCACCGTTTTTCAGGATCGAGATCGTCATCGTCGCGGCGACGCCCATGTTCTGCAAATACTCGACGTGCAGCGGCGACACGCTGCGCAAGGCCGACCACGTCAAGTCGAGCGGCGGACCGAGCGGGCCGTCCGCCGAGATCACGGCGACCGGGACGTAATTGACGTCGGGGATGAAACGCAGCCAGTTCGCTTTAAAAATGGCGCGGGCTTGCGGCGGGATGTCGCCGGCCGGATAGTGCAGGCCCAGATACGGCTCGAGCCCGGCGCGACACGACTCGGCGATGACTTCGCCGTGCCAATCAGGATCGAAACGGTAGATCATGACGCGATCGAATCCGGTCACCTGCGCGACTTCGTTGGCCGCGGCGCGGCATAGCCCGTGCACGCCCCCGGCTTCCGAAAACCGTGCGATGGAACTGCGCACGAGTCGATGAAATTCGTGCGGCGCCGAGTAAGACCGGACCGCGACCGGTTCGAGCTCGACGACGACCTGGTCGCCGCTGCGATGGAGGATCGCGTCGAGTTCCGTTTCGCCGCGCGCGGTGGGGACGCGCATGGTGATTGGATTGGTATCGCGGATATCGCGGTGTTCGCCGGCCGAGCGGATCAGATCGGCGTTTGCCGTTCCCAAAACGCGTTCGATCGGGCGGCCCAGCAGTTCGGCCGCGCCGATCTCCAGCAGCCCGGGCGTATTTTCGCTGGCGCGCGCGATGGCCATATCGCGCAAATCGTCGAGTGCGAAAAGTACGCCGTGCGGTTGAATGGCGCCCGAGAGGTGGATCGGTTCTCGATCGCAGTTCGTTAGATCGACGCGCGCCGCTACTGTCGACACTTCCTTGAACCGCCAATCCGACGTTCGTCGCGCACCAGCCCGATCAAACCATCGAGGGGTGCGTTCCCGAAAACACCTAGCGGACCTGGGCGCGCAACGCCGCACCCTCGCGTTGCCACTCGACGAGAGCAAACCGCCGCGCGATCACTGATGGCGTCGCTCGTCAAGCGCGAGCATGCAAAGAGCTCGCCTGCCGCGCGATGAACGGCGCCGATCGCGCGGCCCGATGACGATGCGCACCGTCCGCTCGCCCGTGCGCGTCCGTGCTAGATCGTGATGACGGCGCGTGCTTCGATCTCGCCGGCTTTGAGCGCCCGCAGCGCTTCGTCGGTTTGATCGAGCGAATAGGTGACGATATGGGCCTTGACTTTGCCGCTTGCGGCGATCTTCAACACGTCTTCCATCTCCCAGCGCGAGCCGATAACCGAACCGATGATCTGCTTCTGATCGGGGAAAAAGAACGGACCGGCATCGGTAAACGTGCCGACGATGATCTTGCCGCCGGGTTTGGTTCCGACGATCGCTTGACGCAGCATCGGGGTCGACGGCGCGAACACGATCGACACGTCGACACCGCCGTCTTTCTTGAGAATCTCGCCGGGGTCGCCGGAGTTCGAGTCGATCGTGCGGTAGCAGCCAAGTTCCTCGGCGAGCTTGAGGTGATTCTTGCCGCGCGCCACGCCGATCATCTGCGCGCCGGTCAGCGCGGCGAACTGCAGCACCATGTGGCCGACGCCGCCGACGCCGTACAGCGCCATCGTCTGTCCGGGCTGCAACTGCGCTTTGTGCACCGCACCGTACGCCGTGACGCCCGGGCAAAATAGCGGCGCGGCTTCCGCGTCTTTGAGCACATCCGGGATTTTATAGGTGTGCAGCGCGTAGCCGAGCATGTACTCGGCGTAGCCGCCGTCGACGGTTTCGCCGGTGATCTCTTTTTTGGTCGTGCTCGAACAGAGCTGCTCGCGCGCGGTCAAGCAGAATTCACAGACGCCGCAGGTCGACCACAGCGGCTGAACGCCGACCCGGTCGCCGATCTTCAACCAGTCGACCCCGGCGCCGAGCTTCGCGATTGTACCCACGACTTCGTGCCCGGGGACGATCGGCGATTTAGCCGGCACGCCGTTGGCCACCCAATCGCCTTCGATCATGTGCAAATTCGAGCGGCACACGCCGCACGCGGTCACTTTGATGAGGACTTCACCGGGACCGGGTTCGGGTACCGCGACCTCGGTGAGGGTCAGCGGTTTGGATTCGATGGGACCGGGGGTCGCGAGTAACTGCGCACGCATAGAAAATTCTCCGTTGCGGATGGCGGTAGACACAATCGTCGGCGATTGTTCTTCACCGTGCCGCGTATCGAAGCTCCTGCGATTGGCGCGCGCAGTGCGACCGCGCGACTACTCGGGGCGCTGGTATTTGGCGAAAAACGCCTTGTGCTCGGCCATGCGCAGCGCGAGCTTGGCGTTGGCGATGCGCATCTTTTCGAGTGCGGCCGCCAAGTCGGCGGCGCTGCGCGCGAGTCTGCCCGCTTGGCTTTCGAGCCGCGTCCCAAGCGTATCGAGGTCGCCGCCAATCGCCGCGCGGCCGGCGCGTCCGCTGCAGTACGCCGTGGCGATCGATATCAGGACGATCTTGAGCGTGTCGTCGTGGAGTCTCTGCGGGTCCGTCATGTGTTCCAAGCTCCCTGATGGGCCGACGGTGACGTCGGGCGAGATGCGGCCGGCGCTGGTTCCCGCTGCCTTAGAAGCAGCCGAGCGGTGCGTCGTGGAAGGATAATACCCACTGAAACGGTCGCCCGGGGGAGCCGAACGGCACTCCCGATGTGACCCTTGGCCCCACGTAGCGCGAGGGCTCGGCCCGCGCGGCACCCCGGGCTGGAGGTCTCATCCGATGACCGACGCGCCGTCGGCAGCTCGGACCTCGAACATGGCCGGTTCGCGGCCGAACGCCGAGCGGTACGTATTGCCGACCGCCGCCCGGAACATCGGCAGCGCGTCGCGTCGGACGAGCGAAACCGTCGACCCGCTGCGGCCGGTCATCCGTGACCCGAACACGCCCGGCATCGAACGGGCTGTCGCCACGAGCAGATCCAACTCGGGCGAACTCAGATCGTAGTCATCGCGCAGCGAGTCGTGTGACTCGTTGAGCCGGCCGCCGATCGCGACCGGATCCTCGGCCCGCAGCGCGGCGACCGTTTGCAGAACACGAACGTTCTCGGTAACCACGTGACGGGTGCGCCGGCGCAGCAATGGTGGCAGCTTTTCGCGCAGCCGCAAGAAATCGGCCAACGACACGTCGCGCAAGGTTTTCACCCGCCGCAAATGGGTGCGCAGAATTTTTGCGGCTTGCTCGCACTCGCCGCGGCGCTGCCGCTCGACGGCTGCATCGTCGCGGGCCACGTGCGCATCGCAAACGACGATCGCGACNNCCCAGCGCCGAGGCGATCGGCGCGACTTCGCCGTCGACTTCCCGGCAGACGGCGAGCACGTCGTCGACGGCCATGTGAGCACCGGCCGTGCCGAGCAGGGCCAGCGCGGCGGCCAGGCCGAGCGAGGCCGACGCCGCGAGGCCGGCGGCCCGCGGGATCGTCGAGCGGACCGCAAGATCGGTCCCGCGCAAAGCCGCGCCGCGCCGTTCGAGTCCCAGGGCGACACGGCGAACCACGTCGATCCAGCCGGCGGCCGCCTGCGGACCGGCGTCGTCCAGGTCGAACTCGACCGTTTCGCCGTGGACCAGCGAGCGCAGGCGCACGATGCGGTCGCCGCGTTCGGCTGCCGCGAGCACCGTCATACGATCGATGGCGATTGGCAGCACGAAGCCTTCGCTGTAGTCGACCTGGTCGCCAATGAGATTGAGCCGTCCGGGCGCACGGTAGAACCGCGGCGCGTTTTCCGTCAGAGCCGCCAGCGCATCGCGCACACCATTGAGCTCGATCATCCGGCAGCAAAATAGTGCGCGGCTGGCCGCGCGGCCTTCCCGGCGACACATCGCGCCCCCGGGCTCCGGGGACCCCACTGCAGGCTTGTCGGCAAAGCGGGCGTTAACGAAGTGTTAGCTTCCACACACCGCTTGTGGATGCTGTGGATGAATTCGCCCGTGGCGGGAGCGATTTCGGCCCGCGTTCTCCCCCGTGCGCGCGAGATTCAGCTTTATCGAGAGTTCGTCTCGATACTCGATAGACGGCAAAGCCTGCGGCTACGGCCGCGAGGCGGCGATCGCTCCGCCGATGGCGACGGCGTCTTCCGCGAGCGCGACGAGCGGGTCCGGTAGCCGCGTCCAGCGTCCGACCGCCCCGCGCAACGCCAATCCGGCGTACGCCCCGATCAGCGCGCCGAACGCCCCCGCCACGGTGCCGGCGGTCCGGTCGGCAGCGTGGCGGGACAGAGCGAGCGTTCGGCCCGCAAATCCGCCGGAGATCCCGCGAAAGAGCAGCGCCGGCGGAACCGTGCGGGCGGGCGTCGCCGGCAGCTTATCGGCAATGAGTTCACCCACCGCCAACGCCGCGAACGCGAGTCGCAGCGGATCGTTCGCTCTCCAACGGACGACCGCCGGACCCGTCATCGAGCGCAGTCCACAGGTCAGTCCGATAGCAAAGGACGGCAAGCTCCCTTTAATGTCCATTTTATACTCTTATTCCAACCTTGTCACTGCGTTGGCCACGTGGCCAAGTGAACCCGGTGTGCCGGGTTGAAAGCTCCGCTTGTTATGCAGCCTCTCCTCGAGCGTTACGCGCGCGTAGATTTTTACGACGAATTTGCCGACGGCGACGGCGTGCCGCGCTCCCACTACGTCGGCTTGGCCCGAACGCTGCGATCGATCGACTGGAGCGATTTTCAGCATCGGGTCGCGACCGTCAATGCCGTCCTGCTGCAGCGCGGCGTCACCTTCACGGTGTATGCCGATGCGCGGGGAACCGAACGCATCCTGCCCTTCGACCTGATCCCGCGCATCGTGCCGGGCGACGAATGGTCGCTCATCAAGCGCGGCATCGCGCAGCGGGTCTATGCGCTCAACGCCTTTTTGGCCGACGTCTACGGGAAGCAGCGGATCCTCGCCGACGGGATCGTGCCCTACGATCTGGTCTTCTCGTCGCTGTTCTTCAACCGCGAGATGATCGGCTTCAAGCTGCCGCACGACATCTACATCCATGTTTCGGGCGTCGACCTGATCCGTGGCCGCGACGGCACGTACTACGTGCTCGAAGATAATCTGCGCACGCCGTCGGGCATCTCGTACGTGCTCGAGAACCGCGACGTCCTCAAGCGTTCGTTCCCGCGGCTGTTTGAGCACTACCAGCCGCTGCCGGTCGATGATTATCCGTTCCGCCTCCGGCGTGCCCTAACCAACGCGGCGCCGTTCGGGAACGTCGAACCCACGATCGTGCTGCTCACGCCGGGCATCTACAATTCGGCCTATTTCGAGCACACGATGCTGGCGCGCCGGATGGGCTGTGAGCTCGTCGAGGGACACGACCTGATCGTGCGCGACAACATCGTGTACATGAAGACGACTAAGGGCACCCAGCGGGTCGACGTGATTTACCGCCGCATCGACGACGACTACTTGGATCCGCTGTATTTCAAAGCCGATTCGTCGCTGGGCGTAGCCGGGTTGATGGACGCGTACCGGGCCGGCAACGTCGTGCTGGCCAACGCGGTCGGCAGCGGCGTCGCCGACGACAAGGCCGTTTACCCGTACGTCCCGGCGATGATCAAGTACTATCTGGGTGAGGACCCGGTTCTGCCCAACGTCCCAACCTTCGATTGCAATGACGAACTGCAGCGCCGGCACGTGCTGGGCCATCTCGACGAGCTGGTCGTGAAGAACACCAACCAGTCGGGCGGTTACGGCATGCTCATGGGCCCGTCGTCGACGCGCTTGGACCGCGAGAAATTCAAGCTCGCCATCGAGGCGAACCCGCGCGAGTTCATCGCCCAGCCGATCATCCCGCTCTCGTGTCATCCGACGATCGTCGGCGAAGGCATTGCCCCGCGCCACATCGACCTGCGGCCGTTCGTGCTCTACGGCGCCGAGATCGACGTCCCGGCCTGCGCGCTCACGCGGGTCGCGCTGCAGGACGGTTCGCTCGTGGTGAACTCATCGCAAGGCGGCGGCAGCAAAGATACGTGGGTCCTCGATTGACGCCCGCCGTTCTGGTCCTCGTTCACGGAGCCGGTCTATGCTTTCGCGCGTAGCTGAATCACTGTATTGGATGAGCCGCAACATCGAGCGGGCGGAATCGCTGGCGCGAATTATCGATGTGGCCTTCAACCGGACGGTCGACCGGCTCGCCGCGGGCAGTGAGCCGGCCCGACGGGTCTGGTCGAGCGTGCTCGAACTTGCCGGCGGCGGCGACGGCGACATCCCCAGTTTCGAGGGGCCGTCGCTCGCCAACGACGCCTTCACCTACGGCACGTTTTCGACGGAGAACCGCAGCTCGGTCATCTCGTGCATCCGCATAGCGCGCTCGAATGCGCTGAGCGTGCGCGCTGAGCTGACGACCGAAGTTTGGGAAACGATCAACTCGATGTATCTCTTCGTCGAAGCGCAGTCGCCGCGGGCGATCGCGCGCGAAGGCCCGTCGTCGTTTCTGCGTAAAGTGCGCGACGGCGCGCAGTCGTTCGGCGGGATCGTCGATGCGACGATCACCCACGACGACGAGTGGAGTTTTTTGCAAATCGGCCGGTTTCTCGAGCGCGCTTCGATGACGACCCGCATCCTCAAGACCCACGATCCGGCCGATGACTCGGCACCGGAGTGGCAGCGGCTGCTCGAGATGTGTTGCGCGAGCGAGCCGTTCGTGCGCGCTCAGCGTCTGTCGTCGGATCCCAGCGAAGCGTTGGCGTTTCTGTTCTTGCATCGCAGTTTTCCGCGTTCGGTGCGCTTCTGCACGAGCGAAGTCGAGCATGCGCTGCACCGCTTATCGGGGACGGCGATGGGCTCGTACAGCGATGAGGCCGAACGCTTGACGGGCCGGCTGCAGGCGATGCTTGATTTCGTCGGACTCGAGGAGATTCTCGACGAGGGCCCGGCCAAATTCAGTGCTCGTATCGGCGCCCGGCTCGACGCCGTCGGCATGGCCGTGCAAACCTCGTATTTTCCGCGCATCCCGGTCGCCTGACAATTGCTCGGCGCCGCGGCGCCAACTCATTTTTGCTGACAGCGGGTATCTAAACGCACCTTGGAATTTACGATTCTCCACCAGACCACATACCGCTATCCGGTGAAGATTCACGAGTCGTACACCGTGTGTCATTTGCAGCCGCTCAGCGATGCGACGCAGTACTGCACGAAGTACGAACTGCAGATCGCGCCGCGCGCCCGCGTGTTCACCTACGTCGACCGGTTCGGCAACCAGGTGCAGCATTTCGGCGTGCTGCCCGAACACGATCTGCTTTCGATCACGGCCCGCTCGTCGATCGCGACCGTGCGGCCAGCGGAGCCCGAGCCGAATCCGGGCGTGACGCGCGAAGCGCTCGTGAGCGATCCGGCGTACGCCTCGATGTACGATTTTCTGCGCGAAAGCACGTATGTCGCCTTCGGGCCCGAACTGCGCGCGCTCGCGGCGATCGTCGGTGCGCCGGGCGGTGAGGACCTCGATGCGTGGTTCGCGCACGCCGGGCACGAAGTTCACGCCGGCTTCACCTACGACAAGAGCGCGACGACCGTGCGGACAACCGTCGATGAATCGATCCGGCTGCGCGGCGGAGTCTGTCAGGATTTCGCGCACATCCTCGTCGCGCTGTGCCGCTTCCACGCGATCCCGGCGCGCTACGTGAGCGGGTATATCTTTAGCGGCCATGACGCGCTGCGCAACGGACAGTCGAACGCGATTCTCGGCGCCGAGGCCTCGCACGCGTGGTGTGAAGCGTATTTGCCGCCCTACGGTTGGGTCGGTTACGATCCGACGAACGATCGCCGAATAACCGACTGCTTTGTAAAGATCGCGGTCGGCCGCGACTACCGCGACGTCAGCCCGGTGCGGGGAATTTATAAGGGCGCCCCGCAGAGCGGCGGGAGCGAACTCTCCGTCAACGTCGCGATGGAAGCCCTCGCGGGGCAGTAGCGGGTCGGCTGCGAATCCGCTAAAATTCGATCGCCGGCGGTGGCGGCAGCGTCCCGGATCATCGCTGCGGCCCGGCGGGCGCCCGGTCGCAGCGATGCTGCGCATCCGTCGGGCCTAGCACTGTGTTTGTACGAGTGCTAAACCAACGAAAGGACCGTCGCGCGTGCGTCAAGACGAATTTGCGGCCGAATTCGACCGGCTCTTTGCCGATTTAGCGAGGCGTGCCCACCACGGGCGCTTCGAGCCGAACGCCGACGTTTATGTTGACCGCGGTCGCATCGTCGTCCATGTCGAGTTGGCCGGCGCTGACGCCGAGAGCCTGCGCGTCGGGATCGACGAGCGGCACCTCTTTATTATCGGCGCGCGCGTCGATCGTTACAGCTCGCCCGGGTCGATCCATCAAAAAGAAATACAGTACGGCGAGTTCGTCAAAAAATTGCACCTGCCCGCGCCGGTCGACGAAGACCATGGTTCGGCGATCTACCGCGATGGAATACTAACGATAACGTTACCGCTCGCGCCGCACGCATCTTTCCCAACCCGCCGGACCGAGATCCGGATGGTCGTCCAAAGGACCCTTGCTTAATGGCAACACGTACTCCCAACAGCCCCGATATTCTCGGCATCCTGCCGCTGCAGGAAGCGGTGTTGTTTCCGAACACCGTGATTCCGCTGGCGGTCGTGAAAAAGCCCGGCATCGCGCTCGTTGAGGAAGCGTTGCGCGAAGGCAAGCCGATTGGTCTGGTCGTCATGCGCGACAAAGACATCGACGATCCGGGTCCGGGCGACGTGCGGCGCGTCGGCACCATCGGCACCGTGCAAAAGATGCTCAAGGTTCCCGACGGGACGCTGCGCTGCATCGTGGCCGGCGGTCCGGTGTTCCGCATCGATGAGTTCGTCGGCACGGAACCCTACCTAGCCGCGACGTACACCGAGCTGCCCGACATCACGCGTGAAAACGACGACGTCGTCGCGATGCAGCGCAACCTCGCCACGCTCTTTTCCAAGTTGCTGGGGTATCTGCCGCAGGCGCCGCGCGAGATGGAGATGGAAGTCAACAACATCTCCGATCCCAACTTGCTGACGTACTTCGTGGCCTCGACGATGCGCCTCGACACGAACGATCGCCAAGAGATCCTCGAAGAGCGCAACACCGAGAAGCGGCTGCGCAAGCTGACGATGCTCATCACCAAAGAGCTCGAAGTCGTTGAGCTCGGGCACAAGATTCAGAGTGACATTCAGCGCGAGATGGAAAAGAATCAGCGCGAATTCTATCTGCGTCAGCAACTGCGCGCGATTCAGGAAGAGTTGGGCGAAAGCGACCCCCAGCAAGCCGAAGCCAACGAGCTGCGCAAAAAAGTCGACGAAGCCAAAATGCCCGAGGACGTGAAGAAGGCCGCCGACCGCGAACTCGACCGGCTCTCGAAAGTGCCGACGGCGTCACCCGAGTATTCGGTCATCCGGACGTACCTGGATTGGCTCACGCAATTGCCGTGGTCGAAGTCGACCTCGGACCAGATCGATATCCCGCAGGCGCGGCGCGTGCTCGATGAGGACCACTACGATCTCGAAAAGATCAAAGATCGCATCGTCGAGTACCTCGCCGTCGGTAAGCTCAAAAACAAGCTGACCGGGCCGATTTTGTGCTTCGTGGGCCCGCCGGGTGTCGGCAAGACGTCGCTCGGGCAGTCGATCGCCAAGGCCATGGGCCGCAAGTTCATCCGGCTCTCGGTCGGCGGCGTCCGCGATGAGGCGGAGATCCGCGGGCATCGGCGCACGTACATCGGCGCCATGCCGGGGTCGATCATCCGCGCGCTGCGCGACGCGGGGACGAACAACCCCGTGATGATGATCGACGAGATCGACAAGGTCGGCGGNNTGGAGATCATCCAGCTCTCGGGTTACACCGAGTTCGAGAAGATGCAAATCGCAAAGCGCTACCTAATTCCGAAGCAGCGCAAAGCCAATGGTCTGCGCGACACGCAGGCGCAGATCAACGATGGGGCGCTCAAGAATATCGTCGTCGACTACACCCGCGAGGCCGGCGTCCGCAATCTCGAGCGCGAGATCGGCACCGTGTTCCGCAAGGTCGCGCGTAAGATCGCCGAGGATTCGCGTTATAAGGCGCGCATCAAACCGGAGTCGCTCGTCGAGTATCTGTCCAAACCGCGCTTCTACAACGAAGTCAAGAAGCGGGTCGCATCGATCGGCGTCGCGACCGGTCTTGCGTGGACGCCCGTGGGCGGCGACATTCTCTTCATCGAGACGACTTCGATGCCGGGCACCGGCAAAGTCACGCTGACCGGCCAACTCGGCGACGTGATGAAAGAGTCAGCGACGGCGGCGGTCAGCTTCCTGCGCTCGCGTCAAACCGAGCTCGGCTTACCCGACGATTTCTTCGCCAAGCACGACCTGCACATCCATGTCCCGGCGGGCGCGGTGCCCAAAGACGGGCCGTCGGCGGGGATCTCGATTGCGACGTCGATTACGTCGATGCTGACCGGCCTCAAAGTCGACAGCGACCTGGCGATGACGGGCGAGATCACGCTGACTGGTCAGGTTCTGCCCATCGGGGGCGTCAAGGAAAAAGTGCTGGGTGCCAAACGGGCCGGGATCAAGAAGATCCTGTTGCCCAAACGCAACGAGATCGATCTGGAAGACGTGCCCAAGGAAGTGCGCGACACCATGGAGTTCGTGCTCGTCGAAGAACTGAGCGAAGTGTTCCTGCAAGCCCTCGGCAAGCGCGTCATCTCACCCGTGCTGCTGGGAAACGAACCCCCGCCGCGCCGTGCGAGCAACGTCGTAGCGCTGCGCCAGCCGGCCGTCAAACGCGTTCGCGTCGAACGCAAACGCGCGCCGCGCAGCGGCGTGGCGACGCGTAAGCGATAGCGACGCTGGCGCGAAACGGTTTCGGGAGCGTGAAGGAGCGGGCGTGGAAGATGCCCGCTCCAGCGTCGATGCGAGCGTGAAAAACCACGTTCGGCGGTTACGGAACGTGGTGCGCCGCGCCCCCGTCAGCCGGAATTGCCTCGCTTTTTCGCGCTTTGCGCTTGAGCCGCTCGACCCCGGCCAATTGTAAGCGCAGGTCCGCGATGATCTCGTGCTCGGCGGGTGTGAAATCGGCCGTGTCGAGATGATTGAGGAGCACTCCGAGCGCATCGCCGATGCGGCCGAGTTGCCGGCCGTAAGAACCGACGTCTTCGAGGATGCGGTTTTCGAGCGCCGGGTCGGCGCTCGAGCCAAGATCAATGTTGACTAAGCCGAACTGTCCGGCCTTCATGAACCAGTTCCACGGATTGATCGTCTGCGATACATCGCCCGATAGCGGGAGCCGAAACGTTGCCACGGTGAAACCTTTCCAGAGCGCAAAAGCTGCTTGCCCGCGAGCTGCGACGGTTCGCGGCAAATAATTTTCCGCCGCGCTGCGCGCGCGAGATCAGGACGCCGCGGGCGCGGCCACCTCTCTGTCGCCGTAGAGCGCGAGCGCCCCACGTGCGGCAATGCACGCAAAACCGGCGGCGCGTTCGCGTTCGCCGCCGCGTTCGAGGTGGTTTGCCAACTCGCCGCTGTACTGTTCGATCCGTTCGGCATAGAGTTCGGCCATGACGTTGCCGACGTGCCGATGGTGTCGCCGCCGGGCCGCGGGCGTCAGCTCCGCCTCGATGGCCGCGACGATGAGATGATGCGCGAAGACATAGTCGCCGCTGGGGCCGCCGGCGCTGCGGATCAGCCGCCGTTCGATGAGTTCTTCGAGGCTGTCGAGCGTCGCTCGTTCGCCGATACCGCTCACTTCGCATACGAGTTCGGCCGAGAACCCACGGCCGGCAATCGCCGCGATCTCGGCCACCGCGCGCGCCGCCGGCGAGAGCCGTCCAAGCCGCGCGCGCAGCGTCGCACTCAGGGCAGGTGAGGGCATAGCGGCGGCGGGCACGTTCCAGGTTCGCCGTCCGGCGTCGAAGGCACCCGATTCGCGAGCGTTCGCGACGACTTCTCCGAGCAGGCACGGGTTGCCGTCGCTGGCACCGCGCAGATATTCTGCGAGGGCCCTTCGCTGGGCGGGTGGCGCGACGGTGAGTTGCGCGACGATCTCCTTGATCGCGGGCGTGTCGAGCGGTCCGAGCGCCGTCACGGCCAGCAGACCCTCGCGTTCGAGCCGGCGGCGGGTGGCACGCAGCGGATGCGCGCGCGACAGATCATCTTCGCGATACGAAGCGATGACGAGCAGCCGCTGCGCGCCGGCGCGTCGCGCGATATGCTCGAAGAGCGCGACGGTGGCCGCGCCCGCCCAGTGCAGATCTTCGAGCACGATGATCGCCGGCCGCGCCGCGCAGAGCGCGCCGAGTGCCGCTTCGACCGCCTCGAAGAGTTGGGTGCGCTCGGGTTCGGCCTTGAGCGGCGTCGCGCGCCGCAACTCGGGCTGCGCGACTTGCAGTTGAGGAACGAGCGTCGCCAGCACCGCCAGTCGGCGCGGTTCGATCCGCGCGTCGCGCAGCAACGGCAGCGCGGCGCGCAGCGCTCCGGAAAACGCCTGGTACGGGTCGCGCTCGAAGGGTGTCGTTCCCCCGCGCAGGACGCGGCCGCCGTTGGCTCCCGCGAAGGCCGCGAACTCGTCGATCAGCCGGGTTTTGCCGATGCCCGCTTCGCCGACCACCAGCAGCGCGCCGCCGCAGCCGTCCGCCGCGCGTTGCCAAGCCGCGCGCAACGCGGCCAACTCGCGCGAGCGCGCAACGAACGGCAATTCGCCGGCTGCGCCGACGGTCGTCGTTAGCGCCGGCGGCGCCGCGCCGCCGCCGGCGGGAACGCCCGGTCCGCAATCGTCCTTTTGTGCCAGAACGCGCTCGTACACGCAGACGGTCTCGGGCATCGGCGCGACGCCCATTTCGGCTGCCAACTCGGTGCGAAAGCGCTCGTACTCGGCGAGCGCTCCGGCGCGGTCACCGGCCTCGAAACGCAGCGCGATAAGCGTCCGCACGCCGTCTTCCCGCCACGGATCGATGCGCCGCAAACGCCGCGCGCAGCGGATCGCGCCGGCGTAGTCGCGGCGCTGGCGGTAGCGCGCGGCGAACGCGGTGAGGTTGTCGGTCGCCAGCGTGCGCAACCGGTCGCGTTCGCGCACGATCCAGTCGTCGTCGAAGCCGGCCAGCAGATCGCCCGTGTAGCAGGCATCGGCGTCCGCCCCTGAGCCGCCGGTGCATAACGATTCGAACGCCGCGACATCGAGCCGATAGGGCGCCGCTTCGTTCCAGCCGACGGTCGTCGGCGTGCTGACGATCCAGGGCGTGGAGACCACCGGCAAAGCGCGCACCAGCAGATGCAGCTTGCGGCGGAGATTCGCACGCGCGCCCGTTTCGTCGCCGTCCGGCCACAGCGTGAAGGCGACGTGCTCGCGGAGCAAGCTGCGGCCGCGCCCGAGCAGCAGGAATGCCAGTAAGCGAATCGCTTGATCCGGCAGACGGATCTCCGCCGGATCGCCCGTGCGCCGCAGCCCGAACGTTCCGAGCAGCGCGATATCGAGCGTCGGGTCCGTTGCGCGCGGCGCCGGAAACGGCGGCGCGATCAACTGCGGCGAAACGATCGTACTGGGCACTCTTTAGCGGGCCCCAGTGGCGGCACGAACGAGCCCGCGAAAAAGACGCTTCAGCGTCCAAGGCATCAAAGGCCTCACCCGGCGGCGGCGCACGTTCCACATGACCTCAATCTACGCACGCCCCGACCGGGCTCTTAGTGGCGGAAGACATCAAGAGATCGTAACTTGCGCCCGACCGCCGACCGCGCGCGGTGGGCATCGCTCGGGGGACTCCCGGGTGGCCCTATGTAAGTTTGGCCAGGCCACCTTTCGGAGATACGCCACGTGTCGAAGAACCTGCTCTTTATCCCCGGTCCGGTAACCGTCGCTCCGGCCGTCCTTGCCGCGACCGCCCAACAGATGGTCGATCATCGCGGTCCGCGCTTCAAAGAGCTGCTTGACGGACTGGTGGCCCGGCTCAAACCGATTTTCGGGACCACGATTGCGGACGTGCTGATCCTCGGCGCTTCCGGCACGGGCGGGCTCGAAGCCGCGGTCGGCAATATGTTCGGTCCGGGCGACACGATTTTGGCCTGTCCGGTCGGCGTGTTCGGACAGCGCATCATCGGAATCGCGCAGGCCTTCGGCTGCAGCGTTGAAGTCCTCGCGACCCCTTGGGGCAGCGGCGTCGACCCCGAAGCGCTGCGCGCGCGGCTTGCGGCCGACACCGCTAAAAAGATCACCGGCGTGCTGCTGACCCATAACGAAACGTCGACCGGCGTGCAGAACGACATGGCGCCCTTGGCCGAGATCACGCGAGCGCACGGCGCGTATGTCGTCGTCGATTCGGTGAGCGGCTTGGCGGCCAGCGAATTCCGCATGGACGAGTGGGGTTTCGACGTCGTCGTCACGGCATCGCAGAAGGCGCTGGCGGTCCCCCCCGGCCTCGCGATGGTCGCCGTCGCGCCGCGGGCTTGGAAAAAGATCGAAGCGAACGCCTCGCCGCGCTTCTACTTCGATCTGGTCAAAGCGCGCGAATTCGCCACGCTGGGGCAGACTCCATGGACCCCGCCGGTTTCGATCGTGTATGCGCTCGACGCCGCCCTCGACCTCTTTACCGACGAAGGACCGGCGAATGTTTGGCGGCGCCACGCGCGCTACGCGCAGGCGATTCGGGCCGCCTGCACGGCGCTCGGGCTCGAGCTGTTCTCACAGGAAGGGTCGCACTCGGTAACGGTGGTCGCCGCCAAGGTTCCGGCCGGCGTCGATGGCGACGCGATCCGCAAGACGCTGCGCGAAGAGCGTGGCCTCACCCTGGGCGGTGGGCAAAAAGAGCTCAAGGGCAAGATCATCCGGATCGGCACGATGGGCGATCTCTCGCAGACCGACATCCTGGGCATGCTCGGCGCGCTCGAGCTCGGTCTGCTGGATGCCGGTCATCCGGTTCAAATCGGAACCGGTGCGAAGGCGGCGCTCGAAGTGTTTCTCAAGGAGAGCGCCGTCCCCGCCTAACCGGGAGCGTGCGCGACGGTGTGTCCGGCGCGCGCTGCGCTGCTGTGCGCGAACGCGTATTCGACATAGTCGGCGATCGAGCGCAACAAATTGTGGGCCGATGCGTGTGCGATGCGCTGGCCGAGCGCCGCGTCGAACAACGCACCGGCGACGCCGAACGGCGGTTCGTAGTGACCGCTCACGATCAGGCCAAAACAATCCTCCGCCTTGCTTTTTTCCACGGCGAGCGCGCCGGCAAATTCCGGGTACGGTCCGCCGCATTTCGCCGACCAGCTGACCGAGTACGTCGGATGCGGATCGGTGATCGTGCACAGCGGATACAGCGTCGCGACGATGCGCCGTTCGACGAGCGTGCGGTGGTCGGCGAACAGGCCGTTCGGCAACCGCAACGCAATCCGGATCGTTCCGTCCGCGGCTCGATGCCCGGCGATGAACGCGGCCAGATGACGCGATGCTTCTCGATCGGGACAATGAACAACGAGCCGCTCGCTGATGTCACTCATCTCCAGACCCCCCTCTTCGTTCGCTAATTTTAGCGCGCGCGGGTTTCATTGCGCAATGTGGATTCGCCACGCTTGCGTTCAGACGCGATGGTTGGTAAAGATCGGGTCGGTCAGCGGCGCGGCGAACGCGGGCAGCGCGCCGCGCATGAGCGCGTCGATGCGCCGATTCGGTTCGGTGACGATCGAAACCATCGTCGAACGGCGCAAGTCGCCGCGCAGGGCGTGCGGTAGCGGGAAAAACAGTGCGACGTAGAGCACCGCCCACGTGGCGGCGAACGCCTTGCACAAACCAACGGCCGCGCCCGCGGCGCTGTTGCCGATTGAGATGACGGGTAACCGCGCGAAGCGTCCGGCGATAAATGTCAGCGCCATGACGGCTGCATAAAAGGCAAGCGCGAACAGCACCATGCCGGCGATGTGTGCCGCGCCCGGACTCGCATGCGTGTAACGCTCGGCGATATCGTCGAGTGAACCGGGATAGCGAATCGCTGCGACGATCGCGATCGCCAGCGCGGCCGCGCCCGCGAGTTCGGCGACGAATCCGCGTTTCCACCCCTTGAGCGCGAAAATGAATCCCAGTCCGCCGATAACGACGTCGGGCCACGTAATCGTCATCCGCGCAAGCGCGCGCCGTGCGCGGCGCGCAGCGCTTCGACGATCTGCGCCGTCACCGCGTCGGCGTCGGCGTCGGTGAGCGTGGCATCGGGGCGGCCAAGCGTGATGCGCACAGCCAAGCTTTTTTTGTCCGCACCGATTTGCGGTCCGCGGTATTCGTCGAAGACCACGACGTTCCGGACCAGCACTGACGCCGCGCGGACCGTCGCGCTGACGTCGGCGGCGGCGACCGCCGGATCGAGGATAATTGCCAGATCGCGCTCGATCGCCGGATACTTCGAGGCCGGGACATACGGCCGGACCGCGCGCGGCGGCAGCGCATCGATCTCGATGATGGCTGCCGCCGCACCGTCGTTGATTTCGTGCGCGCGCAGCAGCCGCGGATCGAGCGTGCCGACGAACCCGACCGCGACGTCGCCGGCGAGGATGCGCGCCGTTTTGCCCGGATGCAGCCCGGCCTTTGTCGCGCGCTCCAATCGTGCATCGATCCCGGTGATCGCGCGAACCAGCGCGCGGGCGTCGGAGCCGGCCTCGATGAATGCCGCATCGCGCCACGCGGGCTGATCCGCCGGCGGTTTGGCAAGATAGAGCAGCGTGACCAGGTTGGTTTCAATCGGCGCGTCGGGTGCGTCGGCGAAAACATGGCCGATCTCGAACGTCCGCAGCGGCCGCAGCGCGCGTTCGCGCGCCGCTTGCTCGAGCAACGCCGGCAGCAGCGAGAAGCGCATGTAGCGCTGATCTTCGGACAGCGGGTTGCGGATCTCGACCGGCGCCGGCACGTCGATTCCCGGCGAACGCCAGCTTTCCGCGACGCTCTGCGGCTGGAGTGCGAGCGTCATGCATTCGGCGTAGCCCAGACCCGCGAGCGCATGCGCGATCGCCATCTCGCGTTCGAATGCGGTGCTGTTCAGCGTTTGCGGCGGGGTCGGTGGCAGTTCGGCGCGCACGCGGTCATAGCCGATGATCCGCGCGAGTTCTTCAACCAGATCGGCGGCGATCGACACGTCGGAGCGCCAGGGCGGCACGCGCACCGCGTAGCGCGCATCGCCGTCACCGCCGGGGAGAAGCCGCAGCGTGAATCCCAAGCCCCCAAGCGCCCGCTCGATCTCGGGCGGCGCAACGGCGAACCCGAGTAATCGCTGCACGTCGCTTGCGCCGAGTTCGATCTCGGGCGGCGTTTCAATCGGTTTGCCGTAGGCGTGCGCGGGTGCGGCGAGGCCGCCTTCACGCTCGAGCAGATACGCGGCCCGCGCTGCGCCCAAATCCGTGAGCGCGGGCGGCAGATTCTTTTCGTTGCGTGTCGATGCTTCGCTGCGCAAACCCAGCTTCACGCTCATGCGGCGGATGCGCGGTCCGGCAAAGTTCGCGCTCTCGATCACGATCTCGCGCGTCGACTCCGAAACTTCGCTGATGAGGCCGCCCATTAGTCCGGCCAAGCCCGTCGCCTGCTCCTCGTCGGCGATGAGCAGCGCGGTGGGATCGAGTTCACGCTCGGTGCCGTCGAGTGTCGTAAGTCTTTCGTGTGATCGCGCGTCGCGCACGATGATGTGCTTGCCGCCGATCTTCTCGAAGTCGAAGAAGTGCAGCGGCTGCCCGACTTCTAACATGACAAAATTCGAGACGTCGACCAGATTGGAGATCGGGCGCTGTCCGGCCAGCGCGAGCCGGATGCGCAGCGCGGCCGGTGCGCGGCGGACGCTCAATCCGGAAACGCGCTGTGCGATATAGCGGCGCACGTCGATGCTTTCGAGGCTCACGCGGACGTCGCTTTGGCCGGGGCCGCCCGTGCCGGCGGCTTTCGTCGGCGGCAAACGCAGCGCGACGCCGAACGCCGCGGCAAGTTCGCGCGCGATGCCGAGCATCGACAGCGCGTCGGCACGGTTGGCGGTGATCTCGACGTCGAGCACGGGCAGCAGCAGCCCGAATGCGTCGACGACGTCGGTGCCGTTGGGCGTCGCGGCGTCGAGCTG
This sequence comes from Candidatus Velthaea versatilis, assembly GCA_003134035.1. Lineage (GTDB taxonomy): Bacteria > Vulcanimicrobiota > Vulcanimicrobiia > Vulcanimicrobiales > Vulcanimicrobiaceae > Velthaea > Velthaea versatilis. The sequence goes on from PLAE01000180.1 coordinate 25,360, forward strand.
CATAATGCCGTCCTCGAACCACTCGGCCGGCAAGCCGAGCTCTTCGGCCGAACACAGCATCCCCTGCGAATCGACACCGCGCATTTTGCGCGGTTCGATCTTGAGCTGCGGCAATTGCGCGCCGACCCGCGCAACGGGCACGATCTGATCGCGCGCGACGTTCGTTGCGGCAGTCGCGATCGTCAGCGGCTGCGGGTCGCCGACGTCGAGCGTGCAAATCTGCAGGCGGTCGGCATTGGGATGCTTCTCGAGCCCGACGATCGTGCCGGCGACGACGCCGCTGATGAGCGGCCGCGTTTCGACCGTCTCGACCGGAAACCCGAGTGTCGCCAAACGCGCGACGAGCGAATCGACGTCGGCGGGCAGATCGACGTAATCACGCAGCCACGCCAAGGGAACGCGCATTAAGCGAGCTGTTCCAAGAACGCGGGTTTATTTTCGACGAATTCGCGAATGTCGTTCACGTCGTATTTCTTCATCGCGATGCGCTCGAGCCCGCAACCGAACGCCCAGCCCGTCACGCCATCCGGATCGTAACCCACGCTGCGCAAAACATTGGGATGCACCATCCCCGAACCGCCGATCTCGATCCAGCCCGAACCGCTGCACGTGCGGCAGCCCGCACCGCCGCAGCCCGGACACGACACATCGACCTCGGCGCTGGGTTCGGTGAACGGAAAGAAGGACGGCCGGAACCGGATGTCTTGCGCCGGGCCGAAGAGTTCGCGCATCATGCCCGTCAGCAATCCCTTGAGATGGCCGAAGTGGATGCCGGGGCCGACCATCAGCCCTTCGACCTGATGGAATTGGTACAGATGCCGTGCGTCGACCGCGTCGCGCCGATAGGCTTTTCCCGGCACGATGACGGCGATCGGCGGCCCGCTCGCGCGCATCGCGCGCACCTGCATCGGCGAGGTGTGTGTGCGCAGCAGAAGATCGGGCCGCAAATAGAACGAGTCGAATCCTTCGCGCGCCGGATGATCGGGCGGGATGTTGAGCGCATCGAAGTTGTTCGCATCGGTTTCGATTTCGGGTCCGAGCACGATGGCGAAACCGTGCTGCGAAAAGTAATGCGCCACGTCGGCCATCACCGCGCGCACCGGGTGCAGCATGCCGCGGCGCGCCGGCGGTCCGCTAAAGGTAACGTCGATCGAATCGCTCAGCGATGCGTCGATCGATGCCCGTTCGAGCGAGGCTCGGGCAGCGGCCAACCGCGCTTCCATCGCGTCGGCGGCGACGTTGATGACCTTGCCGGCAGTGGGTCGTTCGGCGGGCGGCAACGCACCGATGCCGCGCCGCACGACGGTCAGCTCACCTGTTCGGCCAAGAAATCGAATGCGCACTTCATCGAGTGCATGCTCGTCGCGCGCGGCGGCAATTGCCGCCTCGAAGCGTTGCGCCAACTCGCGTAAGGTCGTGTCGAGATCGGCCATGATCGGTGATGCTGCTCCGAACGCAGATGCGCGGCTTATCGTGCCGCCGCAAGCAAAGATGAACGCCCGGCGGAGCCGGGCGTTCATCGCACTTCACGTTCGTCTCGGGGAACTCCCCGGAGTCATTTGCTACGACGTGGTCGGGGCCGGATTCAAGTGCCGGTACATAATATACGCGTTGATCGATCCGGTGCTGGCGAACAGTTTCCAGAAAATCTCCGAAGTGCGCATCTGTCGGCGATACCCCTTTTCCCAAACGTTCCGAGCGAAAAATTTTCAATCTGAATCGGTATGCGTTGCTAACCGTGATTACTGCGAGTATAACATCGAGATACTCCGGCCGCCAAGACTTGACAAGAAGGGTTTTTCGGCGGCTTGACAAGCTATTGACAACTCCTCGGCGGCTCGGCCGCAAACGCGACGGGTCGACGAAGTCGGTCTACTAGCGCCGGCGAGAGAGCAGGTACAGCAAAATGCTTCCCGCGACCGCCGCGTTCAAACTCTCGGCCGGGCCGGTGTGCGGGATGGCAACGGTCGTATCCCAGCGGGTGAGCCAGTCGCGGACCCCGCGCCGCTCGTTCCCGACGGCGAGGATGGCGTCGGCGGGCAAAATCAGGCTGTCGACGTCGCGGCCGTCGGCGTCGGCGGCGAGGATCGGCCGGCCGGCGGCCGCCGCCCCGGCGAGCAACTCGGCGCAGTCGACGGGCGCAACCGGAAGCCGGAAGAGGGCCCCCATCGCCGCCCGGACGACCTTCGGGGCGAACGGATCGACGCCGCCCCGGCCGAAGAGGACGCCCGCGGCTCCGAAGGCTTCAGCCGAGCGCAGCAGCGTTCCGGCGTTCCCGGGGTCGTTCACCCCGGCGAGCAACAAAATCGTCCCGGCTCGCGCCAGCACCGCTTCGAGACCGGTTGCCGGCAGGTCGAGCACGGCCAGCAGCCCCGGCGGCGATTGGAGATCGGACAACCGCGCGTACAGCCGATCCGCGACGAGAAACACCGGCAAGTCGGCCGCTTCGAGGCCGGCGAGTCCCGGATGCTCGGCCAGCACGGCGGGGACCGCGTACAGCTCGCGAATCCGCAGCCCGCTGCGGCGCGCTTCAGCGATGAGCGTCGGGCCCTCGATCGCGAAGCGGGATTGATCTCGGCGCCCGCGCGGCGTCTGCAGCTGGCGAATGCGCTCGATCCGGGGATTGCGGTTTCCGAGTTCGAACGGCACGCTTGATACGCTTCCTGCGCCGGAGTCGCGGCCCTCTTGCCGAACTCCGCTGCCAATGACGGGCAGGGGCGCAGGCGGCGCGCGAATCGTCGAAATCGTTTCGCTCGTCGCGATCGCGGCGGTGATCGCGGTCGGGGGCAAACCGGTGTTGGCGCATCTCGCCGCGCATAAGGCGATTGCCGCGGTCGCAATCGTGTTGCTGATCGCGGGTGCGAGCGTCGCTTTGCGCCGAACCTACCGGGCCCCTAACGACGAAACGCGAATCGTGATCACGAAGTACGTCGCGTACCTCGTCGCCGCGATCTTGGCGCTGTGGGATGTGCTGGCGCCGGCGAAATGGATTCCGGGATCCTGCATCGCGGCGGCGGAAGTGGCGCTGGTCTTCGACATGATCACGATTTGGGCGCGCGGCAACGCCGCGGAAGGAACGTAGAGATGCGGGTTTTCTTGACCGGCGCGACCGGCTATATCGGTACTTCTGTCGCCCGCGAACTCAAGCGAGCGGGCCACGATATCGTCGGTCTCGCGCGCAGCGAGCCGGCCAAAGAAAAGCTCCTGCGCGCCGGCGTTCACCCCGTGATGGGCGATCTCGCGGATCGCGTCGTGTTGCGCGAAATGGTGCGCGACGCCGACGCGGTGGTGCACTGCGCGTTCGACGCCGGTCCGCAAGCGGTCCAACTCGAGGGCGCCGCGATCGACGTGATGCTCGATGCGATCGGCAGCGACCATGAAGCATTCATTTACACTAGCGGCGTGTGGGTCTACGGCAATCGCGGGGACGCGATCGTCGGCGAAGACGCGCCGCTGGCGCCGACGCCGCTCGTCGCCTGGCGGCCATCGCACGAACGTCGCGTGCTCGGGGCGGCGGCGCACCATCTGCGCACGATCGTGATCCGGCCGGGCATCGTGTACGGCGATGACGGCGGAATCGTCGCCGGTCTGGTCGATGCGGGCCGGCGCGGCCCGGTGCCGATCGTCGGCGACGGAGCGAATCGCTGGAGTTGCGTGCGCGTCGACGCGCTGGCCGAACTCTATGTGTTGGCCCTCGAACGCGCCGAGCGCGGCTCGGTCTATAACGCCGCCCGCGGCGCGGCCGTGCCCTACGTCGAGATCGGCCACGCCGCCGCGCGGGCGGCCGGCGCCGACGGCAGCGTGGAGCACATCGCCCTCGAGGACGCGCGCGTCACGATGGGACCTCTCGCCGACGCCTTGGCGCTCGATCTCCAAGTCAGCTCCGACCGGGCCGTCCGCGAACTCGGCTGGGAGCCGCACCGCCCGACGGTCCTCGAGGAACTTTCGGCTACGACCGTCGTTTAGCCGGCAGTGCCGCTATCCGGCAGCCGACTTCGGCGCGGCGGGCGGTGCGCAGCTCCGTGCATGGTCTCTGCTTCAGCCCCGCGTATGGTGCGAATCATGGAGCTGATCGAAAGCCGGCGTGTATACGAAGGCCACGTCGTTAATTTGCGCATCGACACGGTGCGGACGTCGCGCGGCGAGCATTCGTACGAGATCGTCGAACACAGCGGCGCGGTCGCGGTGATCGTCGCACCGACGCCGCACGAACTCGTGCTCGTGCGTCAATACCGTGCGCCGCTGGGGATGCTGACCTGGGAAGTCTGTGCCGGAGGGATCGATGCCGGCGAAGAACCGCACGCTGCCGCGTTGCGCGAACTGCGCGAGGAAACCGGGTATCGTGCCCGCTCGATGCGCCGGTTGTGGAGCGCTTACTCGGCGCCCGGTTTCTGCACCGAGTTGCTGCACTTCTTTTTCACCGATGATTACGAGCCCGGCGAGACGGATTTCGACGCGGGCGAAGACATCGAAACCCGCACCTTCGCGCTCGACGAGTTGGCGACGATGCTGCGCGCCGACCAGTTGCCCGACGCAAAGACGCAGATCGCGGTGATGTGGGCGTTGACCGCGCGCTAAACGTCGTCGCGCTGCAGAAGCTGCTGATGAGCGGCGTGCGCACCTACCGCGAACAGTTCGCGGTCGCGGCTCACACGCACCGCATCATGGCGACGGCGGCATCGCTCGATTACGTTTTGATGCTCGCGACCGGCACGGCCGGAACCCGGATCCCAACGGACGACGCGCAGCGTGCGATCCGCGACGGCTTGGCGCGCGCGGTCGACGACGCGCTGCTACTGCTGCGCGCGATCGTCGACGTCGGCGATCCCGCGGGGCTCGTGTTCGCGCGCGACGGCGTGCGGACGATCCGCGCGGCGATCGAGGCCGAAACACTGGGCGACGACGAACGCACCTTCGCGCTCATCGCGCTCGCCGCCGACCTGTCCGGCGCATGACCCCCGCCGATACGCTGCGCGCCTACCTGCGCGCACGCGACGCAGCCGATCCGGGCGTCGCGGACAGCATGCGCTCGCGCGTGCTCGAGGGGCCGGGCGACGATGCGATCATCCTGCTGCACGGCCTGACCGCAAGCCCGCTCGCCTGGGACGCAATCGCCGCCGCGCTCAACGCCGCGGGCGCCACCGTCGTCCTCGTCCGGCTCCCGCTCCATGGTTACGCGGATCGGCTGACGACCGCGCTGCAAGGCCTCAGCGTCGATTTGCTGACGTCGGATATCGCCGCCGTCGTCGCGGCTGTCGCCGCGCTCGGGAAGCGGATCGTCGTCGGGGGTCACTCGCTAGGCGGAACGCTCGCGATCCATGCCGCGGCAGCGCTGCCTCAGGTGGATGCCGTCGTCGCCGTCGCACCGTTTTTGGGCATCGCTGGCGTGCCGCAGGAAGCGCACGCGTTGCTCACGCCGCTCATCCGCACCTTGCCGAATATTTTCTTGTGGTGGGATCCGATCGCGCGCGAACGTCAAGAACCGGAGCACGGCTATCCGCGCTATCCGCTGCACGCGCTGGCGGTTGGGATGGGCATCGCCGATGCCGTTTACGAGGACGCTCGCCGGCCGCCGCGGGCGCGGACCGTCGACTTGGTGATCAACGCCGGCGAATCGTCGGTCAACAATCGCGCGGTGACGCGCTTGGCGGCGCGCTGGCGCGCGTCCGGTGCCGCGGTTACCCTCCATCGCCTGCGCGGCCTGCCGCCTTCGCACGACATCATCGAACCGGCGCGACCAAATTCCGCCCGGGCCCGCGAAACCATCGTTCGGCTGCTGCGCGGCGAAATCGCGGAAACGGGCGATATCTCGCACGCGATTTAGTTTCGCGCCGGGCGCGTGTTACTTTCGTGCCGCAATCGAAGTAAAGTTTGCCCGGAGGGCTCGCCGTGGACGCACCGACCCAATATGCGCTCGCCTACGTCTTGTCGTCGACGGCGGGAATCCGGGTGTTCGTGACGCTGCTGGCGGTGTCGCTGGCGATGCATTGGGGTTTCCTGCCGCCGCCGGCGCATCAATTCGCTTGGCTCGCTTCGGACGGCGCGCTGGCCGTGCTGGTCGTCGCGAGCATCCTCGAAGTGCTTGGCGACAAGATACCGCTGCTCGACCACGGCCTGCACGTCCTGCACACCGTCGCGAAGCCCCTTGCCGGCGCGCTGATCGCGGGCTCCGTCGTCCAGCCCGGCAATGATCCGAGCCTGCTGCTCCTGGGCGTGCTGGGCGGCGCGAACGCGCTCGCGATTCATGGCGTCTCGGCAACGGCGCGCGCGGCCTCGACCGCGACGACCGGCGGCCTCGCCAATCCGATCGTCAGCGTCGTGGAAGACGGTTTGGCGATCGGCGGCATCTTGCTCGGTTGGTTCATGCCGTTTCTCGCCGCAGCGATCGTCTTAGCGGCGACGATCGTCGCGATCGTGTGCGTGCGCCGGCTGCTGGCGTACGTCGCCGCGCATCGCCAGCGCCGCCTTGAAGCCTCGACCGCGACGACGTGATTTTCCCGCGACCGCGCGGGACGGGCAAACTTAGAACATGTCGGGCTTATCCGACCCGGCGGCTCGGGCGAAGCCCGAACGCGAAGGGTCGACGAGGTCGACCCACCTAGACTAGGCGGCTGTTTCGCTGCCCAGCGAGTCTTTCGCCAGCGACAGGAGCGCGGCGAACGCCGCGGCGTCGTGAACCGCCAGATCGGCGAGCGCCTTGCGATTCACCGTCACACCGCCTTTTTTAAGTCCGGCGATGAAGCGCGAATACGAAAGCCCCTCGCGCCGCGCGGCGGCGTTGATGCGCGAGATCCAGAGCGAGCGAAAATCTCGCTTGCGCACGCGCCGGTCGCGGNNGCGCGGAAGCCCTTGACGAGCTTCATCACTTTGCGGCGGTGCTTGATCCCATGAACGCCGCGTTTGATACGTGCCATCGATCGAGACGCTCCTTACAGCAAGTAGGGGATCTGCGGCGCGAAGCGCTTGAGATCACCGGCGAAAACGGGCTGATCCTTGCGGAAATTCCGCTTGCGCTTGCGCGTCTTCTTGCTCAGGATATGACCGCAACCGCTGAACTGATGGCGGTGCAGAACTTTTCCGTTCGCCGTCACCTTCACGCGCTTCGCCGTCCCCCGATGGGTCTTGATCTTCGGCATGTTTTCTCCCGACGTTGGCTGGTAATTGATCGCAGATTCACGCCGGATCGTCGCTGCGCGATACGAGGTGAATCAGAACATCTTTAGACGGTTTCGGATACGGCGGTTCGGTCAGGGACGGATTCGACGGTTTGCGGCGGGGCGTCCGCGACCTCGTGATCGGTTTCCGCCCGCTCGCTCGCCGCGCGAGCAGCATCGGCGGCTTCATCCTCGGCGTCCTTTTTCACCGCGGCCTCGACCGCTGAGTCTTTGACATGCGTGAATTTGGGCGGACCGAGCGGCACCGCGCGGGGTGCCAGGATCATGAACATGTTCTTGCCTTCGAGTTTCGCCTCGCGCTCGAGGATCGCGATGTTTGCCATATCGACAGCCATGCGGTCCAGGAGCCGTTTTCCGAATGAGGTGTACGTGATCTCGCGGCCGCGAAACATGATCGTAACCTTGACTTTTCCGCCGTCCTGCAGGAGCCGTTCGGCCATGCGGGCTTTGACTTCGTAGTCGTGGTTCTCGATCTTGGGCCGCAGCTTGACTTCGCGGAGCTCCCAGTTCTTCTGCTTTTTGCGCGCGTCTTTGTCTTTTTTGGACTGCTCGTATTTCAACCGGCCGTAATCGCTGATTCGACAGACCGGCGGCACCGCGGTCGGCGAAACTTCGATCAAATCAAGTCCCTTTTGGCGGGCCAACATCAGCGCATTCTCGGTCGGCATGACACCAAGTTGCTGACTGTCCTCGTCGATGACGCGGACGGTGCGAATGCGGATCTGATCGTTGATACGTAGCGGTCGTGCTATGGCTTGCCCTCCGGCAAAAAAACAAGAAAAAAAGACGGCAATGCCGAAGCACCCCGCTCAAGACAAACCGCTTCAAACGGCCAGTACAGAGTAGAACCGGAGTGCCCGAAGGCGTCCGGTGAGGACCGCGACGGTCCTGCTTCGGCTCGGTGAGCTTATCAGAATTCGGCGCGAGCGTCAAATCACGCTCTTTGTTTTGCTCGAGTCCTCCCGCTGGGCAAGAGCAGTATAGCCTGCTGCTAAGCCTTCTTTTGACCCCCGGCGGAGATCAGCGCTTTTTCAAACGCAGCGCCCGATAGACCGGGACCGGAAACGGCAGCGGGAAATAGGCTGAGCGTTCGTGGCGCATCTCGCGGGTGACGGTCGGGACGATGAGTTTGCGCCGGTCGCCAAAGTCTCGCTGGGCCGACTCGCCGGTGAACACCCGCAGCGCCAGGTCCAAGAGCGCATTCTGTCCGGGCGTGACGATGATGATCCGGCCGTCGGACTTAAGGACCCGGGCGAGCTCGTTGATCGCCCGGCGGGCATCGGTGACGAACTCGAACGTGCTGACCGCGACGACGACGTCGAACGTCCCGTCCGGGTACGGCAGCGACTCGGCTGGGGCGGTCACCAGCTCGGCCGGAATCCCGGCCTTGGCCAGCACCGCGGTGACGTCGGCGGACCGCTCGTGGATGTCGGCTCCGTACAAACGCTCGGCGTGCTTCGCCAGCTCGGGAAAAAAGACACCGCTGCCGTAGCCGACCTCGAGTAGCGCGCCGACGCGCTTTTTGGGCAGCAGCGAGAGCACCAGCTCGAACCGGCGGCGCGATACGTAGCCCAGCAGGCCGTCATAATTCCAGGCCGCGTGATCGACGTCGCCCGTCTTGAGCAACGACTCGCGCGGCAGCAGGCGCAGCGCCATCAGCTCGCCGCTCCGACCGTCGTGCGGGCGAGTCCGGGCAGCGGCTGCTCCGTCGATGGCCCGGCCGGGGTTCGCACCGCGACCCAACAGCAAGCCGCCCAGAGCAGCACATCGGCGGCGAAGCCGCACTGCAGCCATCCGCTCTGCAGCAGGACCGCGGCGGCCGAGATCAGCGCCACCGCCGGTGTCCGGCCGGGGAATTGGTTACGCTGCTGCCACAGGACGAGGAGCGGGAGGATCAGCATGACGCCGTACGAGGTAAGCGTGCCCGGATAGACGATGAGCCCGAGCAGCAGCGTCACGGCGAACGCGGCTTGCGTGCTGGTCCGGCGCAGGCACGCCGCGACGGTGACGAGGGTGAAGAGCAGTGCCAGGCCGACGTACAACGGCTCGTGCGAAGCCGACACGCGCGGCGGCAGGGTGTGGTGCAATCGCAGGACGGCGGAGAGCAGCGACTGGTTGACGACCTCGACGAAGGCGGAGGGCGGTTCACGCGCCGACGGGTTCGCCTGGAGATAGGCGGCGAATGCGAGGGGCCCGACGAGCAGCACGCCGGCGGCCAGGGTCAGCGCGAGCGTCAGGCCGGCGACGGCCAGCCGTCGCCAGTGCCGACCGATGAGATCCGTCACGAGCAAAACCGCGGCGTACGGCTTGACCCAAACGGCGAGCGCCGTCCAGACCGCCCCGGCCGGCGTATTGCGCTTGAGCAGCGCCAACGCGACGAGCAACAGCAGCAAGAAATTCGTCTGGGCGTCACCGACCGTGTTCTGGGCTGCCGGCAGGGCGCAGATCAGCCCCAAGATCAGCAGCGCTCCGCGCCAGCCGTCGGCGGGCATGAAGGAGCGGGCCAGGAACCAGGCGGCGGCGATGAGCGCGCCGACCGCGACGCCGTACCAAAGCGTCAACCCGAGCCGGACGCTGGCGAGGAACCCCAGCGGCCAGAAGAGCGCGATCGACGGCGGCGGATAGGGAAACCCGACGTTGAGCACCGCATCCCGAAACGCGCTATCCGGTGGGAACGGCGATGCGAAGCGCGCGTAGACCCCCGGATCGTACACGTTCAGGTGCGCCGCTGCGATGTGGCCGTACAGCCAGAAGCAGGCGAAGTCCCATTCATGCGGCGCGCGGATGTTGCCGAGCGCGATGCGCGCCAGTCCACCGCCGTGCCAGAGGAGCACCGCCACGGCCGGCCAGGGCGAACGCCGTAGCGCGCCGCTGCTGTGCCAGGCGATCAGCAGCAGCGGGACGGCGGCACAGGTCACCAGCGTCGACAGCATACCTCACCTATCGTAACCCGAGAAGGAGCGGCAAAATGAAGTCCGGTGGATACCGTCCTGCGCCGTGTGGTCCTCAGGTCCGCGGCCCGTTCGCCGGGAGCGGCAGGCGCGGGCGCGGGCCGAACGGCGGCAGCGGCGGTCGCTCGCGCAGCCCTGCTTGGATGAGCTCGAGCGCGCGTTCCATTTGCGGGTCGACACCCTGCCTGCTCTCCTGCGGCGCGATGTCGACTTCAACATCCGGGTCGGTGCCGTAATTTTCGATGTTCCAGCCGACGTCGCTGAACCAGAACGAGTACTCGGGCTGGGTGGTCAGCGTCCCGTCGACGAGCCGATGGTAGGGATTGATTCCGATCACTCCGCCCCACGTGCGCATCCCCACGAGCTGCCCCAGCCCATAGAGTTTGAAGCAGTGGCTGAAGATGTCGCCGTCCGAGCCGGCGAACTGATTGGTGATCGCGACCATCGGCCCAGCGACGGACTCGGGCGGGTACGGCACCGGCGGACCGTAGCGCGACACGTCGTAGCCGACGCGCTTGCGCGCGAGTTTCTCCAGTAGCAGCGGCGAGATGTGGCCCCCCCGGTTGTAGCGCACGTCGACGATCAATCCGGCCAAATTGAATTCGGAGAGAAAGCCGCGATGGAATTCGGCGAACCCCCACGGCCCCATATCGGGGATGTGGATGTAGCCGACCCGGCCCGACGTGCGTTCGTGCACCACGCGGCGGTTCTCCTCGACCCAAGCCCGGTAGCGCAGCATCCGTTCATCGCGCAGCGTGCGGGCAAGAACGCGCCGCCGCTCGCCGCCGCGCACCAACGTCAGGCTGATTTCGCGCGCCGCGAGGTTGACCAACAGCGCGTCCGGCGGCAACTCGCGCGTCACGGCGCGACCGCCCAGCGCGACGATGACGTCGCCTGGGCGCACGTCGAGTCCGGGCTCGGCTAGCGGTGAGTCCAGATCGCGGTCCCATGAATCGCCCCGGTAGATGCGGCTGATGCGGTAGCCCCCGGCAGCCTCGTCCCACGCGTAGTCGGCGCCCAAAAAGCCGCGCCGGTACTGCGGCGGCACGCGGAAGTCGCCCCCGATCTCGTAGGCGTGCGACGTGCCCAGCTCGCCCTGCATCTCCCAGATGAGGTCGGAGAGTTCGACCCGGGTGCGCAGCCGCGGCAGCAGGGCGGCGTAGCGCGCGAACACCGCGTCCCAGTCGATCCCCGACATGGTCTCATCCCAGAACTGCTCGCGCTGCAGCCGCCACGCTTCGGCGTACATCTGCGTCCACTCGCTGCGCGGCTCGACCAGCACGCTGACCCGGCCCAGATCCAGGAAACCGCTGCGGCGGTTGAACTCCGCGGGCGACTTCGGTTCGTCTTCCTCCTCGGGCAGATCGCCGCCGACGTCGATCACGCGCAGCTTTTCGCGCGCGGCGTAGACCAGGGTGCGGCCATCGTTGCTGAGCTGGAAGTCATCAATGTCGCTCACGAGCGTCGCCGCGCGCTGCTGGCCGAAATCGTACGCCACGAGCGTGCCCCCGTGTTCGGTTTCCTCGCTGCCGCGCGCGTGGGGCTGGATACCGCGCACCGGAAAGCGGCTGAAGACGGCCCGCCCCTTGACGCCCGCGATCTGCTCGTAATGGCCCTCCTCAACCGGAAAGCCCAGCATCCGCTGCGGCAAGCCGTCGAAGTCGATCGTGACCGGCGCCGGTTTGCGCTTCTCGCCGTCCGCGTCGTCGTCCGCACCGTCGTCGTCGTCGTCCTTGGCGCGGTGGAGCGGGGCGGGTTTGGCCACGAACGGGTTCGCCACGTCGGGCCGCAGGGTGACGACGAACGGCCGCATCGCCTGCGGAAAACTCAGGTCGAATTGCAGCGCGTCGTAGACCGGGTGGAAATCGCGCGTTCCGATGAAGTACAGGTATTTGCCCTCGGGGTCCCAGGCCGGGGCGCGGTCGGTCCGCAGCGGCGGCGTGGCGTCGTGGACGCTGCCGCTGCCCAGATCGGCGATGCGGATGATCGACGTATCGGGCGCCGGCGACCAAGCGTAGGCGATGAATCGGCCGTCGGGCGAGAACGCTAGATCCGTGATGCGCCAGCCGGTGCCGGTGTCGAGCAGCCGCGGCGCTTGACCGGGAGCGATCAGCATGAGCTGGTGCCGGTGGTTGGCGAACGCCAGCGTGTCGTCGACGGGCGATGCGGCAAGTTCGGTGATGCGCCCGACTTCGCCGGTGTTGGCATAGGTCGCGGGGGCGCCGCGGTCGGCCGGTTCGATGGCGATCCGTTCGAAGCCGGCCGAGTCGTCGACGTAGGCGAGGCGGGTGCTGTCGTGGAGCCACGTGAACCCCCGCCGCCGCGCGCCGTCGACGCTGCCGTATTCGGTCACGGCCTCTTCCCACAACGGCATCGCGAACGCGCGGCCGCGCGAGATCAAGCCCAGCGCCGTGCCGTCGGGTGAGGGGCTAAAGGTTTCGAGCAGCTCCCCCGCGTCGACGAAGCGGCGTGCCGACTGGGCGGCCGTGGACGGGGTTTGGAGGTCGATGCGCCGGACGCTTCCGTCGCGCGGGTCGAGCACGACGATTTGCGCGCCGCAGGCGTACACGATGCGCGTGCCGTCGGTCGACGGAAAACGGGCATAATAGGCGCGCTCGTCGGTGTGCCGCCGCAGATCGGCGCCGTCGGGCGCGCACGAGTAGATGTTGCCGATCCCTTCGTGGTCGGAGAGGAAGAAGATCCGCCCGTCGAGCCACATCGGCCAGACGAGGTTGCCCGCGATGTCACGGCCCAGCCGGCTGAAGCTGCCCGTGTTGTGCGCATCGACCCAAAGTTGGCCCGCGGTTCCGCCGCGGTAGCGTTTCCAGCGCGCCGGGTCGATCGCGTTGCGCCCGATCAGCGTGGCGCCGCCGGCGGAGACGGCATAGGTCATCGCGTGCCCGATGCCCAGCGCCCGCACCGCGCCTCCGGCGGCGGGGACCGCGAAGGCCTGCGTCTCACGAACGAACGGCGAGCCCGCGTCGGAGGTGAAGTAAATCTCGGCGCCGTCGGCCGACCAGCCGCAAACATACATCGCGTCGGCGCCCAAAAACGTCAGCCGGCGCGGGGGACCGCCGGCGGCCGGCAGGCAGAAAACCTCGGGGTGGCCCTCGTCGCGGCCGACGTACGCGACTGAGGCACCGTCGGGCGAGAGGCGGGGGAGGGAGCTTTCACCGGCCCCCGTCGTGAGCCGTCGCGCCACGCCGCCCGTCGTCGAGGCCGTCCAGATGTCGTCTTCGGTAATAAAAACGAGGGTGTCGCCGGCGAGGTGCGGGGTGCGGTGGTAGCCCAGAGCGGTCATCGCCCCCGATCTTGGCGATGCGCGTCGGGCGTTCCGCCGATGTGGGCCCGCACGACGGGCATGAAGTGGCCGATCGCGCCGAGGCGATCGCGATCATCGCCGAAGCGACGAGCGGATGCGCTTTGCGCGCCGGCGGGACCGGGCTTTGCCGTTCCCGGCGTACCGGTGGAGCCGGACGGTCGAAGAGTAGCCGCTGCGGCGGTGCCGAATGCGTCGGCGCCGATGGATCAATTGCTGACCGATTTTCGCGCCGGCCGTACCCGCGCGCTGGCGCGGGCGATTTCGATCTGCGAATCCGGCAACGGTGCGCCGCTGATGCACGCGGTGTATCCGCTGATCGGCCGAGCGCGGACGATCGGGTTGACCGGACCGCCGGGGGTCGGCAAGTCGACGCTGTGTTCGGCGCTCGTCGCGCATGCGCGCAAGCTCGGCCTCACGGTCGGGGTCATCTCGGTCGATCCGAGCTCGCCGTTTTCGCACGGCGCGCTGCTCGGCGACCGGATCCGGCTGACCGAGCATTTCACCGATCCCGACGTGTTCATCCGCTCGATGGCCAGCCGCGGTCATCTCGGCGGCGTCTCCGGTGCGACCGCCGATGCCGTTTCGCTCATGGACGCGTTCGGCAAGGACGTGGTGGTGATCGAAACCGTCGGCGTGGGGCAGTCCGAGATCGAGATCGCCGAGATCGCCGACACGACGCTCGTCGCGCTGCAGCCGGGCAGCGGCGACTCGGTGCAGGTGCTCAAAGCCGGTATCCTCGAGATCGCCGACGTGTTCGTGGTCAATAAGAGCGATCATCCGATGGCGCTGCAGCTGCAGCGCGAGATTCGTTCGATGCTGGAGATGCTGCACTTCAGCGGCTGGGTGCCGGCGCTCGTCGCGACCCAGGCGCTGGCCGGCATCGGTATCGATGCGCTGTGGGATGCGGTCGTCGATCACGACCGGTTTTTGAAGACCAGCGGCGCGCTCGAGCACCGGCGCCGGGCGGCGTTCGCCCAGCGCGTCCGGGCGCTCGCGCTCGGCGCCCTCGAAAGCCGAATCGACGCCGCGCTCGAGACGCTCGAGGACGCGCGGGACCCCTACGCGGCGGCCGCGCATGTTTTGCGCGGCTTCGGTGGTGCGGGCGACGCGGTTGGATTTCGCAGCCGTCGAGCGCGCGTTCCCCCGCGCTCGAGCGTGAAGGGCGTCTAAACCAAGCCGCTGCGCAGAGCGGATACCGCGGCGCTGACCCGATCGTGCACACCGAGTTTGCGAAAGAGGCTGAGCACGTGGGTGTGGACGGTCGACGTCGCGCACTTCAAGCGCCCCGCGATCTCACCGTTGGAGTAACCGTCGACGATGAGGCGCAGGATCGCGCGTTCGCGCGGTGATAAGCGCGGCGCGGCCGGTAGTTCGCGCGGATGGAGCAAGACGCGCGAGATCTCGGGATCGAGCCACGTTGCGCCTTCGGCGACGGCCTTGATCGCTTTGAGAAGCCGCGGCTGCGGCGTGGTCGCCAAACAGCAGGCGTCGGCTCCGGCGTCGAGCGCGGCGCGCAGCAGCGCTTCATCGACGACGTGTTTGAGCGACAAGATGCCGACGTCCGGCCGTCGCGCCTTACATCGTTCGATCAGCCCGATACCCGTCGCGGGCCGCCCTTCCGCGCCCAGACTCATGTTGATGAGCATGACGCGCAACTCCGGCAGATCCAGGAAATCCTCGACGGCTTCGATGTCGCACGTCGAGCCGATGACGTCGATCTCGGGGTCCTCGGCCAGGACGGCCGTAAGCGCTTCGCGCGTGATGTGGTTATCGGCGGCGACCGCGAGCGGGATCGGCGCGAGTGAGGGCGGAGCAGTCACGGTCAGTTGCATAATGTCTCGCTCTTTGGGTCGAACAGGCGTCCGAAAATTAGACGACCGGGTGCATTGGTGGCGCAAGATTGTTTCAGTGCCCCCTGGTTTTTATGTAAGGGCGTTTTACACCTACACTGAACGGTCGACTTGCCGCAAGTTGGCTCCGCCATTACGTTGAGAGCGCGGACTTCTTTTTGCCCGCCGGACACACGGGGTATTTTCATGAATCGAAAAGCTCTAGCAATTGGCGCTGCGGCCGCGATTCTCGTTCTCGGAGGCGGCGGCTTGGCGCAGCGCGTCGTCGCTCAGCAAAAAGTCGCCCTCGCCGACCTGTCCAGCGACGCGGCCCAGTGGGTCATGCCCAGTGGGAACTACGCGAATCTGCGCTACAGCGATCTCGACGAGATCAAGACCGACAACGTCGCCAACCTCAAGGCGGCGTGGACGATGTCGACGGGTGCGACACGCGGGCACGAGGGTCAGCCGCTCGTCGTCGGCGACACCATGTACTTCGAGAGCGCCTATCCCAACCATGTGTATGCCATCGATCTGAGCGACTATCACATTAAGTGGCAATACACGCCCAAACAGGACCCGTTTGCCACCTCCGTCGCCTGCTGCGATCTCGTCAACCGCGGCGTCGCCTACGGCGACGGCAAGATCATCGTCGATGCGCTCGACGGACAAGTCATCGCGCTCAACGCCGCCACCGGAAAAGCGGTCTGGACGTCCAAGAATTCCGATCCCGAACTGGGCCAAACGCTGACCTCCGCACCGCTGGTCGTCAACGATAAAGTCATCGTCGGCGTCTCGGGTGGCGAATACGGAGTGCGCGGCTACCTCACGGCGTACAGCCTGGCAGGCGGGAAGAGAGTCTGGCGGGCGTATAGCGCCGGACCTGATTCGCAGACGCTTATTCCGTCGACCGGCTTCAACGGGCCCAAGAACGCCGGTGTTTCGACGTGGCAGGGCGACGCTTGGAAAGTCGGCGGAGGCACGACGTGGGGCTGGTATTCGTACGACCCCAAACTCAACCTCATCTATTACGGCACCGGCAACCCCGGTACGTGGAATCCGACCCAGCGGCCAGGCGACAATAAATGGTCGATGACGATCTTCGCGCGCAACGCCGATACCGGCGAAGCGAAGTGGGCGTATCAGATGACGCCGCATGATGCCTGGGATTACGATGGCGTCAACGAGATGATTCTCGTCGACCTCAACATGAACGGCGAAACCGTCCCGGCCCTCGTGCACTTCGACCGCAACG
>PLAE01000254.1 GCA_003134035.1 Candidatus Velthaea versatilis
CCGACGAGGGAGGCTCGGGTGTCACGGTTTTCGAACTACGGTAAGTTGTGGCAATAGTGGAGCCGGAGCTCGACGCGCAGGCGCTCGTCGACGGCTGTGCGCATGTGGAAACGCCGGCCGAGTTACGCGCCCGGTTGGCGCGCGGTCTTCCGCTGCGGGTCAAGTTCGGCGTCGATCCGACGGGTTCGGAACTGCACCTCGGGCATGCCGTCGTGCTGCACAAGATGCAGCAGTTCGTCGAAGCCGGTCACGACGTGACGCTGGTCATCGGCGACGGCACCGCGCTTATCGGCGACCCCAGCGGGCGCAACGCCTCGCGCCCGCCGCTGACCGCCGAGCTGATCGCCGAAAACATGCGCACCTATACCGAACAGGCCGGGAAGATTCTAGACCTCGAGCGGATTACGGTGCGACATAACTCGGAATGGCTGGGCGTGCTCGACTACGGCGCGCTCATCAAGCTCATGGCCCAGACGACGGTCGCGCAGATGCTTTCGCGCGAAGATTTCCGGCGCCGCTTCGAGAGCGAGACCCCGATCGCGCTGCACGAATTTCTGTATCCGGTCGCTCAGGCGTACGACTCGGTCGCGCTGGCCTGCGACGTCGAGCTCGGCGGCGACGATCAGCTCTTCAATTTCCTGCTCGCGCGCACGTATCAGACAAACGCCGGGCAGTTGCCGCAGATCTGTATGACGCTGCCGATTCTCGAGGGCACCGACGGGAAGATCCGGATGGGAAAATCCGTCGGCAACTACATCGCCCTCGTTGAGCCGCCACGCGACCAGTTCGGGAAGGCGATGCGCATTCCGGACGAGCTGATCGCGCGTTGGGCGCGCTTGGCGGACTTTCGCTCGCAACCGGAATGCGACGCGCTGGCCCGCGGCATCGTCGACGGTTCGCGCTCGCCGCTCGACGAGAAGAAGCTGCTCGCTGAAGCGATCGTCCGCCGCTACCACGGCGCGGCCGCCGCGCGCGACGCGTGCGACTTCTTCGAGCGCACGATCCAACGCAAGGAACAGCCCGCGCCCGAGGACATGCCCGAAATGGAGGCGGCCGCTGCGGAAAAGGTCGTTGTGATTTTAGTCGCAGCGAAACTTGCCGACAGCAAGCGAGCCGCACAGCGGCTGATCGCGGAAGGAGCCGTACGGCTCGAGGGCACGGTCGTCACCGATCCAGCGGCTCGGTTACCGGATACCGGTGCGTTCGTTCTGCAGGTCGGCTCGCGCCGTCATATCCGGATCAGGATCAAAGCGGACTCCGGCTCCACGGCGAGCGTAGCCGCCGTTAAAAATCCGAACGAAAACAACGAAAGGTAGTTATGGCCGCCGTCACCTATACCGCTGCTCCAAAAATCACCGGACCCACGTTCACCTGTTCGCGCTGCAAGCGGATCTACCCATATCCCGCCGATCACGGCGCCCCGATCCGCTGCGAATGCGGTTGGTGGTACACGAACTTAGGCCATGGCCGATTTGCCGAGGAATACAAGCCCAGAATCGGCGGCTAAGGACGATTCTCGAAGCCGCCGGACTGCGTCGCTACGCCGCTCGTGGCCTTAAGGCCACTTCGCGACTAGGCTCCTTGCCGGCGGCTCCGATAATCGCCCTTAGCAGTCGGCGGCGGTGGGGTCGGTGGCGAAATGAACATGCTGCGACGGGCTCTTGCGGCGGAGCCGGTGCGGTTCGTTACGTGCTAAGCGTGGGCGTCGAGGCGAGCGGCGAGTTCGGTTACTTCGCTTGCGCTTAGGACGTAGCGGCGTTTGCAGAATTCGCAGGTCGCTTCGGTGTGCGGCTGTTCGTCGGCCATTTTCGCCAGTTCGTCGCGGCCTAAGCCGAGCAGCGCGGATTCGACTTTTTCGCGCGTGCAGCGGCAGCCGAAAGCCAAGCCATAGGTATCGAAGATCTTGAGTTCGAGCGGGTGGCTGACGGCCGCGAGCAGCGCCTCGGGGTCGGCGCCGTCGACGATTTGCTGGGTCACGGCGGCCATCGCTCGCGCGTTGCGTTCGAGCGTCGCGATCGTTGAGTCGTCGGCGCCGGGCATCAGCTGGGCGATGATGCCGCCGGCGGCCACGATCCCTTCGGGGTTGGCCAAGACGCCCAACGCGACGACGCTGGGTATCTGCTGCGAATGGGCCAGATAGGCCGCGATATCTTCGCCGATCTCGCCTGATTCGAGCGGCACGATTCCATTGTAGGGCTGACCCACTTCGTAGCTCTTGGTGACTTGAAGCTGACCTTTGCCGACCACGCCGGCGACGTCGAATTTGCCCCGCTCGTTGAGTGGCAGGTCGGCGCCCGGGTTGTGCGCGTATGCCCGCGCGGCGACGCTGCGCGGATTCGCGATCCAACTGTCGGCGACGATCGAGCCGATCGGACCGTCGCCTTTGACGTGCAGCGTCAGCCGTTCACGGCTGCCCAGACTCGCGCCCAGCAGCGCGGCGCCGGTGATCATTCGTCCGACGGCGGCGCTCGCGGTTGGGGCAAGGCCGTGGCGCCGCTGAGCCTCGCGTACCACGTTTGTCGTGAGCCCCGCCACCAGCGATACGGTTCCGTTCGCCGCGCTGGCCGTCACCATTCGATCCTGTATCACCTACAGTCAAAACCATTCGCGGCAATTCGCGTTGCAGGACGGGGTTTTTCGTTCACTCGGGAGGAGCACAATGGCCCTCTGCGTATACCCGTTGCCAAGCACAAGTTTACGCGAACCTATTGTGGTAGCCGTTTTGCTCTGGGCGTTTTGAGGAACTTCAATTGACGAAAGCAGATCTGATCGACTCGTTGGCCAACGAGTTTGAACTCTCGAAGCGGCAGATCGGCGAGATAATCGATACGTTGCTCGACGAGATCAAGGCGGCGCTGCAAGCAGGCGATAAAGTGCAGTTGATCCCCTTCGGAAGTTTCGTCGTTCGGGACCGCAAACGACGCGAAGGCCGCAACCCGAAAACCGGTGAAAAACTCATCATCGCCGCACGTCGCGTGCCGGCCTTCACGGCCGGCAAATCGCTGCGCGACGCGGTCGGCGGACCGAAGAAGAAGCCCGCCGCGAAAGGTGGCGCCAAGAAGGGTGCCAAGAAGCGCTGAGCCTGCTCAAGCAGGGATGCTCGCCGCCGCGCCGCAATCGGGTTCGTCGGACGGGCAGTAGCGCAGCTTGGTAGCGCATCAGTCTGGGGGACTGGGGGTCGCAGGTTCAAATCCTGTCTGCCCGAGAGTGAAAACCCCGATGGGGTAAGGAAAAAGCGGCGAGATACCAAACTCGGCGCTTTTTTTCTATCTTCGCGCACACCCGGCCTCGCGCTACGCGCGCACGGGTGTTTCGCGGCGCAGGTCGCTGTGCCCGAATACGCGGCACGCGCAGGCGCATGAGTGACGAGCGCGAATCGACTGCGGCCGGATTGCGCGGTTTGCTCGGATCGATGATGTCGGCGATTGTCGGCGACCGCGGAGGAGCATGATTGAAACTCACCATTTTTGCCGACGGCGGCTCGCGCGGCAATCCGGGCCCGGCGGCGTCGGGCGCGGTCGTCACCGACGAGAGCGGCACCGTCGTGCGCGAGATCGGGACGTTCTTGGGCATCACGACCAATAACGTGGCCGAATGGACCGGCCTCATCACGGGTCTCGAAGCAGCGCTCGAATTGGGCGCCACCGACGTCGTCATCCGGCTCGACAGCGAACTGGTCATCAAACAGCTCAAGGGCATCTACCGGGTCAAACATCCGAACATGATCCCGCTCCATGACCGAGCCAAGACGCTGCTAAAGAAATTCGCGCACGCCGATATCGCCCACGTGCCGCGGCGGCAGAACGCCGCCGCCGACGCGGTCGTCAACGCAACTTTGGATGAGCATTCGGGGTCGCGGCGGCCTTCAAGCTGAACCAGAATGCGGCGTTGCGCCCGGGCTGCGAATCGAAACCGATCGTCCCGCCCATCGCTTCGACCAGTTCTTTTGCGATGTATAATCCGAGGCCCGTCGAGTCGACGCGCCGTTCGGAGAGCGACGCGAACGGCAAGAACAGCCGCGACTGCTCCTCGGGCGCGATGCCGCGGCCTTCGTTGTAGATCGTGACCCGCACGCCGTCGTCTTGGCGCGTAATCGAGGCGAGGACGATCGACGCTTCGGTCGCGTTGGCGACGGCGTTGCTGAGCA
This sequence comes from Candidatus Velthaea versatilis, assembly GCA_003134035.1. Lineage (GTDB taxonomy): Bacteria > Vulcanimicrobiota > Vulcanimicrobiia > Vulcanimicrobiales > Vulcanimicrobiaceae > Velthaea > Velthaea versatilis. The sequence continues at coordinate 4,148 of PLAE01000254.1, forward strand.
GGTTCGTCACGACTTGGCGCACGCGCAGCGGGTCACCGCTCACGTGCGGGACGCCGTCTTGCTCGACGACCGCGATTGCGTGACCGATCTCGGCGTTCGCGGCATCGTGGACGACCGCGACGAGATCGACCGCCGAGCGTTCGACGGCCAACCGGCGGCCCGCGATGCGCGAGATCAGCAGCAGATCATCGACGAGATGGCCTAACTGCTTGGTCGCATCGAGCGCTACGTGCATGAGTTCGACGCGGCGTGTCGCTTCGAGCGTGGCGTCGTGCTCGTCCAGCAGTGCGACGGCGCCGCGGATCGCCGCGAGCGGCGCGCGGATCTCGTGCGCGACGACCGAAACGAGGGTGCTGTTGTTGGCGGGAGACAATTCGCCGGCGGCCGGCGGACGCCCGAGGAGTCGCACCCCGGCGGCTGCGGCGGTCGCGACGCCAAGCGCGCGCCCCAGGAAGTTGGTGCGGGGCCGAGCAGCGAAAATGAAACTCAAGACGAGGCCGCCCACGATCGAACCGTCGACGGCGCGGCTTCCCCAACGAGCCATGTGGCTAGTTTCCCTTTCGACGGACAATCCATGCGCCGCTTCCCGGTCAACGCCTTCATCGCTGTTCTCGCACTCGTCTTCGCCGTGACGGGCTGGCAACTCTACGCGCGCAACGAGTCTGAACGCTTTCACGCCGTCGATGCGGTGCGGACCTCGAAGTCTTACATTAAATTAACGCTCGACGTCGTCTTCGCGCAGGGTCCGATCGCGACCGAACGCTATGAGCTCATCGACGACGACGGCAAATCGCGTGCCGTCTACACCGTGGGCGACCGCAAGGGGACCATCGCGACATTTCAGGAGCTTATTCGCGGTTACGACGTCACGTTCGCGTTCGATAAACTCGTGCAGGACGGTATCTGGCAGCTCAATTCCAAACATCCGCGCGGTCCGGACGACACCAAGTACACCGTGAACATCGAGCAGACCGCGCAAGGCGAAAGCGGCCGGCGCACCTTTTCATTCACCGATCCGCATTACTGGGCGGTCGCCGCCGGCCGGCAGTATGAGATTCGGCTCGATCCGCACAAGCCCACGCCGACCCAGGGCGATTTGCTGCGCCTCGATTCCACCGCCGTCGCCGAACCGCGCTATGCCAAGATCGTCGATGACTTCATCTCGTTCGGCTCGCCGGCGTTTCATCGCACGATCGCGTCGGCGCGCGCGAAACTCCTGGGCTCGTGATCGCGGCGTTGCGGATCGCTTCGGCGGTCGCCATCCTCGCGAGCGGATTCTTCGCGCTCTACGAAGCGATCGAGGCGCCATCGACGCAGGTCTTCGGCGGTACGCTCGTGCACGGCTCCGGTCACGTCGTCGCGCTCACCTTCGACGACGGTCCCAACGCGCGGACCACGCCGAAGCTGCTCGACGTGCTCGAACGCGCGCATGTCCGCGCGACCTTCTTCGTCGTCGGACGGGCCGTGCTGCGTCGTCCCGACATCGTGCGGCGCATGCTGCGCGATGGCGACGAGATCGGCAACCACACGCAAACGCACGCGCACCTCAACTTTCTGCTCACGCAAAAGGCGATCGGCAACGAAATCGACGCCGCCCAATCCGCGATCCTGGCGGCCGGGGGCCGCCCGGCGCGCTACCTGCGGCCGCCGTTCGGCGCGCGCGACTTCGCCGCCCTCGACGCGGCGCGCCGGCGCGGCCTGCGGGTCGTGATGTGGACCGCGATGCTCGGCGACGAACCGGCCGGTGCGCCCAGCGGTGACCTTGCGCGGCAGTTACTGGGTCAGGTTCATGACGGCGCGATCATCGTGATGCACGACGGCGATGCGGGCCGGCCCGGGCTCGGCGGCCGAACGTATGAATCCGCCGCCGCGAACATCGTCATCGCGCGGCTGCGCGCGCAAGGCTACCGCTTCGTCACGATCTCGCAAATGGTCCAGCATCACGCATAACGGCGGCCGCCGAAATCGATCCAGCCGTCCGGATGACGGTCGGCCGGATCGTGATGCGTCCAATGCACGAGCGGCCCGCGGCCCGGATCATGCACGAGTTCACCGCGAATCGCGATGCGATCGCCGGGTCCGACCGGGACGGGCGGCGCGAGATCGACGTTGTCGACGATCTCGAGCGCCAACCCATCGTCCGTCCGGCAATCGAAGGCTTCGTGGCGCGCATGCGTAAGGGTCCCGGTAAAGTAGCGCGGTGCCGACGTGACCGACGCGTGGAAATCGACTTCGACCGGCAACGGCCCGGCGAGCGCGGCGAACAGGCTGCTCATGCGTCTCGTTCACGCCGCGCCGCACCGGCGGCAAGTTCACGCAGGGCGTCAAAGGTGAGCCTAGCGCCGTCGACGTAGCGCGAAACCACGTGGTCGTTCTCATCGCAACGGCGTTCATCTCGCTGGGCCTGCTCAACTTGGATTTCGCGGCCGGCTGGTGGCGCGGGCAGCGTATCCGGCTCGCCGTCGGCGTTCCGATCGTGTTGGTGTACGTCTACGCTACGCTGCCGCCGCTGGTGTTTCCCCAAGCCATCACGCTGCTGTTGCTGACCGCCGTGCCGAATGCGGCGTACTCGCTGCTCGTTTCGGCCCGCACGCTGCTCGTCTCGCGGCGGGTCGTTTCGATCCGTCGGACTCCGTTCGTGCCGTATATCGCCGTGGTCGCCGCGCTGGGCCTGTACGCCGCGCTGCTCGCGGCGCTCCCGGTGGTCGATGCCGGGGGCCTGCGGGACGTGGTGAACGCGACGCAGACGACAGCGCCGCCGCCGCGGGCCGAATTAACGCACGTCCGCGTCGTCCCCGAAGAGTCGGCCATTTTTTCCGGCAACAAAGTCGTCGGCCAGTTGGGGGCGTACTACCGGGCCGGCACGTACAATATTCAGACTGAGAACGGTCGGCTCGTCTGGGTCGCGCCGCTTGATTTCCAAGGCTCGATTCAGTGGCTGGCGCGCCGCTCGAGCCCCGGGGTGATCGTCGTGAGCGCCGAGAATCCCGATGCACCCGCCGAATTGCGCGCTCGCGCGCCGCTGCGCTACATTCCCTCGGCGCTGTTGAACGAAAATGTCGAGCGCCACGTCTACATGACCTATGGGATGGAGGCGATCCTCGAAACCACTCTGCAGCTCGACGCCGCCGGCGATCCGAAATACCTGTGCACACTGGGGCGGCCGACGATCGGCTGGAGCGGTGAACGGGTCACCGCCGTCGTCATCGTGGACCCCGCGACCGGCGCGATGGAACGGGTGGCGCGCGCGAATTTCGCCGCGCTGCCGGCCTGGGTCAGCCGTGTCTACCCGCCCGATCTGGTGCTCGAATATAACGATTGGTTCGGGCGCTACGTGCACGGCTGGTGGAACGCGCAACTCACCAAGCGCGACGTTCATCTCCCGGCCCGCGACGAAGTGTTCGGCCTGCTCGTCGAACCGTCACGCTTTGTGTGGTTTGTCGATCACACGTCGCCCAGCGCGACCGACGATTCGATGACCGGTTTCACTTATACGGATAGCCGCACGGGAGCGATGACGTACTACACTTCGTCCGGCGGCCAATTCAATTCATCCGGCGCAGAACGCTCGGTGGCGGCGAATCCGATCGTCCGGCAGGCCCGGCTCATCCCGACCCAGCCGATCCTCTACAACATCCTCGAGCAGAATACGTGGGTTGTTCCCATTGTCTCGGACAACGGGAAGTATCAGACGTTGGCTCTCGTCGCGGCGGCGGGCGGGCACGTCGTCGTCGGCAACCCGGCCGCGCCCTCGCCAGCCGAAGCGGCGTTCGCCGACTATCGTTCTTACTTCGGCGACCGGTCCGCCGGCGGCCTGGACGAGGTCCACGCTTCGGGAACGATCGATCGGTTCGCCGACAGCGGCGGACGAATCTACTTTACCCTACGCGGCCGGCGCGGCGTCTTTTCGGCGGCCGACAGCGGCGATCCCGACTTGGTACTCGCCCGGCCGGGTGATCGCGTCACGGTCAGCGCGGTTCCCGATGCGGGGGGCTTGCTCTCCGTCCGTGATATGCGCGACGATTCGATTTCACGATGAGGACGCTGCATTCGGACCGCTTGGTCCTCGAGCCGGTCGACAGCCGCAACGCGCGCGAACTCTGGCGCGTGCTCGGAGCTCCCGATCTGCGCCGCTACCAGGATATCCCGCGCTTACGTGCCGAGGAGTTCGAGCGCCAAGTTCGCTCGCGGCCGCGCCTGCTGCAGGCGCGCGTTACCGGCCGGTTCGAGTGGCTGGTGCGCGCGGGCGAACCGATCGAATCGGTCGGTTGGGTTTCCCTGCGGATCAACGAACGCGCACCGGACATCGGCGAAATCGGCTATAGCCTCATCGAGGCGGCGCGCGGTCTGGGCTATGCGACCGAGGCGCTTGGGGCCGTCGTCGAGGAGGCCTTCGAGGCGAGTGAATTGGGTGAACTTCAGGCTTGCTGCGTGCCGGAAAACACCCCGTCGCGCGCGGTCCTCCATCGTACCGGCTTCCGTGAAGTCCGCCTGCTCCGCGGCGGCGCGATGATCCGCGGGCGCCACGTCGATGTGTTGCTGTATGCCGTTGCGCGCGGGGAATGGCACCGGCGCCGGCAGCGCGAGGCGGTTCGCAGCCAACGCTCTTAGGTTCGTAGCCGGTCGGGCTTTGCCCGACGCGGCGGCTCGGCCGAAGGCCGAACGCCGAACGCAAACGGATTCGATGCAGTCGAGTTTTGAGGGGCGGCTTGCGGCCCAGCCGCAAACGCGAAGGGTCGACGAGGTCGCACCCTAGTGCAAGCCTCGCTTTCGTCCGATGTTCGAAGGGTGAGGCGCGCGTCCGAATTCTTCGGTCGAACCGCATCCGCGGCGGCGGAGGCGGGGGGCAGCCGTCTGTCCTTGGGTGCGTGGCTCATTGCGTGTACGTCGGTCTTGTGCCTCTCGCTCATGGCGTTTGGGATCTCCGGCGGGATCTTCACGTATGGCAACGCGGTGGGCGAGGCCCAGAAAAACGCCAACAATCTCACCCAATCCTTGGCGCAGCAGGCGTCCGACACGTTCGAGGCCCTTGACGGCGTCTTGCTCGGGCTGGCCGGACGGGTCGAGGTTGAGGGCACGGGTCCGGCGGCCCGCCAACAGCTGAGCGAATCGATGGCCGCGCTCGTGACGGCCATGCCGCGGCTGCACGATCTGTTCATTCTCGACGCGCGCGGCCGGCTGGTCGTCAGCAACGGCTCCGCCCAGCTGCGGCCCGATCTGCGCTTCGACGCGCAGCCCTACTTCCGGTATCACCGCCGGCACGCCAACCCGGGCCTCCATATCGGAGCTCCGCAGCTCAGCCCGACCGAGAACCTGTGGGTTCTTCCCGTGACGCGCCGCATAACGCGGGCCGACGGCGGATTCGGCGGCGTCGCCGTCGCCCAAATCGCGCTGAGCTATTTCGAGCAGATCTACGAGCAAATCGACGTCGGCGCGGACGGCGCGATCACGCTCGCGATGGACGATCAAACGATTGTGGTGCGGAAACCGCACGGCATGGCGGGCCGCAAAATCGGCACCTTTGCCGTGTTCAGCGGTCCGCTCCGCTATGAGTCGGCCGGGTCATACGTCAAGAAGTCGTCGATCGACGGGATCGTCAAGCTGACCGCGTTTCGCCGCCTGGGCCGCTACCCGCTCATCGTGCTGGTGTCCCTCGCGCAACACGAGTATCTCGCCCAGTGGCGTCGGCATGCGATCCCGATGGGCATCATGCTTTCCGTCATCGTGCTCATGACGGTAACGCTCGCCTTCGTCGTCTCGGCTCAGATTGCGCGCCGCCGCCGCACGGAAGACGACATGGCGGCGCTCGCGCTCATCGACGGTCTGACGGGCTTGGCCAACCGCCGCCAGTTCGATCTCGTCCTGGAGCGCGAATGTCGACGTGCCGCGCGCGACCGCGCACCGCTGGGTCTGTTGATGATCGACGTCGACGATTTTAAAGCATTCAACGACCTCTACGGGCACCTGGCCGGTGACGACGCGCTCAGCGCGATCGCGCGCACCATCGCCGGCGGCATCGCGCGGGGCAGTGACCTCGCCGCGCGTTACGGAGGCGAGGAGTTCGCGGTCATCTTGCCGGCCAACGATGGTCCGAGTGCCGTCGTCGTCGCCGAACGCGTGCGGCAAGCCGTGCTCGCACTAGAAGTCGAGCACACCGGATCGGCCGCCGGCGTCGCAACCGTCAGCATCGGTGCCGCGAGCTTCAAGCCGGTGTCCTTCGACCGGCCCATCGCGCTGGTCGAGGCCGCCGACGCCGCGCTCTACGCGGCGAAGCGCTCGGGGCGCAATGCGATCGTGCTCGCGGCGGCGTTTCTTGCGCCCGCGTCGGGGCCCGTGCCGTCGGCCGGCGCCGGTCGAGCAGGCCGTCGATGAAGGCCGGTCTCGCCTCCTCATCTTTGCTCGCGCGGCGGACGCTGGCGGTTGCCACCGTCATTGCGCTCGTGGGAGCGCTGCTGGGCACGATAGGGATTCGCCAAGGGATCGTCACGGGTCTCGAGATACCGCTTATCTTGTCGGCGGTCGTCTACGGCGTGGGTGCGCTGGGCCTGCAGCGGTTCGCGCCTCGCGTCCCATTTGCGCGGCTAGCCGCCGTCTCGACGCTGTATTTCACCGCCTACCTGGTGGCGGGAACGCTTGTCGCGCTCGGCGGCGGCGCGAACCATATCGACGCGTTCATCTATTTGGTGTGGTTCTTTCCGCTCTTGGTGTTCAACAAACTGGTGAACCTGCCGGTCGCGGCCCGGATCTTCGCGCGCTGCATCATCGCTTCACCGCTGTTGATCGCGGTGTGCGGCGCGGCGTGGATTCGCGCCGACTTCGCCCCCCAACTGCAGTTTCTTGTCGCGGCGATGTGCCTGAGTTATCTTTGCTTTGCGTCGTTGCTCGATAGCGTCACGCGCTACCGTGAGGAGTTCGTCGCCGAACAAGGGCGCGCCGAGGCCCTCAAGCTCCAATCGCGCATGCTCGAAAGCATCTCGGATTGCTTCCTCTCGCTCGACTCCGAACTGCGCCTGACCTACCTGAACGACGCTGCGTGCGCGGAGTTCGGCGTCGAGCGCGGGGCGGCGCTCGACGCCTNNGAACTCGCGACCGTAGCTTCCGGCTTCATGACCGAGCCGATCCGCACCACGCTCGAGGCGGCGATACAGTCAGGCGAGGCCAGTGTTTTGGAGGCGTCGGACGATAGCGGCGAACGCTGGTACGAACTGCGCGCCTTTCCGCGGACCGACGGTCT
>PLAE01000185.1 GCA_003134035.1 Candidatus Velthaea versatilis
AAATTTCGTCATAGGCGCTTACCAACGGCGCCGGCGACAAGGAGGTTGCGGGCTAGGCGGGGTCGGCCACGGCCACGCAGTCACGGCCCGCGGCTTTGGCCGTGTAAAGTGCCGCGTCGGCCCGATTGATCGTTTCTTCGATCGTCTCATCGCTCGAGGCGCAAGCGGTGACGCCGATGCTGACGGTGCACGGAAACGCGCCGCTCTCACGGCCCGAAAGCGCGATTCGCTCGCGAATCCGCTCGGCGATGCGGCGCGCAATTTCGAGCGACGATCCGGGCAGCAAGATGGCAAACTCTTCGCCGCCGAAGCGTCCCAGCAAGTCGCTCGAGCGAATCTCCTGGCGGCAATCCGCGACGATGCGCACGAGTGTCGCATCACCGGCATCGTGGCCGTGCGTGTCGTTGACGGCCTTGAAGAAATCGGCATCCAGCAGCAGGACCGTAAAGCTCTCGTCGAGCGCATTCAAGCGCGCGCGTTCGCGTTTGGCGTTCTCGAAAAACGAGCGGCGGTTCAGTGCGCCGGTGAGCGGATCGGTCATCGCCAAGACGCGCAGCCGGTCTTCGGAGCGCCGCTGTTCGGTCAAGTCGCGCGTGATCACCGAGTAGCCGATGACCGTCTGATCGGTTTTGGCGCGCAGCACGCCGATCGCGGTGCTGCCCCAATAGCGCTTCCCGTCCTTGCGCACGCGCCAGCCCTCGAACTCGTGCGAACCATCGCGCAGCGCCAGTTCGAGCCGCCGCATCATCGGGCTCTTGGACGTACCCGTCGCGGGAACCAGCTGATCGATGTGACGGCCCATCATCTCGTCGCTGCGATAGTCGTCGAGCCGTTCGGCGGCATAGTTCCAGCTCGTGATCTTGCCGTGCGTGTCGACCGTGCAGATCGAGTAATCTTTCACGCCGTCGAGCACCGCGTGCAGCCGCTCCTCGCTCGTGCGCACGTAAAGTTCGCGCCCGGCTGCCGACGTTACGTCCGTCAACACGGCGACATAGATATCCGAGTCGACCTTTTGCAACGTCACGGAGATGATCGCGCTGCCGGGCAGGCCTTCACGGGCCGGCATCACGATGCGGTGCTCTTCGCAGATTTTGCCCGTGCGCGAGGGAAAGCGGCGCGCCATTTCGCCCAATTCGGGCGCGAACGGCAAAAACAAATCGAACAGGTTCGTCAGCTTGCCCGAAGCCGAGATCGGCATGAGCATCTGCACGCCGTACGGATTCATGAGCAAAATCGTGCCGTAAGAATCGATCTTGATGATCGCGACCGGGCACAGATAGAGCAGCTGGAGCAAATCTTGTTGTTCGCGTTCGGCCGCGGTTTGCGCCCGGTCGAGGAACTCGTCGGGTGCTGCGTTCACCATTTCACGGCGAGGTACTGGCGACCCGACCGATCGTCTTTGAGCATCCGCAGGCGCACCGGCTTGGGCCGCATTTTGACGGTGAAGACATACTCGATGGTCTCGTCGAGGACGGGTTCTTCCTCGAAGCGGCCGGAAACCAGAAAGTTATTGGTGCACGGGGCGACGTCGCTAAAGAACGTCAAGCCAACCACGCGTTCGGCCTGGATGCCGGAGAGCCGCGCCTCGGCGACGTTGTAGTACAGGACTGTGCCGTCGAGATCCATCACGACGAGGCCGAAGTCCAGCGCGTCGTACGCCTCCGGCGTGCCGCTCAAAGCGTCGAGCGCGGCCCCAAGGCGAGGGTCGTCGAAGCCGATCCGGCTCCCCGTTGCATATTCGATGGACATGCTCGGTTTATCGGCAGCCCGCGCACCCCACGTGAGCCGCGTCGGCGCCGGCCTCCGGTCAAGCCGTTAGGCCTCGTCGAACGATACGCGCGGCGCGGCGCGGACGGGCCGCAGCGACCAGAGATATGCCGCGGCGATCCCCAGGCCCGCGACTCCGGCGCTCATCCCGACGTCGGCGTGCCGCGTTGCGATGATGGCGCATCGAGGCCGTGCAGTTTGCGTGATCGATGGGGGAGGCCGCGGAATTGTGCTTTGCAGGAAGGCAAGTAGTGGACCGCCCGTGCGATACGGCGGCACGAGTTAGGTCGAATTGCGCCACCGGTTGTGAGAGGCGAGGGGGGTTCTTGCCCTTGACGCCTTTTGTCCGTTCATGCCATATTCGCGCAATGGACGCGCACCATCCGAAGCCCGGTCTCAATTTTGAAATCATGCCGTCATTGTAAGTACCGGCTTTGATTTTCGATTCGCTTTCTTCCGCTGCGAATGCAACTCGATCGACTGGTGTATGGTCTAGCTATTATCGCTTGAAGCAACGCTTTTCAGGGACTTTGTCGTATTTCCTAAGAGGCGAAAGCCCCTTTACGGAGCGTTGCTTCCCGAAGTAATGCTAAACGATCGAGATCGATACTGACGATGCCGATGGGCTGTTCCGGTCTGGATGGACGACCTTTGGCGTCGCTTCAAGTTGCTCTTGCGACGCTCGGGCATTTCTTGCATTCGCGCGAGAACCGTCTCGTTTGAGTTGCTCTGACGTAGGTCAAGAGTCCTGATGGTCCATCGCGTTCCGAGTGTTCGTCGTTCCAGCGCGCAATGATAGACGACGTACAAACGCCGTTGCCGACCGGCTGGGCGCAGCCCGCGCCCAGCGAAGATTCGTCCGTAACGCTTGCTGCGCTGATCGAAGCGCAGGCCGCCCGGACGCCGGCTGCCCTAGGCGTTGTATCGGAAACCGCGTCGCTTACCTATGCGCAACTCGAAGCGCAGGCCGAGCGGCTTGCCGATCGGCTCGCGCAGCGGAGCATCGGACGCGGTTCCGTCGTCGGCGTCGCCCTGCACCGTTCGGTCGCGACGGTCGTTTCGATTCTCGCGATCTTCAAAACCGGCGCCGTGTATTTGCCGCTCGACCCAGCGTACCCGCCCGAACGGCTGGCGTTTATGATCGGCGATGCGGGAGTGTCGCTCGTCGTGACCGACGAGGCCGTGCAGCCCCTGCTGCCGCCGGCGGCCGCGTGGATCGACGTCGGCGCGGACAACGGTGCGCCGGCGCGCACCGGTCCGCCGGCCCGCTCGCGCGATATTGCGTATATCATGTACACCTCGGGTTCGACTGGCAAGCCCAAAGGTGTGGCGGTCGCGCACGCGGCCGCCGTGAATCTCGCGTTCGCGAAGCTGGCCTACGATCCGATCGCGCCCGGTGACCGCGTCCTCGCTTCCACATCGGTCGGCTTCGACGTCTCGATGATCCAGCTCGCCACGCCGCTGGTACACGGGGCGACGATCGTGATTGCGGGCGACTTGCGCACGCTTACGCCGGACGAGTTCTGGCGCTTTCTCCAAATCTACGGCGTCACGCATATCAACTCGGTGCCGTCGTTCATCGCATCGGTCTTGGGCTCGGCTCGAAGCAGCTCGCCGCTGAAGCGCTTGATGCTCGGCGGCGAGGCCTTCTCGGGCGCACTTGTCCGCCGGCTGCGAACCGCGCTTCCGACGACGCAGTTGTTCAACGTGTACGGTCCGACCGAGACCTGCGTCGACGCGACGTTTCATTGCGTGGCGGAGGGCGACGCCGCAGCCGACGTTCTGCCCATCGGGAAACCGCTGCCCAACTATCGCACCTACGTGCTCGACGGTGCGCTCGAACCCGTCGCCAGCGGCGTCGCGGGCGACCTCTACATCGGCGGCGCGGGCGTCGCGTTGGGTTACGTCAATGCGCCCGCATTGACCGCCGAACGCTTCATTCCCGATCCGTTCTGCGCCGACGGCGGCCGGCTCTACGCGACGGGCGATCGCGCGCGCCGGCGGCCGGACGGCGAGCTCGAATTCCTCGGCCGCGCCGACACGCAAGTCAAGCTGCGCGGACACCGCATCGAACTTGGCGAGATCGAAGCCGCGCTCATCCGGCTCGACGGCCTGCGCGAAGCCGCGGTCGTCGTGCGTGAGGATGTGCCGGGCGATCGGCGGATCGTCGCGTATTTCACCGCGGACCGGCCGCTTGCGCCGGCGCTGCTGACGGCCGAACTGGCGAACACGCTGCCCGGATTCATGCTGCCCGCGCTCTACCGGCAGCTCACGACGATGCCGCTCACGCCCAACGGCAAGCTGGACCGCAGCGCGCTGCCGGTTCCCGATCCGGCGGCGGGGCGCGGGCCGCAGCGGCCGGCTGGAGACGCGCTGCTCAGCGACGGTTCCGTCGCCGCCGTCGACGAGCTGCAGCAGCAGCTCATTCGGATTTGGGAGAACGTGCTGGGCGTTTCGCCGATCGGCGTGCGCGACGATTTCTTCGCGTTGGGCGGACAGTCGCTGCTGGCGGTCCGGCTGCTGGGCGAGATCGAAGCGCGCTTCCGGGCGCGCTTGTCGCTCGCTGCCCTCGTCGAACATCCGACGATCGAACAGCTCGCGAGCGCCCTGCGCAAAGATCCGGCCAGCCTCAACCGGTCGCCGCTGGTGAAGCTCAATCCGGCTGGACCGGCGCCGCCGTTTTTCTACCTGCACGGCAGCGTGACCGGCGGCGGCTATTATTGTCTTAAGCTCGCCGAACACATCGGCGCCGATCGGCCGCTGTACGCCGTTCGTCCGCACGGTGCCGACGGCGGCACGCTGCCGCTGTCGATCGAAGCGATGGCGGCCGATTACATCGCGGTGCTCAAGTCCGTTGTCACGCGCGGACCCTATCTGCTCGGCGGCCGGTGCAGCGGCGGGCTCGTCGCGTACGAGATGGCGCGGCAACTGCGAGCGGCGGGCGAATCGGTGGGCTGCGTGGTGATGATCGACGCGCCCAACATCATGAGCCGGATCGGTGCGCCCCTGCAGCTCGTCGAGCGCTTGAGTTTGCTGCTGCGGCTTGCGCCGGCCCCCCGGGACGGCTTCTGCAGCGCGCTCTCGGCGCTCGGATTTTTTTACGACTCGCTGGCGTTGCGGCTGAGCAATTTCACCACGGTCGACGATAAGGGCGCCTTCTTGGGCGCTCGTTCACGCCGGATGCGCACGACACGCGACTTCTGGCGCCGGCGCGGCGACCCGACCGCCGTCGTCCCGTACGCGCCGGGTTTGTGGGAGTTGATCACCGAAGCGTACATCCCGCGAGCGTATGACGGGTCCGTCGCGGCGCTGTTTTCACATGGCGACCGGCGCAGCGCGCACTATGCCCGAGGCTGGTCCAAGGTCGCCCCGCGCGTGACGATTCGCTCTATTTCGGGCGATCACAACACCTGCGTGACCGACGAAATCGCCGGAACCGCGCAAGCGATCGCCGCCGCTTTGCGGGGCGACGTCTAACCGCATTTGCTCGTTGGAGAGACCGCGAAGCGGTCGTGTTCTACCGTCGCTACGGCGCTGCTCTTCGATGTCTTCGGGACGCTCGTCGACTGGCGCGGCGGCGTCATCGAGGCGCTGCGCACGTTTGCCGCGCGGACCGGGATCAGCGCCGATTGGGCGGCGTTCGCCGATGATTGGCGCGCCGCATACGGGCCGTCGATGGACCGCGTGCGGCGCGGCGAGGTCGGCTGGCAAAATCTCGATGCGCTGCATGCCGCGTCGCTTGCGGAGTTGCTCGAACGCTACGGCGCGGGCGACGCCGGCGGCGAGGAACGCGCGCGGCTGGTCAAGGCCTGGCACGCGCTGCGGCCGTGGCCCGATGTGGTCGGCGGACTCGAGCGCTTGCGCCGGCGCTTCATCGTCGCATCGCTCTCGAACGGCAACATCGCCTTACAGATCGATTTGCGGCGGCACGCGGAACTGCCGCTCGACATGCTGTTCTCCGCCGAACTTTTCGGCCATTACAAACCCGACCCGCAGACCTATCTCGGGGCGTGCGCACTGCTCGATCTGCGCCCGGAGCGGGTGATGCTCGTCGCCGCGCATACGGGCGACCTGCTGGCCGCGCAGGCCTGCGGCTTGCAGACGGCGTTCATCGCGCGTCCGCTCGAACACGGCGTCGGTGGTGCCGTCGACACCGGCTCCGCCGCCGTCGATCTTCACGCCGACGGCATCGACGCGCTCGCGCAGCGTTTGGGCGCCTAACCTTGACTTACGATGGCGTGTGCAGCGTTCACGCGGGCTACACACGGCCCAGAACCTCCTGCTCGACGGCGGCGAATACCCGGGCACGTTCTAGCTCTAGCTCGCCGCGCGTGCGCCGACTCGGCCGTGAACGCGGCGTGCGGTGCTCAGCCGTTAATTCGCCGCGTGCCAGGCGGCGGCGAGGTCGCCGATCGCGCCGTCGATGGCTTCGCTGATTTCGGCCAGATCGTCGTCCGTCGCGATCAGCGGCGGCGCGATGTGCGCGATGTTGTAGCGGCCGAAGGCGTAGACGCCGCGCCGGCGCAGCGAGGCGAAGAAGGCCGGCATGACGCCCTGCGTCTTGCCCTGCCAGGCCACGAGCGGCGTCCGCGCCTCGCGGTCGCTCACGAATTCCAGCGCGAAGAACGCCCCCGCGCCGCGCACGTCGCCGAGGATCTCGTGCTTGGCTTGCAGTCCGAGCAGGTGGGAGCGCAGCCGCGCTTCGATCGTCAAGCCGCGCGTGAACAGACCGCCGGCGACGTAGGCTTCGAGCGCAGCGATGCCGGTCGCCATGGCCAGCGGATGACCCGAGTAGGTGTGGCCCATCCACATCGCGCGGTCGTCGAAGTAGGACGCCAGCTTCTCGCGCACAATGACGCCGCCCAGTGGAATATACGCCGAGGTGACGCCCTTGGCGAACGTCATCAGATCGGGGACGACGCCGTAGCGCGCGCCGCCGAAGACCGCGCCGACGCGCCCGAAGCCGGTCATGACCTCGTCGAAAATGAGCAGGATGCCGAACTCGTCGCACAGCGCCCGAATCCCGGCTAGGTAGCCCTCGGGATAGACGATGACCCCGTTCGAGCCGACGACCGGCTCGATCAGCAGCGCGGCGATCCGTTCGGGATCTTCGGCCAGCATGACCGCACGCAGATGGGCCAGCGCGCGGCGGCACTCGTCGGCGGGATCGGTCGTCAAAAACGGGCTGCGGTACGGATACGGCGCGAAGAAGTGGACCACGCCGCTCATCGCGGCGGCCTCGCTCGGCCACCGCCGGTTCTCGCCGGTCAGCGCCGTCGCGCCCATCGAGGAGCCGTGGAACGACCGGTAGGCGCTCAAAACCTTGGGCCGGCCGGTGACCGTCCGCGCGAGCTTGACCGCGTCCTCGTTGGCCGTCGTGCCGCCGGTCGTGAAGTAGGCGCGGCCGCCTTCGGGCCAGGGCGCCAGGCGCACCAGCGCCTCGGCGAGTTCCGCTCGCCGGTCGTTGAAGAGGCTGGGCGGAACGTAGCACACCCGGTCGATTTGGTCTTTCATCGCCGCGACCACGTGCGGATGGCCGTGACCGAGGTTGACCGCGATCAGGCCCGACGACGCGTCGATATAGCGCTTCCCGTCCGCATCGTACATCGCGACGCCTTCGGCGCGCACGATCGCCGGCGGATCGATCGCCGCCTGCGCGGACCACGGGGTGAGAACGAACCGCTTGTGCGCGGTTTGCGTGTCGGGGATCGAGATCGCCATGCTCGACTGGTTTTGCGGGCGCAGCGCGAACTCCCGTCCGCACCCCAAGCGCCGGCCGGGGTAGAAACGCGTTGGAACGGAAACGATATGCCACGATGAACGGGGATAGCGGCTTCACCGACCTTGGAATTGCGCGCGTCGATACGGCGCGGCGGCGCCGCACCGGCGTTCCCGAAGTCGTGTTGGCCGCGTTCAAAACGCTGGCCCAGACCGAAGCCGTGATGCGCGAACTCTTCGCTCGCGACGGCTTCGCGCTCGCCACGCGCATCCCCAGCCACGCCGACGGTACGCATTTGGCCGCGGCGCTGCCCGCCGGCGTTTACGACGACGGCGCGCGCGCGCTGCGCTGCGGCCGCTTGCCGCCGACGGGCCGGCGCGTCGGCGTGGTCTGCGCCGGAACGTCGGATCTGCCGGTGGGCGCTGAAGCGCGCTTCACGCTCGAGGCGTTCGGTCACACCGTCGTCGAGCGCAACGACGTCGGCGTGGCGGGGATCCACCGGCTGCTGGCGGATTTCGCGGACGTCGCGACCTGCGAGGTCGTGATCGTCGCGGCGGGCATGGAAGGCGCGCTGCCCAGCGTCGTCGCCGGGCTCGTCGAAGCGCCCGTCGTCGCGGTCCCGACCAGCGTGGGCTACGGCGTTTCCGCCGGCGGCTATGCGGCGCTGCTGGCGATGCTCGCATCGTGCGCGCCGGGCATCGCGGTGGTCAATATCGACAATGGGTTCGGCGCGGCGGCGCTCGCGCACAAGATGCTGGCCATCGGTGCGCGATGCGCGTAGCGTACGTCGAGATGATCGGCGGCGCGAGCGGCAACATGCTGCTCGGCGCGCTGATCGACGCCGGCGCCGATCCCGAGGCCGTCGAACGCGCGCTGCGCACCATTCCGGTAACGGGCTGGAAATTCGAGCGCTCGCGCAGCGTCAAAGCCGGCATCGCGGCGGCCTATGTCGACTTCGACATTCCGGGCGAGGATTGCCGGCCCGGTGAGCACGTCGCGCACGGCCATCACCTGGGCGACGTCCTCGACATCATCGAACGCTCGGGCTTGAGCGCGCGCGCGCGCGAACGCGCCAGCGCGATTTACCGGCGCTTGGGCGAGGCCGAGGCGCGGGTACACGGCACGCCCGTCGATGCGATCCATTTCCACGAAGTCGGTCAGATCGACGCCGTCCTCGATGTGGCCGGGGTGTGCGTGGCGCTCGAACTGCTGGGCATCGAGCGGGTGACGTGCTCGCCGTATCCGCTCGGGCACGGTTCGATCTCGATGCACCACGGGCACTATCCGAATCCACCGCCGGCAACGGCCGAATTGCTGCGCGGCGCGCCGACCCAGCCCGTCGACGTCGCCGCCGAGCTCGTCACGACGACCGCGGCGGCGATTCTGTCGACGCTCGTCACGGATCCGGGTATCCGTCCGGCGATGCGGTTCGAGCGCATCGGCTATGGCGCCGGACGCAGTGATTTTCGCATCCCCAACGTCACGCGCGTCATCGTCGGTGAGCTCGCGCTCGTCGCCGAGCGCCCTGGTGCCGGGGTCGGGGGGCTCGAGAGCGCGGACGACCTGCAGACCGACGAGGTCGTGGTGCTCGAAACCAACATCGACGATCTGAGCCCGCAAGCATTCGAGCTCGCGATCGAACGCATCTTCGCCGCCGGCGCGCTCGACGTCTGGACGGCGCCCATCGGGATGAAGAAGCAGCGTCCGGCGGTGCTGCTCGCCGCGTTGTCGAGTCCGGCCGACGCGCCGGCTTGCGCGCGCGCGATGCTGCGCGAAACCTCGAGCATCGGCGTGCGCACGCGCCGCGAATCGCGCTACACGCTGCCGCGCGCGATCGTGCGCCGGCTCACGCCGCTCGGCGAAGTGCGCACCAAGCAGGTGCGGCTCGGTGCTGCCGAACGCATTACGCTCGAATACGATGACGTCGCGCGGATCGCGCGCGAAAGCGGCCTGCCTTTCGCGGCGGTGGCCGCGGAACTCACCCGCTATCTGGAGACGGTGGAAGTACCCGATGAACGTAACGTTGTCTAGCGAATCCGACCTCGAAAACAAGGCGCAGCGCCTGCGCGCGGTGCTGCGCGAGATCGGCAGTTGCGTCATCGCGTTTTCCGGCGGCGTCGATTCCGCGCTGGTGCTGCACGTGGCGACGAGCGAGCTGGGTGAGCGCGCGCTGGGCGTGACCGGCCGTTCGGAGAGTTTGGCCGAGCGCGAATACGAAGGCGCGCTCGAATTCGCGAGCGCCTCCGGCGCGCGGCACGAAGTGGTGCCGACGCGCGAATTGAGCGATCCCAATTACGCCGCCAATCCCGTCAACCGCTGTTATTTCTGCAAGAGTGAACTGTACGCCAAACTGCGCGCGATCGCCGACGCGCGCGGGTTTGCCGCGATCGTCGACGGCTTTAATCTCGACGACGAACACGACGTTCGACCGGGGCGCAAGGCGGCGCGCGAGCACGGTGTCCGCAGTCCGCTCGCGGAAGCGGGTTTCACCAAAGCCGACGTGCGCGGCCTCGCGCGCCAACTCGGACTCGACGTGTGGGACAAGCCGGCGCTGGCGTGCCTCTCGTCACGCTTCCCGTACGGCACCCCGATCACGCTCGACCTGCTGCGCCAAGTCGACCGCGCCGAACAGGCCGTTCACGACGCCGGCATTCGTGTTTGCCGCGTCCGCCATCACGGCGAGGTTGCGCGCATCGAGGTGCCGGCGCAGGAGGTCGCGGCGTTCGCCGATCCGGTGCTGCGCGCGGCGATCGTCGCCGGCGTCAAGGCCGCCGGCTATCGGTTCGTCGCTCTCGATTTAGGTGGCTACGTTTCGGGAAATCTCAACCCGAGCGCGGTATAAACGTCCCGCGTTTTTTCGCGTATTCCACGCTGCGGGCAGGGAACGTCGGCCGCGACGCAGAGCGTTTCCGGTGCAATGTTGGAGTTGGCCGCACTCTTCGCCGTCGTGATGTTCGGGCTGCTGGCGCCGCAGCCGGCGCTCGCGCAACTGCGCGCCACGCCGTTTCCGGCGGCGCAACTGCCGCTCTACATCGTCGTTCCATTTGGAGAGCCGGGCGACACCGACCCCGTCTTGCTCAGTTCGACCCGCAAGTTCTCTGAGGATCTCTCCGACCTCGGGGTGCGCTCGACGGTCGGCATCCCCACCGACGCCGTCGAAGCCGTCGCCAACGCGCGTTTGATCTGCACGCAGTACAACGCTGCCGGCATCCTGGTGAGCGAGATGCGTTACGCGCAGACCAAAGGTTTCAATGCGCCGCAGTTCGCGGCCGGTTTCATTCCCTGGGTAGGCGGCGCGATTTCCGGCGCGGGTGCGCTCGACAAGGTTGCGATTCACGCGCAGTACAAGCTGTTTCTCATCGACTGCCGCGGCAAAGTGGTGTGGCGAACGATCACGACGGCCGAAAAGGTTCATCACGGCAACAACGTCGCGGCGGGCTTGACCGATATTAGCTATCAAGCCGTCGCCGAAGCGGCGGATCAGTTTGCCGCCCGGCGCGCACAGGCGCGGTGATACCGTAATGGACGGCCGAGCGGTGGCGACCATTCGCACCCCGACCGCCCGCCAACGGGCGAAACGGGCCGTGGGTCTGGAAAACATCGCCACGGCGATCGCCGAACCCGGTGAGCGTAATGTCGCGCTCGTCATCGGCGCGCTGCTCGTTGCTTCTTTCGTTGCGCTGCTGCCCGTTTCGGCGCGGCCGCTCACCGAAGTTCCGGCGTTCCTGCCGTCCGTCTTCTCCGCGGCGTCGCTGGCCCAGACGCTGACGGCGATCTTGTTTTTCGTCCAGTGGCGCATCACGGGCTTGGCGCAGCTCGCGCTCCTCGCGCTCGCCTATGGAACCGCGGCCGTTACGGGCACGGCTTGGGTGATGACGTACCCGGGCGTCTTCCGGCCGGGTACGGTCCTGGGTGCGGATCCGCATTCGTCGGGCTGGCTCTTCGTCCTCGAGCAGTTCGCCTTCGGCGCCCTGGTCATCGCGTACGCCCTGCTCGACCGGTTCCCGCGCACCGTCTCGCGCGCCGACATGCGCCTCATCGGCGCGTTGGTTTTCGGCGTCGTGCTGGCCGGCATCGCGGCGTGCATCGTGTTCTCGCGCGAGCTCCCGCCGACGTCGGTCGGCCGTGCGCTCACGCCGATCTGGACCGATGTGCTCGTGCCGCTGCTGGTCGCCGAGTACGTGGTCCTGCTGTTGGTCGTTGCGTCGACGGGCGTCCGAACCGTAGCGCACGTGTGGCTGTTCGTCGTTTGTGCCTGCGAACTGCTCGAGATCTTGACCAGCGGGCCGATCTCGGCGGAACGTTTCACCGTCGGCTGGTACTCGGGCCGGTCCGCGCATCTCGTTTCGTCATCGCTGCTGCTCTACGTGTTCTTCGTAAAAATTAACGATTTGCTGGTGCGGCTCGCGTCGCGCAACCGGCGGCTGACGGAACGGACCCAGAGCGACGCGGCGGCGATCGCCGAAGGCGAGCAGCGCTATCGCCTGTTGACCAACGCGTTGCCGCAACTTATCTGGACGACCGACGGGCGGGGTGAGCTCGATTACGTCAACGACCGCTGGAGCCAATTTTCGGGTCTGGATCTCGCCGGATCGCAGCGGTCGGGCTGGCTGGCCATCGTCCATCCCGACGAGCGTGACGCGGTGCGCAAAAGCTGGGCCGACGCGCTGGTCGCCGGCGAGCCGCTGACGCTGGAATACCGGCTGCGCGAGCACCGCAGCGGCCGCTATCGCTGGTGTTTGCTCAACGTGCTCGCGGTGCGCAACGTGCGCGGCGCAATCGCCCGCTGGATCGCGACGAGCACCGATATCGACATCGCCAAACGGCTCGAGGAACGCGAGTCGTTTCTGTCGCTGGTGAGCGAGCGGCTCGCGGCGTCGATCGACATCGCGACGACGCTCGAGAGCGTCACGGCGCTGGCGATCCCGCAGCTCGGCGATTGGTGCCAAATCGACCTGATCGACGACAACGGCTGCTTCGTGCCGGCCGCGGTCGCGAGCGTCGACGCCGCCGAGTCGCACCTGCTCGCAACGCTGCTCGGGCGACGGGTCGAACCGAGCACGCAAGATGCGCTCGAGCGCATCGTCGAACGCGGCGAGCCCGTCGTGATCGCCGCCCAGCACCTGTTCGCCGACCCCTTCCCGAGCGCACCCGATCGCGCGGTCTATCGCCGAGTCGCGTCGTCGTCGGCGATCATCGTTCCGCTCAACAACGGTGAAGCCGGGATCGGCACGCTGTCGCTGGTGTTCGCGACCGAGCGCGCGATCTCGGTCGACGACGTTGGATTCGCGCGCGACTTCGCGCGCCGCGCGGCACTCGCGCTCGAGCACGCGCGGCTCTACGAACGTGAACGCGCGACGGCCGACGCGCTGCAGCGAGCGATGCTGCCCGCCGCGCTGCCGCGGCTCGATCACGTGAAGTTCTCCGCGAGCTATTCGGCGGCCAGCGAATCGCAGCGCGTCGGCGGCGATTTCTACGACGCCTTCGCACTGCCCGATGGGCGCGTCGCGCTGACGATCGGCGACGTCACGGGCCACGGACTCGAAGCGGCCGTCATCATGGGCGAGATCCGTCAAGCGCTGCGCGCGGCGGCCTTCGAGCGCGCTGAACCATCGGCGATTCTCGATCGCGCGAGCCGGCTGCTCGTCGCGAGCGGACGCACCGTCTTCGTCACCGCGATCTTCGGCGTGCTCGACACGCGAACCGGACGGTTCGCGTACGCCACGGCCGGACATCCGCCGCCGCTGCTGTTCGATGGCAAATCCGTTCTCCGGCTGCCGAGTTCCGGTCTGCCGATCGGTTTGCGCGATGACGACGGTGTCGATTTCTCGCTCACGCTGCACGCGCCGTGCACGCTGATGCTCTTCACCGACGGTCTGATCGAGTTCGCGCGCGACATCGACGACGGCGAGCGCCGCATCGAAGCCGCAATTCGCGAACTCAACGCGACGGAGACCGACCACCTCGCGGCCGCGATCATGAAGCGCGTGCTCGGCTCGGACGCGGCGACCGACGACATCGCGATCCTCACCGCGACCCTTGACCGCTTTCCGGACGAAATCGCCGGCGACGAACGCGAATGGCGCTTCCTGTCGACCGACGCGCGCGCGGCCGCGTTGGCGCGCGCCGAGATCGGCGCGCTCGTCGCCCGCACTCGTCCCGACGAATCGTTTGCGGCCGAATTGGCCTTTGGCGAGCTGATCGCCAACGCCGTTCGACACGCGCCCGGACCGGTTGTCGCGCGGTGCCGCATCGCGCCCGACGGCGCGGCGACG
>PLAE01000031.1 GCA_003134035.1 Candidatus Velthaea versatilis
GGCGGCTGCCCGAACTCGGCGCTCGCGACCGCGACGCACTCATTGAGCTGCGCGAGCGCGATCTCGCGGCCGCCCGGCGCGGCGGCGATCTCGCCGATGTTGCCGCGCAGCAGGCACGTCAACGCGCCGATCGTCGCTAAAACGACCCATTTGTTCCACATTTCGGCCATGATGCGCTCCGAAGACCGCGCCGCGAAGCCCGCACCCTGCAGGGCCGCGTCGAGCGCCGCGACGCGGTCCGAAGCGCGCCCGTCCCGTTCGCCGTAGACGAGTTCCTGCATGCCGCTGAGCTGCACGATGCGGCCGCGGTCGTCGAGCTGTGTCGCGACGAGGCACACGCCGCCGAGGATCGGCTCTTCGCCGAACCGCGCGACCAATGCGTCCAAGTGGCGCATGCCGTTGAGGAACGGGAGCACCATCGCGCGGGGTCCGACGGCCGGCGCGAGATCGTCGAGCGCGGCATCGAGCGCGTACGCTTTGACAGCCAGGATGATGGCGTCGTAGTCGGGCCGCAGCTCGGTGACGGTGACGCACCGCGGCTCGATGCGCAGATCGCCGTGCGGGCTGACCAGCTCCAAGCCGTGCGCGCGCAATTGTTCGGCGCGTGCCGGCCGCACGAGAAACGTCACGTCGCGCCCAGCCGCCGCCAGCCGCGCTCCGAAATAGCCGCCGGTCGCGCCGGCGCCGACAACGAGAATCCGCATCCGACTCTGCGTTCTACGGCGGTGCGGCGTTTGCTGCCGCGCGCGCGCAACTGCCGCGGACCGGTGCTAAGCGCGCCCAACGTTTGGAAAGAGCCGCATAGTGTTGCCGCGCTGCGGCGCATCGTCGTCGCGGCGGTTCTTAGCTCCGGCTACTGGTTTGGCGCCGCGGAACGCTGATCGGCTGGGTCACGGCGAAGACCATGCGTGCTCCGGTCGCGACGTTGAAATTCGGACGGTTGTTCTTTCCGTACGCGTAGCCGGCGGCGGCACCGCCCACAATCCCGACGACGCCGCCGAGTGCGCCACCTAAGATTCGGCCGATCGTTTGGCTGCCGACCGCAGCGCCCGCGCCGGCGCCCAGGGCCTTACGGGCGGTCGTATTGTCCTTCACCTCGTTGATGCTCGTTGAGTACGCATGGATGGGTTGGGCCTGCCCGTCGGAGAACACGATCCGATCGAGTCGCAGCGCCAGTTGCGCGGTACGGCCCTGACCGCCGGACTGAATCGACGCGATATGCCCGTACACGGTGGCGCCGCGAAGATATCCCGTCGCGTACGGTGCGGTCACGCGGGCCCCGAAGCTGTCGCCTACGGCGTTTTTATTCGTTCGAATGTCGGGCGAACTGAGGTGGACGACGATTTGTGTCCCATAAGGAATCGTCGACTGTGCCGATGCGGGAACGGCCGTGGCGCCTAGGCCGACGGCGAGCGCGGCGGCGGTGGCGCGCGCTAGAAGTGTCGATGGCAGTTTCATGATGAGTGTATGGTACCCAATTACGCGACGCGTGCAGCGGTCGCGGCTCACGGATTCGCGTTCGCGGGCGCGGGTTTGGCTAAGGACTTGCCGGTGAGCCGGCGAGTAACGTGTCCCAGCGACGCGCCCGAGTGATCAACATCGCGGGCATCAGCGAAACGTTCTTTACCGTTTTTCGCACGCCGGGCGAAGAAAGCGAGAGAAATGCCGTGCTGACGCGGAGCTGCGCCATCGCCTTGATGGCCCCGCCTTCGCTCCAGTCTGCCTTATCCGGATGTAAGGCTCGATTCCGAAAAGCGTGCGCCGAAATACCCGTCTACGTCGCACCAGCGTTTGCTGCCGCGCACCGCCACGCGCCTCTTTCGGAAGCCGAGCATATCCCTTAAATCCACGATACTTTCCAGAGCGAAGGTACCGTATTCTTGATGTTGAGCCGCGGTAGGTGAACTGCGACTGCATGAGCGTTTCCCGGGACCGGACGGTTGAGCCTGGAGAGCGATGCGATCAAGCTGGAACCGGGACAGCGTCGCCGGCGATTCCGCACCTGCGAGCAAAAGCACACGCTCTCTTCGCCACGGACGCGCAATACAGACGGGCCGTTTCCGCCGCAATGGATTCGCATCGTGACCCGCGTGTCAAAGCGGTGTTTTCGATCGAGCCGGCCGCGGGGCCGGAGACCGTTCGAAGGAGCCTCGCTGCGATCGGCATTCCCGTTGCATTCGTCGCCGGCTTCGGTGATCTTATCCTGCCCGTGATGGACAACGTGATCCCGGATGCACTTGCGATTCCCAACGCGCAGCTCACACTCTTCGCGAAGCCGGTCGGCCATTATACGTTCCTGATCGATTGCACCGCCGCCGGCAGTCGAAAATTCATAGCGATCTGCCGTGACGCGGGGCCGGCGCGCGTCGCCGTTCATCAGGCCACGCTCGAGCTGGCTGCATCATTTTTCGCACGAACGCTTCCGCCTCCGCCCTAACGGGCGTGGCAAACGCGAAAGTAGCAATTGCTCGTGAAGCAAATTATTCACGAAGCACATGCTGTTACTGCTGTTTGTGGTATACTTATGGACCAGCACCGTGTCGATTGCGGCACGATGCGCCTGCAAAGTAAGGACGCGCCAGCATGGCGAGCCCCATCGGCGAGGAGCGCTGCACTCGCAATGCTGCCGAGGCGCCGTGAATTCGACGTATTCACTCGGAAATCGCCTACTCGATGCGCTGCCGGCGGGCGACGCGTCCGACCTCGCCGGCGATTTGTCGGTCGTTACCCTGCGGGCAAAGCAGTCGACGCAGTCAGCCGGCGAGCGGATCTTGCACATCGATTTTCCGATCGATGCGGTCCTCTCGGTCGTCGCCACCTTGAAGAACGGCGAAACGGTCGAGGTGGGGACAGTCGGCAGCGAGAGCTTCGTCGAACTCGAAGCCACGCTGGGTTCCGATGTCGCTTCGCGCACGTCATTTTGCCAGGTCGACGGTCGCGTCGGCCGGATGCGGGTCGAACGCTTCGCCTGGCGCATGACGACCAGCGACAGCTTCGCCTGGTCGATGCGGCGCAACGTGCGCGCCGCGCTGTACAGTTCGCAGCAATTCGCGGTGTGCAATCTCAAGCACTCGGTCGTCCAGCGCTGCGCCCGCTGGCTGGCGATGACGGCCGATCGTGTCGATCGGCCGCAGTTCTCGCTCTCGCGCGAGTTTCTGGCCATCATGCTCGGTGCGAAAGCCGCGGTCGTCGTCGAGGCGACCGATTGGCTCGAGCGGTCGGGCGCCGTCGCGTACCACCGCAGCGAGGTGCGGATCCTCGATCCGGGTCGACTGCACGACGCCGCTTGCGAGTGCTACGACGTGTCGAACGCGGCATTCGCCGCCTCGTTATGCACCTGAAGGTGGCGGGCTCGCGGGCGAATCGCGAATCGCGATCGTTCAGCGCCGACGAAGACCTCGACGTCGAGTTGCGCCGGGTCGTCGAGGAAGCCTACGATTCGCCCGCGCGCAAACTCTCGGGATTCGACATCGGGCGCGCCTACTGGGGCGCGAGAACAGCTTTCCCCTACGGCGGCGACATCGTGGACGTTTTTCAGTACGCCAACGGTCGAACGTCGATCGCTGTGATCGATATCTCCGGCCACGGGATCCGCTCGGCGAGGCACGCTGGCCTCGTCAGGCACGCGTTGCGAGCCTATGCATCGCAGGGCTACGATGCCGTTGGCTCGATTCGCGCGCTCAATCGCCTTTGTATCGAGGCATCGATCTTCGAGGACGATAGCGAGTTCTTCGCGACTGCATTCTTCGGCATCGTCGGCGCCGATCGCCGATCGATGGCGTACGCTTCGGCCGGACACGAAGCCGCATGTCTCGTGGGCGGCGGCGGCCACCGCTTCCTCAACGCGACCGGTCCGATCCTCGGACTCTTGGACGACGATCTTGCGTTTCGCGGGGAGACAGTCGCGCTCGAACCCGGCGACATCGTCGCCGCGGTGACCGACGGCTTCACCGAAGCTCGCAACGAGGACTTGGAGTTTCTCGGGGCATTGCCGTTGGCGACGGTGATCGAGCACAATCGCGTCCGCTCGGCCCAAGAGCAAGCCCAGGCCATCGTAACACGTGCATTCGAGTACGCCGGAGCGCGCCTGGCGGACGACGTCGCGGCCGTGGTCCTCACCGTCAAGGCACAGGAGCGCACGCAATAGCCAGATTCGGTCGGTGCAGTTATGTCAGCGACCAAACGTGCCGATCATCTGGACGCGTCGGCGGCTGCCGGGTTGCGCCAACGGTCGCCGGAGGGCATCAAGAGGTCGGCTTCCTTCGGTCCCCACGTATGCCGCTCGTACGGGCAGACCGGGTCGTGGTTCTTTAAAATGGGATCCACGATCGCCCAAGCGGCCTCAACGGCATCTTCGCGCATGAACAGCGCTCCATCACCCATCATCGCGTCCCCAAGGAGTCGCTCGTAGGGCGTTTCCTGCCCCGACTCGTCTTCGAGCAAGGAGAGCTCTTTTTGAACGCCCACGAACTCCTTCCCCGCAAGCTTGACGCGAACGGCGAGGGCGATGTCTGAACTTGGGGACAGCCGGAAGCGCAGGTAGTTGCCGGGAGCGTCTACCGAGCCGGAGTCCTCGAAGAGATTCGCAGGAGGCGGTTTCAACTCAACGAGAACCTCAGTCTCCGTCGTCGCCAGAAATTTGCCGGAACGCAAATACCACGGCACTCCCTTCCAGCGCCAGGAATCGATGAAGAGGCGCAGGGCGCAGAACGTCTCAACGTCCGAGTCCTTTGCCACATTCGGTTCATCGCGGTAACCCGCGTACTGGCCGCGCACGACGTCCTCGCGCACGAGCGGCCGCGTCGCTTCAAACACTTTTGCTTGCTCGGTGTGAACCGCTCCATAATCCCGGGTTGCCGGGGGCTCCATGGCAAGCAACGCAACGATTTGGAAGATGTGATTCTCGATGACGTCACGCAAACAGCCGGCGGTTTCGTAAAATCCGCCGCGGCCGCCGATGCCGAATTCCTCGGCTACGGTTATCTGCACGCTAGCCACATAGTTGCGATTCCAGATGGGCTCGAGAAACGCATTCGCGAAGCGAAAATACAGGATGTTCATGATCGCTTCTTTACCGAGAAAGTGATCGATGCGAAAGATCGCGTCTTCGGGAAACACGGACCGCGCGACACGGTTGAGTTCGCGCGCGGAGGCCAAGTCATGCCCAAACGGCTTCTCGACGATAACGCGCGCATTTTGTGCAAGGTCCGCTGTACCAAGCGCCTTGATCACCGTCTCGAAGAGCGCGGGCGGAATGGCGAGATAGAACGCCGGGCGTTGGGCCTTCGCGAGTGCTTGTTTGATCGCAACGAATGTTTTGGGGTTCGCGTAGTCACCGCTGACATACGTCATTAGCGAGAGGAGGTGCTCGAGCGCACCTTCATCGAGCGTTTCGCCTAACTGTTTGATGCTGTCGGTCACACGTTGGTGCAGACGCTCGCGATTCCAATCGGACAACGCGACCCCGATGATCGGCGCCTTGAGGACGTCGCGTTTCGCCATCGCGTAGAGGGCCGGGAAGATCATTTTGTGCGCGAGATCTCCGCTCACGCCGAACACCACCAACGCATCGGATTCGGACGCCCCCATCACACGCCGCCCGCGCCGGCGGTTGCCCCCGTCCAATGGCGGTCGAACGGACATCGTGGATCAACTCGGGTCGGTCGCATGGAGCGCCTCGTACGTTCAGTAAGCAATCGGGTTGCCGGCGGCCTCGCGCCGCTCGCAACCCAAATCGGAGCCGGGCGCGGGCGGCGAACACAAGGATACCGTCTTCCGGCATGGATGCCTACCGTGAAACCCCTGGAATAGGCGGCGACGGGCGGTCGTGTCTAAGGCGAGGTCAGAACGGAGATCGAAATCCACGGAGGCTAGGACCGGGTTTCCTCTCTCTTTCGCAAAGGCGGCTACGTAGATATCGTCGCCTTAGCTTAGTTTAGAAACCGCACGTTTATAGACCGCTCGGATCTCGTGGTCAGCACGCAGCCTGGGACTTCAGTAGCCTATAATTTCTTAAAGCCGTGGTCTTCCATTCATCACAGTCCTCGCGTTTCCGAGTTACCAAGCGGCAGTTGATTGTTTCAACGATCCCGGCTACAAGGAAGTCGCGAAGATCCGCCACCAGGTTTCTGAAGGCAGCCTGGTCATCGTTGAGGGCTTCGACGAACCCGCAGCTTTTTGACTTGCGCACGTTCCGAGACCGATGCCTCTCATCGCCAATCGCGCTGACCGGACAGGCGACAACCGCGCGCAGCGTGGCGGCGGGCCCCCGAAGGCCGAGTGGCTGTCAAAACACCCGATGATCTCATCGGTGCGGTCACGGCGCTTCATGCAGCAGCAGCGGATGGAGCATTGTCGGGCGCCGTACGGCGATCACCGCGATTGATCAAGCGCTGCCGTGTCGTTCGTAATGGCGCTTATGGTCAGCCGCTTCGCGCCGGCGCGGCGGCCATTCGATTGCAAAACGAACGCTGCGATGTTGAGGTAGTCGGTTTGGCTGAGACCGCCGGCGTTGCCGACCGGCATCTGCTGCGTCATGTAGCTGTAGAATGCCGCCGGTGTTTGCCATGGGACGTTGCTGTGCGGTCCTGCCAGGGCCGGCCCGAATTGTCCGCCGAGATCACCGCCATGGCACTCACCGCAGTTCTGAATGTAAGCAAAGCGCCCTTGGTACGCTTGGGCGGTCGTGAACGACGCCAGTGCCGGTCGAGCCCGCGGGTGTGGCCCGGCGGCGAAGGCGCTGCCGGCGGTAGCGGCGCCGAGGAGCGCCGACATCCAGAGCAAGCCGACCTTCATCGTTTGTCTCCCGCAACCGGCAGCGCAAAAACGTAGAGCCGGCCGCCGAGTGGAATGTGTTTGAACATCGGAGTCATGTTCGGTCCGCCCCAAAATGGCGAGACGCCGCCCCAACCAGACTGAACCGCGATATACTGCCTGCCGTCGACGCGGTAGGTCACGGGTTGGCCGATGACGCCCGACGTCATCCGGTGCTCCCACAGCACTTTTCCGGTCCGCGCATCGAGGGCATAAAACTTCTGATCGGGCGTCCCGCTGAAGACCAGGCCGCCGTCGGTCGTTAACGTCCCGTCGTTCCATGGGAAGCGCGCGTCCATGCTCCATTTCCGCTTCCCAGTTGCGACCTCGATGGCTTGCAGTGCGCCCCAGCCGGAAACGCCGGGAACGTGCTGCACCGTAAAGCTCTCGTTGAGATAGCCCGCTCCAGCTTTGAACGGGGTGGGCTTGAGCGCGCCCATCGTCATACAGGTCTTCATCGTCGGGACGTACGCATATCCGGTTTGCGGATCGTACGAATACGACCACCAATTGTCGCCGCCGAAAAACGCGGGACAGGTAAAGACGTTCTTCCCGGGCCGCGGTTTGAGCGCAGCGTCGACCGTGCCGATCCCGTGCGCTGCGTCATAGCCCGTGACCGATGTGACTTTGGTAAACGGTTGCATCAAAATGAACTTGCCGTTCGTCCGGTCGACGACATAGAACCAACCGTTGCGTCCGGCTTGGTAAAAGACTTTGCGTTTACGCCCGGCGATCGTCACGTCCGCGAGGACCGGTGAATTGGTCGCATCGTAATCCCATGGGTCGTTGGGTGTCTGCTGGAAGAACCATTTGATTCGGCCTGTCGCGGGATCGATGGCTAAGACCGAGTCGGAGTAGAGGTTGCGGCCTTTGCGCTCGGACCATAGCCACGGCGAGGGATTTCCGGTCCCCCACAAGAGCGTATCGGTTTCGGCATCGTAGCTGCCGGTGATCCACGGGTCGCCGCCGCCGTGCAAGTACATCGTTCCCGGCCACGTCTTGCCGCCCGCTTCACGCGGTGCCGGGATCGTATACGTCCGCCAGCGTTCCGCGCCGGTCTTGGCATCGAGCGCGACCAGAAATCCACGGCCGCCATATTCGCCCGCGCCGTCCCCGACGATGACGAGTCCCTTGACGACCAGCGGCGCCGAGGTCATCGTGTAGCCGACACCGGGGGTCGGATAAACGGTCGCGTTCCAGACGACCTTTCCGGTTGCGGCGTCGATGCCCAGAACGTGACTGTCGAGCGTTGCCATATAGGCCATCGAGCCGTACAGCGCCACGCCGCGATTGACCATGTCGCAGCAGGCGGTCCGAAGGGCTTGTTTGGGAACGGGATAGTCGTATTCCCAAAGCGTCTTGCCCGTCGTCGCATCGAGCGCGTACACACGATCGAGCGGCGTTGTGACGATCATCGTGCGGCCGTTGACGATCGGCGGTGCCTCATAGCCTTCGGGGATGGTGACGTGATGGGTGAAGACTTCTCGCAGTTGCGCCACGTTGCGCGCGTTCACTTCGGTAAACGGTGCATGGCCTTCACTGCGGTAGGTGCGCAGAAACATCAACCAGCCGTCGTCTTTGGCGGCGTCCAGTAAGCGCGCGTTTGTCACCGCGGGATACGCGGGGGTGACGGCCGCTGCCGCAACCGCCGCCCGCGCGCCCGGTCGCGCTCCAAACGCGACACCGAACGCAAGCGCAATCGTCGCGCACCCCACGATGACCGTGGCGAGCCGGGCCTTCAGCATTGGCGTTCTTCTCCCGGTCGAGAGTCATCGGCCGTGGTGCGGCCGGAGCGTTTGGAAAATGCGTAGCCCAAAAGAGCGAGGGATCCGGCGGCCAGCCAGCCGTAGAGCCCTTCGGGCACGGGACCGCCGCTGCTGACCGGAAAGGCACCGGTCGCAGCAGCGGTATCGAGCGATATGACGTACGTTGCCAGGTCGCCCAGTGCCGGATCATCGAGTTGGCTCGGAGCAAACTTCGGCATGTTGTCCGGACCGACCCGGACAGCTTCGGCAACTTGGGTAATGCTCGCAGCGTGCAGCGATGGCGCCCACTCGCCGCGGTCCCCAATCGACGCACCGCTCGCATCAACCCCGTGACATTGCTGGCAATTCTGCGTGAAGAGTGCGCGTCCATGCGTCAGATTGCCGCCGGTCGCGATCTCGGGAATCGGCGGACCGCCCGGCGCCAAGTTCGTCACGTAGGCTTCGATCGCTCGAACCTCGCGCGTGCTGATCTGTTGCCCGCGGTGACCTACTTCGATCCAGGGGACGGCGGCGGGCATGCGTCCGGTGACCATCCAGAAATCCAGGTCAGCGGCGCCGACACCGCGCAGGGAGGGCGCGGCGTCGCCGCCGCGCAGGTCTGTCCCGTGGCACGATGCACAGCGCGTCAGATAACTGAATTTTCCCGCGACTCGCTCCGGAGTCGCAACTGCCACCACCGTGCTGAGCAGAAAGGGGATCATCACAAGACCGCGCCGAGTCGACGCTCGCGTGCGCCCCAGGCGGCAACGCAGCCGAGCAGCGCCGCGAAGAGCGGCAGCCCGCCCGCGACCCACATCACGGTCCCGGCGCTGGCCTGATCGGCGAGCGCCCCCGGCCGCGCGGCGTAGTGCGCGTACATCACATGCTGCGTCACGTAAAAAAGAAAACCCAGGAACGCACTCATCGGCAAGGCCGCGAAGAGCCCGAGCAAGCGCACCGGATAGGGTGGCGCGTGCGGCGCCGGCGCGACGGCCAGCAGCGGCGTCCAGAAGATGAGTCCCGAGCCCAGATACAGTGCGTGCTCGAAGGCATGGACGAGCGGATGTTCCAACGCTGCTTCGTAGAGCGGCGAGAAATGCGTGCCATACAGCACGATTGCGAATTGCAGCCAGGCGACGGCTGGATGCGTGACCACTCGCAGCGGCCACGACTTGAGCACGGCTACGAGCCGGAGCGCGGCACGCGGCGGCAGCGCCGCAAGCGCCAACCGCATGGGCGCGCCGAGCAGCAGCAACGGTGCGGCGATGCTGACCAGCACGAGGTGCTGCACCATATGCCAGGCCAGCGAACGATCCGCCAAGTCGTCCGCGGGACCCACGAGCGACAGGCCGATCGCGACGAGACCGGCCGCAAAGGCAGCGACGGCGAGGTGTGGAAACGGCCGGTGCTTGCTCCGCACGCGGCCCAGCGCCCACGTATAGGCGACCGCCGCGACACCGAGCGACAGGCCCACGAGCAGCGAAACGGTGTCGATCATGCCGACCGCACCGGCTTTTCCTCAAATCCGCCCTGCTCGTTGCGCACGAGTACGATCACGCGCTCGGACTCGGCACCGTGCCGATCGCGCCGCGCCCGAACATTCGAGGCGAAGACCGTCGCGACGAGGCCGACGGCGATCGTTCCGAAGGCGAACGCCAGCCGATCGACCGTAACGAGCGCCGCAATCGGAACGTGCAACGCGAGTGCCTGTTGGTCGTCGGTTGCCGCGAGCGTGAGCACCACACCCGCGGTGAGCAGGGCCGCGCCGACGCCGACGCGCCAGGGCGCGGCGCTCGGCGGCACGAGCACGTCGTGATAGGCGGTGTCGCGCGTGAGGCGCGCATCGATCCAGGGCCAAGCGACGATGACCATGAGTGCGATCCCCGGCAAGACCAGGCCGGGCCAGAATACCGCCGGCACGGGATGACCGAAGATCCGCCACTCGACGGCCGGTCCAAGCCGCAGCGCACCGTCAAGCCAACCCGCGTACCAATCGGGCGTCGCCGGGTTGGGCACCAGCCAGTAGCGGTACTCGCCGAAACGCTCGATCGGATTGATCTCGATCACCGCCGCCAGGGCAACCACAACCGTCACTGTCGCGCCGAACGCGGCGATCGTGCGCAGGAAATAATCGGGAAAGAACCGGCGGCCCACGACAACGGACTCGTCGCGCGCAAACTGGGTGTGCTTCTGCAGGACCAGCATGCCCATATGCAGGCTGAGCAACAGCGCAATGAGCACCGGCAAAAAGTACACGTGGATGGTGTAGATGTGCGGCAGCAACAGGGGGCCGGGATACGCACCGCCGTTGACTAAGTTGGAAGCCCAGGCGCCGATGAACGGCATCGACAATGCGACTGACATGCCGATGCGCAAACCCGTCCCCGACAAGGCGTCGTTCGGCAGCGAGTAGCCGGTAAAGCCCGTCAACGATGCGAGCACGAGCAACAGGATGCCGATGATCCAGTTGATTTCGCGCGGCTTACGAAACGCTGCGGTAAAGAAGATGCGCGCCATGTGCACGATGATCGCGGCAACAAAAACCACGGCGCTCCAATGGTGAACTTGCCGGATCAGGTATCCGATCGGATCGTTGCGCCCCAAGGCGAGGACCGATGGATACGCCCCCGTCGTCGACGGATCGTAGACGAACGTCAACCACACGCCCGTGACGACCAGCAGCACGAAGCAGTAGAGGGCGAATTCGCCGAGGTAAAAAGACCAGTGGTCGGGATAGATCTTCTTGAACGCCGCGCGGAGCACCGCGCCCGTCCCAAGACGTTCGTCGAAAAAGCGGCCGACGCGGCGGGTAATCACGCGGGCCGATTCCAGTCGTCGGGTCCGACGGGTCCGCTGAAGTCTCCGCGCGCTACCAGATACCCATCCGGCCCGATTGCGAGCTTGAGCTGCGGCAGCGCGCGCGTCGCCGGCCCGGCGACCGGCCGCGCACCGAAGAGGACCGAGAATTGCGACTGATGGCAAGGGCAGTACAGCATGTAGTCCGCATGCCGGTAAATCGCGACCGGGCAGCCGGCATGGGTACAGATCTTCGAGAACGCGACGTTGCCGCGCGGAGCCCACGCGTGGTTTGTCAGCATGGCATTGTCCTCGACGCGAATGAGCAGCGCGGCCGCATCTTGTGCTCCAACGTGCCCCTCTGGAAAAACCGTGGTCACCCCGCCGAGCGCGATATCATCAGGTCGCAGCGGGCGGCCCTGCTCCGTGACGACCCGTGCGCCGGCGGTCCAGACTGTTCCGACAGCGACACGTGCGCGCCGCCCGAGCGAGACGATCGGCACGATCGTCGCGAGCCCGAATGCGCCGATGGCAAATATCCAAATGCGTCCGAACACGCCACCGCGCGTTAGGGTCGGCTCGTTGCCAGGTTGGGCGATCGCCGGACGCTGGCGCGGCTCGGTGCAGTCATCGGGTGCTCGCAGCGCGAGTGCGGCCGACCCCGCCCAGATGGTAATCGCCGCGAACGCGAGGGCAGCGAGCAATCCGACGACGGCCGGATCGGCGCGGGCCGCAGCCGCGCCGGCGCTCGCGAGCGCCGCGACGATCGCCGTCGCCAGCAAAGTGGTGTTCATCGAATGAGGTAGATAGTCGCGTAGACCGCGAGCCACACCACGAAAACGAAGTGCCAGTAATAGGCGATCGCTTCAACGCCGGCCGTGTCGTCTCGCGTGAAGGCCGGGCGGCCGAGAAAGAGCGTGACTGCGGTCAGCAACACGGCGCCTGCGATGACGTGCGCCAAGTGCGTGCCGGTCAGCACGTAAAAGAGCGTACCGTACGCGCTGCTGCTGATTTGAAAGTTCGCCAGCGACCAATCCCGCAGTGCCGTGTACACGAAACCGAGCGCGCAGAACAAGGTCAGGACGAGCATCGCTCGTGCGATGCGCCGGCGTCGTCGGGCGGCCGCAACTTGGGCAATGCCCATCGTCACGCTGCCGGCGCCCAGCAGCACCGTGCCGAATGTCGCGAGCCCCAAGTCGATTCGGGTTCCGCTCGGCATCCATTGCCCGGTAAGCCCGCGCAGGTCGTACCAAGCCGCGAGCAGCCCGGCAAAGAGCATCGATTCCGACGCTAAGAAGACGACGACGCCGAACACGAGCGGATGGGCACGGATCGCGACCGACCTCATCCGTCTGCTGATTCCATATTTTCTCGTTACCCGATTCGAGCTGTTCAAAACGGGGCATCCTTGCATCCATGGGACGCTCGTGGTGGCCCCAGCCGGTGACGACGCAGGCGTCGCTGATGGCATCGAATTGGCTGCTTTTTCTTTGCGCCGGAGCCGTCGTTGCGCTCATCATTTGGGGTCTGGTCGCGTTCGCGCTTTTACGCTGGCGCCGAAAACGCGGCGCCGCGACCACGCTTCCGGCGCAACTTCGCACGAACATCGCGCTCGAGATCACCTGGACCCTCGTTCCGCTCGTGCTCGTCTGCATTCTCTTCATCTATACGTACCGCGCCGAAGCCGGAGTCGAAGCGCTCGTCCCCTATCCGGACGTAACGGTGGCTGTCAACGCTTACCGCTGGGGCTGGAGTTTCGGCTATCGCGGCGGGCCGACCGTGCAAGGCTCGTTTTCCGACGTGCCCCAACTCGTCTTGCCGCGCAACGAGACGACGCGCATCATTCTGACCTCGAGCGACGTCAATCACGCCTTCTGGGTGCCCGCGTTCCTGTTCAAGCGCGACGCGATTCCGGGCCGCATTACGGTATTTGACCTCCGACCCGAGAAAGACGGTACCTATGTTGGACACTGCGCCGAATTCTGCGGCTACGCGCACGCCTTGATGGGCTTCAGCGTAAAAGTCGTCCCACCGGCTGACTATGCGCGGTGGCTCAAGAGCGGGCCGTCATGACGACTGCCCGCGCCACACTCGCCAGGCAGCCGCGCGCCGATCTCCTGAGTTGGATCACGACTACCGATCACAAACGCATTGGAATTTTGTACCTCACGACGAGCCTGGTGTACTTCGGAGTCGCAGGCCTGTTGGCGCTCGCGATCCGCACGCAACTGGCACGGCCCGCGAACGATTTCGTGGGCGTTCATACGTACGCTCAGCTCTTCACGCTGCACGGAACCGCGATGATCTTCCTGTTCGTCGCGCCGTTCGCGCTGGGCCTGGCGAACTTTCTGCTTCCGCTGCAAATCGGCGCCCCCGACATGGCGTTTCCGCGCCTAAACGCGACCTCGTATTGGATGTTCCTCTTTGGCGGGCTGGTGATCTTCGCGGGCGCGGCGACCAATGAAGGTGCGGCGGCCACCGGCTGGACGGCCTATGCGCCCTTATCGGAGATCAAGATATCGACGGGCCTGGGTCAAGACCTTTGGATCGTCGGCGTCTTTATCGTTTCGGTTGCAACCATCTTGACGTCGATCAATTTCATCACCACGGTGTTCGTTTATCGGGCGCCGGGGATGACGATGTGGCGCATACCGATCTTCGCCTGGGAGATGGTCGCGACCTCATTGCTGATTTTCATGGCATTTCCGGCGCTTGCCGCCGATCTGCTGCTGCTCTTCGTCGATCGGAATTTCGGCGGACATGCGTTCGATCCGGCTTACGGCGGCAGCGCGCTCCTCTGGCAGCACTTGTTCTGGTTTTTTGGCCATCCCGAAGTCTACGTGATGATTCTGCCGTACTTCGGGGTGATCAGCGAGATCATCCCGGTGTTCTCGCGCAAGCCGATTTTCGGCTACACCGGGATCGTGCTCGCGGCGTTCGCGATCGCCGGGCTGTCGATGGGTGTCTGGGCGCACCACATGTTCACGACCGGGGCCGTCGACGATCCGTTCTTCAGTTTCATGTCGTTCCTCATCGCGGTACCGACCGGGGTGAAGTTCTTCGATTGGATCGCGACGATGTGGGGTGGATCGATCTCATTCGAGACCCCGATGCTGTTCGCGCTCGGCTTTCTGGTGAATTTTCTGCTGGGCGGAATAACGGGCGTGATGATCGCCTCACCGCCGATTGATTTCCAGGCTCATCAATCGTATTTCATCGTGGCGCATATGCATTACGTGCTGGGCGGCGGCAGCTTATTTGCCATCTTCGCGGCACTCTTCTTCTGGTGGCCCAAGATGTTTGGGCGCAAGCTGCGCGAGGGTCTTGGCGCGTGGAGTTTCTGGCTGCTGTTCATCGGCTTCAACGTCACCTTCTTGCCGATGCATTTCATGGGGCTCGAAGGGATGCCGCGGCGCGTCTACACGTACGACGCCACGGGAGTGTTGCCGCTGCTCAACGCAATTGCAACCGCGGGGTCATATCTGATGGCCATCGGCGTGCTGGTCTTTCTTTGGAACGTGGTCGTCAGTGCGTTCGACCGCACGCCGGTCGGCGACGATCCATGGGAGGCGAATTCACTAGAGTGGGCGACGACGTCGCCGCCGCCTGAATACAACTTCGATCGCTTGCCGCCGATCCGCAGCGACCGGCCGGTTTTCGACGCGCGCCATCCCGAGCGCGATCCGAGCGCCGTTCGATGAAGGTGGGATTGCGGCTCTTCTTGAGTTCGGGCGCGTTCGCAATCGTCATCGCCGTCGTGTATTGGCTGCTGGCGCGCGAGCCGGCCGGCACGATCCTCTTGGGGTTCTTGGCATTCGCGCTCAGTTTCATCGCTGGTTACATGATCGTGGCCGAGCGCGAAGCCGATCTCTGGGGTGACGACGCGCAGGCGAAAAATACCGAAGCCGTCGGCGAGGTCGTTGGGACCTATAGCGTTCGGTCGCCGCTGCCGATCGTAAGTGCCGCCGCGCTGACGTGCGTCGGCTTGGGTCTTGTCGTGTCGCCAACCATCGCCGTGATGGGCATCATCGCGATATTTGCCCTGGGCGCGCTATTCATCGTGCAAAGTTCCTGACGGCCAAGGGCCGAATCGTCTGCGAAGTTCGCCGTCACAGCTTAAGGCGCGAATCCTTACGCCGCTTCTTTTGTTGGGTGCAGAAATTCTTGGTGCGCACTTTCCCGCTGTGTTCTCGTGAACTGAGGATAGGCGCTCGTCGCTCGATGCAACAGACACTTCAAGTGCAGGTTACGCAATCGGACTCCAGGTTATCGAAGCTCGGCGCTCGGAATCGCCTCCCAGCCTAGCACGCGGGCGATGAGCGCGCTGCGGTTCGAGCTGCCGGTCTTGTCGAGCATGCTCTTGATGTGATCTTGAACCGTTGATGAGGTGATGTAGAGTTGGCGCGCAATGTCGTCGAGGTGGTTGCCGTCGAGCAGGAGCGCGAGCACCTGGACTTCGCGAGGCGTGATTTGGAATCGCGACGCCGCGCCCGTCAGTGAATTCGGCGGTTGAAAGCGATCGATCCGCACGCCGATGAAAAGCCCCGCCGGACCCGACATCGGGTGCGTTCGAACGACGAGAAACGGTACGGGCCGGGCCACTCCGGATTCGTTGACCGAGTCGCCGGCCCAAGCCGAGGTTAATTCGCGCACCGTTTCCTCGAGCACGCTTGGTAAGCGTTCAGCGATCCGGGTATGCAGCCCAGTGAGGGCGATGCGGCGCTGATCTTCAGAGCTCCACGTCAAAACGATCTGGAGATCGCTGTTCAAAACGTAGAACGCCCCTTTGCGGCGGTCCGAGTTGACGGCCTCCGTTGCGGACTTGCGCGGAGCATGTGCCGGCGCACGGCGCTGTTGCAACCGAAGCGCCGAAAGCTGGTCGGAGACCGCGTCGAGCGCGAACGTCAACATGCTAATCTCGCTAGAGGTAAACGGCCCCAGGTCAGCCGTTCGCAGCAGGGTGAGGAGACCGAAGTTCGCGCGCGCGTCGGCGAAGACCAGCGTGATACCGCTGGCGTAGTCATCGAGCGTGCCGAGGGTCGCAGCGATGCGCGGCCCGACCGGAGCTTTGGCGCGCTGGCGCTTCAATTCATCGGCGAGCCGAGCGTACGTGGTACCTTGCGCGTGCGAGCCGAATTGCGCGCCGATCTCGCCATTTGCTTCGAGTCGTGCAAACGTCCAACGCGACGCCGGGACGACGCCCAGAATGCTCGCGAGGATCGGATACGCCGGATCGGACTCCGGCAGTGAGAGATTGGCTGCGGGATGGTCCGGACGCCTGTTCCGATCAGCCGCCTTTTTCACGATGTCGTCGCGTCGATCCAACTACAATACTCGCTTGACTTCGACTAGCAGAGGGGGATTGCCCAACCCGATTGCCCGCCGGAGCAATCGTTTCCGGTTCACGCTCGTCGCTCGTGAAGGTGTCATCCGCATGGCCAACGTGTGCTGCTTGGCGGACGTCGATTGCGCGTCAATCCGGAGGCGTCCCTCAGGTTTTGCCAACGGCCGCCAGAAGCTATGAGTACATCGGCCTCCTTTGGGTCCCATGGGTGGCGCTCGTACGGGCAAGCCGGGGTGGCGGTTCCAGGGCAAGCAACGCAACGATTTGGAAGATGTGATTCTCGATAACATCACGCAAAGCGCCGGCCGTTTCCTAGATTCCGCCGCGACCGCCGATGCCGAACTCCTCGGCTACGGTTATCCGCACGCTAGCCATGCTGATTGACTAGTACCCACGAACGCGTCGCTTGCAGCGCACCCAACATGGAGTTACAAGGAGCAACGGAGCGCACGCCGATGCCTCGCGGATCACGACGTCTTTGCCCAGCGTCAACCGCAGCGCGCGTTCGATGCGCGGCGGGAACGCCCGTCGAACGAAGGCGGCAAGCGATAGAAGTATTCCGCCGTTTGCGTTGTGAGGTTCGTTGCGACCCAGGCCAGCGGCGTAAGAACCGGCATTCGCGGATTGATGTGTTTCGCCATCCCGCTCAAAATCGGCTCGCTGCGCGCGACACCGACTTCGTGCGCGGTGATGCCGGAGATCAAGCGCAGAGCCGCGTAGAGTCGCTCGGCGATGAATCGATGCGGGTGTACGAGCGCCGTATATGGACGTTTGATCTCGAAGAGATTCTCATGGGCGAGGCTTCCCCCACGCCGCGCGCCGCGCCGCGTACTGTCCCGTCGCGGCGAACCACGCATTGATCGCGCCGATCGACGTCCCGCAGATCAGCTCGTAGGGGAGCAGCGGATGACCGTCCGCGATGCCGGCTCGCTCGGCGAGGGCGCAAATGAGACCGGCCTGATAGGCGCCGCGAGCGCCGCCGCCGCTGAGCACGAGCGCATGCGAGACGACGCGGTCCGCCGCCGGATGCCCGTCGCTCGGCGTCCGGGCAAGTGCCGGCGCGAGCGCTGTGCCAGCGCTCATCAGCGCCGCGGCCGAGCCGAGAAACGCCCGTCGATTGCCGGCGCGATTCATCGCAGCGTGTTCGAGAGCAGTTCGCTCGGCAAGGTGACACGCGCCGCGGCGATGGCGCGGTCGGCCGCACCGTAATACACATCGATGACGCGATCCGATCGCTGATCGGTGGCCGACGGAAAGACGACATTCGACGTTAAGCCGTTTCGTTCGTAGTCGGTTTCGGGCGCGAGAACGGGAAGCGGCGTGCGATAGAGGACGCGCGTGGGGCGCTCCGCATCGAGAATCGCGATGCCCATCGAGTATTGGAGGTGCTCGGCAACCTGTGAAACGCCGTGATAGGTAAAGAGCCAGCCGCTCGGAATGCGCACCGGCGGAGCACCGCCACCGATTTTTACCGCCTCCCACGGCTCCTGCGGACCCATCAGCGGTTCACGCCCGGTAACCGCGGTGAGATTCGCGATGTCCTCGATGACGGCGTCGACGGGGACATACGAGATCCAGATGCTCTCGCGGTGGTCGTGGCCGCGCGGCGGCATGATGAGCTCCTTATCCCCAAAACGCAGCCGGACGCGGGCCGTCGGGCGGTGCAGGATCGCGAAGGACCGAACCCCGTGCGGATCGAGCACCGGCTCGGGGAAGAACGAGGCATCCTTGTTGCCGACGAGCTGGATCGCTCGCGCGCCCCACTCTTCGGCATACCGCAGGACGCCCAGCCGCTCCCATGTTTGCAGATCGCGCGACACGGCGACGGCGATTTTCGGCTCGTACGGCACGAACGCCGTATAGGTCATGATATAGCGCTCGATGAGCGGCACGTACACGACGCGGGGGTCTTCGATGCCGCCGCCGCCCGCGCTCACTTCGTAGTGCTCGTGCGGTTCGAGTGCGACGCCCAGGCGCTCGACGCCGACGGGCCGATCGTTCTCGCACAGAACCCGCGCGTGCCCGATGCGCGAGTAATTCCCCTCGGCGATCAGCCGCGGAAAGAGATGCAACGTGCCGTCCGGACCGCGAACGCCGCCCGGATTGAGCACGCCCCATGCCTCGTGCGGTTCGTCCGCCTGGGGGGTCATGATCGGGCCCAGCCGCGTCACCTCAAAGGCGACTTGGGCCGGCGCTCTTCGGCTTGCGAACATGCCGAGTACCCGGTCTGCGACGCGGCTCACGGATTCGACCCCGCAGCAACGGGTTTGGCTTCTGGCTTACCGGTCAAGCGCCGGGCGACGCGCCCGAGCGCGGCACCGAAGTCATCGAAAATGATGTACATCGCGGGCACGACAATCAGATTGAGGACCGTCGACACGATCATGCCGCCGACCACGGCTGTTCCCAGCGAGTGACGGCTCGACGCGCCGGCGCCGCTGGCAAACACGAGCGGCATGAGCCCGGCGATGAACGCCACCGACGTCATGAGGATCGGCCGCAACCGCGTCTGCGCGGCGGCAACCACGGCCTCGGCCGGAGACTTCCCCGTCGCCCGCTGCTGAATCGCGAACTCAACGATCAGGATGGCGTTCTTCGCCGCCAGTCCGATCAGCATCACATAGCCGATCTGCGCATACACGTCACTGGTGATATGGCGAAGCAGCAGCAGGCCGACCGCGCCGAGCAGTGCCGCTGGGACCGAGAGCAAGATAACGAGCGGGTCACCGAGATTTTCATACAGCGCCGCGAGGACGAGATACACGACGATCAACGCCATCGCGAAGATGAGCAGCGTCGTCGAGCCGGACGACGTCTCATCGAGTGAGATGCCCGTCCAGGCATAGTGATAGCGTAACGGGTCGAGTTTCGCGGCCAGCTTTTGCATCGCCGCGATCGCTTGTCCGGTGCTCTTCCCCGGAGCTTGACTCCCTTGAATCTCGACCGATCGATAGAGGTTGTAGTGCGTGATCAACGGTGCGGCGCTCCCGCGCGAAACGTTGACCAAGCTCGAGAGTGGCACCGTCGCCGTTCCCGAACCGATCGACGCCGTTGTTGTCGTTCCCACGCTCGAACCCGTAAGTTGCGTGCCCGTCCCCGAAGCGGTGCTCGACGCCGAGGTATTCGGCACGACGACGCGCGTTACGTCGAGCGCATCCTTGCGAAACGACCCGTCATTTTGCACGTACACGCGATATGTGCGATTTAAATAGGTGAAGTTGTTGACGTAGTCGCTCCCCAGCGCCGTCGAGATGTCGTTGAAGACGTCGGGGATATTCGCGCCGAGCTGCTCGACTTGCGCGCGGTTGACGACGGCGTTGATTTGCGGTCCGCTCGCGGTGAATGAAGTAAACACGCGGGTGAGGGTCGGATCGTGATTTGCATCCGCGATGAGCTTTCCGCTCGCTGCGCCAAGCTCCGTGAGCGGTCCCGACTGATAGTCCTCAAGCTCGAAGTCGAAGCCGCCGGTGGTTCCAAGACCTTGAATCGAGGGTGGATTGATGAGGATGGTCGATGCCTGCGGAATTTGCGCGACCGCCGGAGAAAGCGCTTCGATGACGCCCTGGGCGGAGTTCGCGTTGCCCGAACGCTTACCCCAGGGTTTAAGGGTGACGAACGCGATGCCCGAATTCGTTGCCTCGCCATTGAACCCGTAGCCGCCGACGCCGAAAACGTGTTCGACGTTGGGATTGCGGAACGCGTCATTTTCGAGCTGCGCGATTACACCATTGGTGACGTTGAGCGATGCGCCGTCCGGCGCTTGCACGGAACTCATGATCGCCCCTTGATCCTCCTCGGGCAGAAAGCCGGTCGGCGTCACGATGAACAGCACGTACGTGGCCACGAGCACAGCGGCGAGCCCGGCCGCGACCAAATAGCGCAGCCGGATCACGCCGCCGAGGAGTCGTCCGTACGCGGCGGTGAGCCAGGCCAAGCCTTCATTGAACTTCACGAAGAGAATGAAGCGTGGTTTCGACTCACTGCCCATGACGAGGGCCGCGAGGGCTGGTGTCAACGTTAGGGCGAGCACCGCCGACAGAGCGATCGAAAAAGCGATCGTCAAAGCGAACTGCTTGTAAATCGCTCCGGTGATCCCCGGTACGAGCGCCGTTGGAATGAAGACCGCCAGCAAGACGACCGACGTCGCGATCACCGCACCCACGATCTCGCCCAGCCCCTTGACGGTGGCCTCGCGCCGGTTTTCTTTGTCCCCCGCCTCGCGCATCACGCGCGCGATGTTCTCGATCACCACGATGGCATCGTCGACGACGAGTCCCGTCGCCAGCGTCAATCCGAACAGCACGAGCGTGTTGATCGAGAACCCGAACGCGTACACGAAGGCGAAAGTTCCGATCAGCGAGATGGGGATGGTAATGACCGGTATGAGTGTGGTCCGCCAATCTTGGAGAAACAAGAAGATCGTCGCGACCACGAGCACGATCGCGATGAGCAGCGTGATGATCACCTCACGCAACGACTCGCTCACGAAGAGCGTCGTGTCATAGGGGATCTCGTAATCGACGCCGCCCGGAAAGGTAGGCCGGAGGCGTTCCAAGGTCGTGCGTATGCCGTT
Source organism: Candidatus Velthaea versatilis (assembly GCA_003134035.1). GTDB lineage: Bacteria > Vulcanimicrobiota > Vulcanimicrobiia > Vulcanimicrobiales > Vulcanimicrobiaceae > Velthaea > Velthaea versatilis. The sequence goes on from PLAE01000031.1 coordinate 21,272, forward strand.
TGCGACCGCGATCGCGTTGGCACTGGCATTGATCTGGATACCGAGGCCCACCGCCGTCTGGTGGTCGAAGAGCAGACTCGTCGCGTAGTCTTGAGCGCCGAGTTCAACGCGCGCGACCTGGGCGAGCCGCACAATCGATCCGTTCGCGCCGTGTTTGACGACGATCGCACCGAAGGCCGCCGGGTCGGCAAGTTCGCCCGGAACGTGCACGTTGATCGTGCTCGCCTGTCCCGCGGGCGCCGGTTCCTCACCAAGCGCTCCGGCCGGCACCTGAACGTTCTGATTCGCGACGGCGGCCGTCACGTCGCTCGCGCCCAGGCCGTAGAATTGGAGCTTGCGCGGATCCAGCCAGATGCGCATCGCGTAGCGTCGCGCGCCAAAGATGATGACGTTACTTACGCCCTCGACACGTAGGAGCGGGTCGCTGATGTTCCGATCCAAGTAGTTGCTGAGCGCGAGCGTCGTTTCATGCGCGTCCTTCGCGGTGAAGGCGATCGCCATGAGATAGCCGCCTGATGATTTCGTTATCTGCGTGCCGGTTTGGGTGACTGCGGACGGCAACTGGCCTTGTGCGTTCTGGACGCGATTTTGCACATCGACGGCCGCCAGATCGACATCGCGTGACGGATCGAAGGTGCAGGTGATCGTCGAGACGCCGGCGTTCGACGAGGTCGACGACATATAGCGCAAACCTTGAACGCCGTTGATCCCCTCTTCGAGGGGATTCGTGACCGCCGACTCGACGGTCGTGGCATCGGCGCCGATGTACGTGCTCGTGACCGTAACGGTCGGTGGCGTGATTTGTGGATACTCCGCAATCGGCAGCGTTGGAATCGATGCAAGTCCCGCGAGCAGGATGAGCATCGCGATGGCGCTCGAGAGAATCGGACGCTCGACGAAAATACGCAGCATACTATTTCGCGCTTCCCGGCGCTGCGGGTGTCGGCGTCGCAATTCCCGCTCCCATGATTTCCGAACCGTCTTCCAAGCCATTTGGCGGTGAGGTGACAACGAGCGTTCCGGGTGCGAGCCCCTTGCCGCTGACTTCGGTCATCGTTTCGGTTTCTAGACCGACGTGGACCGGGATGACCTTTGCTTTTCCGTCAATCGCAGCAAAGACCGACGCGCCCGGTGCGCCCGCGCCGATCACCGCCGAGCTGGGCACGCGCAACACGTTGGATTTGCGTGCCCGGAGGGCCGTGACGCTCACGAACATTCCGCCGCGCAGCGCGAGATCGG
>PLAE01000128.1 GCA_003134035.1 Candidatus Velthaea versatilis
CAAGCAAAACATCGACGAGAGCTTCGAGTTCGTGCACCACTCCTTCATCTCGGGTCTCGACGCTGGTGCGAGCTGACCGGCGGCCTGCCCGCGAAACGCCAACTCCCTTTGATGCAATCGAGGTGAAACACGCATGATCAGTCGCTTGAACCTACTGAAGATGGGCGTTGCCGGCACGGCGATGTTGGCTGCGGGAAAGAACGCATTGGCCGCAGAGCCGGGTGTTTCGGACACGCCGCTGCCGCGATTTTTGGATAATCATCGCGTCATCGTCGACACGGATCCCGGAAACGACGATGCGACGGCGATCCTGATGGCACTCGGTGCGCCGAATCTGCACGTCGAAGCGATCACCGTCTGTCCGGGAAATCTCGGTCCGAACTACGAGCAGCAAGTTCGCAACGCGCTCTTTCTGGTCGATCTCGCCGGGCACAGCGGCAAGATATCGGTTCACGCCGGCATGTCCGCCCCGCTGCTGCATCGTCCGTATCCCGTCGCCACGTTCATCCATGGCAAATATGGTCTCGGGAGCTTCCAAACTCCGGACGTCAAGCAACAGGTCTCGAGTGAGCACGCGGTCGATGCGATCCGCCGCATCGTGAAGAAGTATCCGGGCGAGGTCGTCATCGCCGCCCTCGGCGGGCTAACCAACGTCGCGATGGCCTTGCTGATGGAGCCGGCGATCGCCCACCAAATCAAAGGGATCGTGTTCGTCGGCGGACCGGGCGGCGCGGTCCCCGGTTACAATTACCTCGACGATCCCGCAGCGGTTCAGGTCGTCCAGAATTAAGGCGCACCGATCATGATGGGCTTAGGCGGTCCAGGCGCCACGATCTTGATGAAGACCGACTTCGACCAAATCGCGACGTTCAACACGCCACTCAGTCGCTTTTTCATGGAAAGCAACGCCCTCAGACTCTCGTTTGAAACGAGCGCGAGAAACGCAACGGGTTCGGTCAACGCCGACCCGATGGCCGTTGCACTCATCATCGACCCGTCGATCGCATCGGGATTCAAAGCAATTTACGCGGAGATCCAACTCGAGGGCCAATTCACGCGCGGAACGATTCTCTACGGTGAGAATCGGTACGATTTGCGACCGACGCCGCCGCCGAATGTGAACCTGTGTACCGCAGCGTCAAACGACGGCTTCAAGCGATTACTCTTCAAAACGCTCGGTGGTTCGTGAGCGCGATGGACCGCATCCGGACGATGACGTTCCGCGTGCTCGGCTCGCTAGCGTTCGCATTGCTCTTGCTGGTACTCGGGCGAGCCGAATCGGGGGCTACGGCAGCCGGACCCTGCAGCGTGCATCGCGGACACATCGCTGGTCTTTTGATCGAGGCGATCGTGCTCACACCGAGCGGGGTCGAGCCGCACGGGAGCGTGCGCGTTGGCGCGGATGGGCGCATTGCCTGTGTCGGAACCGCTTGCGGATTGCACGCGGGCGACATTAGCGTCGTTCGTTGTCCCACGGACGTGCTCTCGCCCGGCCTCATCAACACGCACGATCACATCGATTTTGCCGGCGTCGCGCCGCGGCCGGATACGGGCGAACGGTTCGCGCACCGACACGAATGGCGGCTCGGCCTTGACGGCCATCACAAGACGGAGGACTTCACGAGCGACCACGACACACGCGTGATCGCCTGGGGCGAGCTCCGTTTCCTCGTTGGGGGAACCACGTCCACCGTCGGCGAGGGCATGGCGCCCGGCCTGCTCCGAAACCTCGACTTCGCTGCCGGGCTCGAGGGGTTGCCGGTGCGCCCGGTGACCTACCGCGTCTTTCCGCTCGATGACGGACGCGGCATCATGCGCACGAGCGACTGTGATTACGGTGCACACCCCGCGACGCAGGCGCAAGTCGCACGGACCAGCGCGTTTCTCGCGCATGTGGCTGAGGGGACGAATGATGCCGCTCGCAACGAGTTCCGCTGCGAGAGTTCGCTCACGTATGACGTCACCCCGCAGCCCGGCGGCGGCGGAACGAGCAACGATTGGATCATGCCGCAAGCCACGCTCATCCACGCGGTCGCACTGACACCGGCGGATCTTGCGCTGGTCGCCGCGCGGGGGGCGGCAATTGTCTGGTCGCCGCGAAGCAATCTCGCGCTCTACGGCCACACGCTCGATGTGCTCGAAGCGCACCGGCTCGGCATTCCGCTCGCGCTCGGCTCGGATTGGCTCCCGTCGGGCTCGATGAACCTGAATCGCGAACTCGCGTGCGCGAGCTTCTACGATCGTACCGAGCTCCACGATGGCCTGAGCGACGCAGACTTGTGGCACATGGTTACCTCAGGCGCCGCGCGAGCCGCGCACGTCGATGCGCAGATCGGCAGCATCGCGCCCGGTTATGTTGCCGATCTTGCGCTCTTTGCGCCGCACGCCCCGGATGCGTACGCGGCCGTCGTCGCGTCGACGCCACAATCGGTCGCGCTCGTCGTGCGGGGTGGAACCGTTCTCTATGGCGATCCGGCGATCGTCGACCGCTTGCGACCCGCCTGCGATCGCTTCGATGTCGCCGGAATGCCGAAGCGCCTCTGCTTCGAGCCCAACCGCCTCTCCGCCGAGGCGCTACAAACATTCGCCCGGGAACGCAACCTCTATCCACTCGCGTTCCGCGGCACACCGCGAAACGAGCCACCCTGTCGGCGATCGGGCTAGGCCCACCGAGCGAGAACCGTATCGACCGTGATCAGCGGGTCGCGCG
>PLAE01000257.1 GCA_003134035.1 Candidatus Velthaea versatilis
GCGAGCATGTTGCCCCACGACGCGGTCGGCGGCTGAATGCCGAAGCCGAGGAACGAGAGTGTCGACTCGGTCGTGATGACGGCCGCGATGTCCAGCGTGGCCTGAACGATGATCGGCGCGACGGCGTTGGGCAGGAGATGGCGGAAGATGATCCGTCCGTCGCGATTGCCGAGCGCACGCGCGGCCTCGGTGAACTCGCGTTCGCGCAGCGTCAGAAACGACGCGCGCACGAGCCGCGCAACCGTCGGCCACGAGAGGCCCCCGATGATGCCCACGATCGTGAGAAAGCTCAGCGAGGCCTTGTTCGAGGTCGCGGCGACGATCGCGGTCAGCACGAGCAAGAGCGGCAGCAGCGGAATCGAGAGAAAGACATCGGTGAATCGCATCAGCCAGAAGTCGATCAAGCCGCCGTAGTAGCCGGCGATCGCGCCGATGATCGCGCCGATCACCACCGGCAGCATCACCTTGAAGCACGCGACCGTCAGCGAAATCCGCGCCCCGTACATGAGCCGCGAGAGGAGATCGCGGCCGAGTTCGTCCGTGCCGAGCAGATGGTGCGCGACGCCGGGCGCGAGCGGATAACCGCTCCAAGCGGGATCTTGGAAATCCGGATTCAGCGGCGCGAGAACGTTTGCGAACAGCGCGACGACGATGAGCAGCAGCAGCACGATGGCGCCGCCCATCGCGAGCTTGTGGCGCCGGAAGCGCCGCCACGCCACGTGCCGGCTCTCGGCGAATTCGTGCTCGGCAGCGGTTTCGGCCGCGCCGACATCGAGCCGCATTTGCACGCCGCGCCCAGGCCCTGCGTACATCAGCCGCGCCTCACGAATACTTCACGCGCGGGTCGAGCATCGCATACGCGATGTCGGCCAGCAAGTTGGAGAACACGACCAGAAACGAGGCCAGACACAGATAGCCCATCAACAGCGAAAAATCGAACACCCCGAGCGCGTTGAAGAACAGCCGGCCCATCCCCGGCCAGGCGAAGATCGTTTCGGTGACGACGGCACCCGAGACGAGTTGCGGAAGCGTCACCGCGATGATCGTCACGAGCGGAATGAGCGCGTTCTTGAACGCGTGCTTGAGCACCACTTTGCGCCGCGAGAGTCCCTTCGCCGAGGCCGTGCGGATGTAATCGGTCTTGATCACCTCGAGCATCGAGGAGCGCATGAAGCGGCTCCACTGCGCGATGTAGAGCAGCGAGAGCGTGATGGTCGGCAAGATCAGATGTTCGAGCCGATCGCCCCAATCGAAGGTATCGAGCGACGAGATCGACGCCGACGGCAGCGCAAAGTGATAGCCGAACGCCGTGATCCCATAGACGGCAAACGCGATCTGGAGCATGAGCGCGAGCCAGAATACCGGCATCGATTGGCCAAAAAACGCGAACGTCGTCATCGCGTAATCGAGGAACGAATACGGCTTGAGCGCCGAGATGATTCCGAGCGCAACGCCGACGACGAGCGAGAGGACGAGCGCCGCGCCCATCAGTTCCAGCGTCGCGGGCAGCCGCTCGAGCATCGCCTGGATGACGGGTTCCGAGTTGGACGTCGAATAGCCGAAGTCGCCGATCGCGACATGACCGAGCCAATGCAGATACTGCACCCAGGCCGGTTGGTCCAGGCCCAGATTGTGCCTGAGCCGCTCGATATCGGCTTGCGTGATGTGCGGATTCTGCAGGTACGGGGTGAGCGGACCGCCCGGGGCGTTGTTGAGGATGACGAAGAGAATCAGCGAGATCAACAACAGGAGCGGGATACTTTGCAGCGACCGGCGGACGACGAATGTGAGCAGCGAGGGCCTCTTCGATTCGCGGAATCGGGCAGGGGACAGGCCGGAGCCCATTCCGGGGGCTCTCGGAGCGCTCCTGGCAGGATGAGCCTCGCCGGCCGGCCTTAGGGTGCGGTCAGCGCGGGCCGGCGCAGCCGCAGCAGCGTGCGCGCCTCATCCGGCGTCGCCACGGGACGGCCGAGCTCGCCGGCGATCCGCACGATGCGGGCGACCAATTCCTCGTTACGCGCGAGCCGCCCGCGCTCGTAGTAGATGTTGTCTTCCAAACCGACTCGAACGTGGCCGCCCATCGCGATCGCCGTGACCGCGAGCGGCAACTGCATCCGCCCGATCCCGGCGACCGACCACGTGCAGCCGGCCGGCAGCGCGCGCACGAGATCGACGAGGTTGTCGACCGATGCGTCGAGCCCGCCCGGCACCCCGAGCACGAAATCGACGTGCTGCGGGAGCGTGAGGTGGCCGGATTTGGCGAGCAGCCGGGCGTTCGAGAGATGGCCGCGATCGAAGATCTCGAGTTCCGGCACGACGCCGTAGCGCTGCATCGCGGCGAGGATCCCGCGCATGATCGGAAAGCTGTTCTCGAAGATCTCGTCGCCGAAATTGACGCTGCCGCAGGTGAGCGTCGCCATCTCCGGCCGCAATTCGAGCGGCGCCGCGCGCTCCTCCGGCGTCATCCCNNTCGTAGGCGGCGCGAAAGCGCGCGACATCGTGCGTGTTCGTCCCATCGTCGTTGCGGCAGTGAACGTGCACGATCGACGCCCCCGCCGCGCGAATCTCGCGCGCAACAACGCCCAGCTGCGCGGGCGTCACCGGCAGATACGGCGTCTGCTCCGGCGTGAGCTCGGCCCCGACGGGCGCGACCGTAATGACCAGCGGTTCCACCCGCAATCTGTACGACGCCGCGCGGCGACGGACCGCTACGCCTCGTAGACGCGCGACGCGCGCGCGATGAGCGCGGCCGGAAGGCCGAGGATGCGGGCGAGCGCGATCGCATCCGAGCCGGTCGCCGCGTCGGGACCGGCAGGTACGATGCGGTAGTCCATCGCGCTTGCGAGCGCGCCGAGCGCGTCTTGCAGCTTGCCCGCAGCGATCCCGTCG
>PLAE01000176.1:0-34356 GCA_003134035.1 Candidatus Velthaea versatilis
GCCACGCGCGCTCGAGCCGTACCGATACGGGCCCAGGTTCGCGCGTTTCACCGGATGCCGATGCCTTCGGCGGGCGATGCCTCCGGAATGCTCCCGGTTCGCTTGCGGATGTTCAGCAGCAGTTCATCCATGAGCTCGAGTTCGCCGGCGTCGCGCAAAATCGAAATTTGCTGGGTCGTCCAATCGTACTTGCGCGAGCCCCAAACCGGCAAGCCTTTGCGCCGCCGGTACAACAGATACCCGATGATTCCGNNTGAAGACGAGGATCGAGACGATCCCGATGAATCCGATGACGGCGACGACCGGAAACTTGACGCGCTCGCCGCGGAACGTCATCGGGATGTTGAGCGGGATCGTGAATTTGCGCGGGCTCAACGGGTCCTTGAGCCGCAGCGCGATGAGCGCGACGAAGACGAACGAGTAGCTCGTCGCGGCGCCGAACGCGTACAGATCGGCCAGCACGTCGATTCCCGCTTCACCGCGGAAGAAGCGGACGTAGAATTCGCGCGCGCCCGGGTCCAAGCTGGGCAGCGCGGCAAAGATCAGCACGACGCAGGCGAGTCCGCAAAACGTGAAGATCGAAACCGCCGGCGTGCGATACTTGGGGTGAACGCGCTCGAAGACCGACGGTAAGATGCGCGACTTGCTCATCGCATACGCGATTCGCGATGCGCCGAAGACGCCCGAGTTGCTCGAGATCAGCAGCAGAATCGCCCCCAGGATCGGCACGTACAAGCCGGCCACGCGGCCGAAGATCGGGACGTTATTGGCCAGCACGGCGACGGCGCTGCCGCTGTTCTCGCTCGATCCCAGCAGTTGAAAAAACGTCTGCGTGTGGCCGCTGGGGTCGAGCGGCACGGGGTGCGCCGGCGTCATTCCCAGCGCCAAGTTGGAGTAGGCGAGCGCATAGACCAGGATGGTGAGGATCAAGCTGATCGAGGTGCGCGGAATGACCGATGCCGGCCGCTGCGTCTCCTGTGCCGCTTGCGAGATCGATTCCAGCCCGACGAACGAGATGATCGCCAGCGACGTCCCGAGCAGCAGATGCTCCGTGCCCGGCCAGTAGAACGTCATCGAGTGGACGAGCAGCGCCGGATTGAACGCGAAGAGGAAGCCGAAGAACAGAATCGAGGTCTCGCTCACGACGTCGAGCGCGCTCACGAAGCCGTTGAGCGTGGTCGATTCGCGCACGCCCGCAACGTTGAGCAGACACAATCCCGCGATCAGGCCGAACGTGAGCACAAAATGAATCCAGGGGTGCGCGGTGACTGTCAGAACCGGGATGAGTTGGCCGAGATAATCGACGCACGACCACGCGAAGAGCGTGATGTCGATCGTGAAGTCGAGCAGGACGGTCCAGCCGGCGATGAAGCCGAAGATGTCGCCCAATCCGCGCAATACGAAGTATTGTCCGCCGCCCGCGACCGGGTACGTTGCGGCTAGTTCGGTGTAGGCAAGGCCGATGCAGACATAGACGATGCCGGCGAACAGAAACGCGACGTTCGACCCGCCGGCCGCCGCGCCGAGCACCAATCCCAAGCCCACGAAGATGTCGGCGCCGACATCGGAGTAGCCCCAGGAAAAGGAGCCCCACGGCGTGACGGCACGGCGAAGCGTCGGCTGCGACGACGGAGGCACTTATGCAGCCATCTAACGCAGGCGCAGTCCCAGGCGCTGTAGGCCGGCCGCCACGCGTTCGCCTTCCTCGAGTTCGCGCAGCATCAGCTTGCCGCGGATGTAGAGCATCGCCGCCGAGAGCATCCTAACGGCGTCGCCGATCTCGCGCCGGTCGGCTTTCACGGAGCCGGAATTCTTCTGCAGAATCATCGCGGTATACTTAAGGACGGTCTTCGCGTGTTCGACGTCGTTCCCGGTCTCCTTGAAGACGCGCAGGGCCTCCTTATAGGTGCGAATCGCTTCGTGATAATCCCCCTTGCGCGCAGCCAGCATCCCGGCCAGCGTGCTTGAAAGGGCGCTGTCTTTTACCGCTGACTGGCCAAAAGTCCGTTCGAGCACGTTGCGCACCGCGTCGTGCGCGGCGCCTTCTTCGGCGCGGCGCTCGGGCAGCGCCGGGCCGGCCGGCGCCGCTCCCTTCGCCGGGGCCGCCGCGTTGGGCGACGCCGGAACGGGCGGACCGCCGATAAGCGCGTGCAGTTCGGCGATGAGTTCGCGCGCGGTCGCAAAACGGAGGTCGGGATCCTTTTCGAGCAGCTTGAGAACGATCCGGTCGACCTGCGGGGGCACCGCTCGATTGATCGTGCGCAGCGACGCGGGCACATCGTTGACGTGCATGAAAATGACGCCGACGAGATCCTCGGTCGGGCTGATGAACGGCACCCGGCCGGTAAAGATTTCGTACATCATCGCGCCCACCGAATAGAGATCGCTGCGCGCGTCGGCGACCTTGCCCAGAAACCGTTCGGGCGCGAGATACGCGATCGTGCCGACGATCTCGCCCGCGTTGGTTTCGCTCGACATCTCGCTGGTCCGGCGCGACAGCCCGAAATCCATTACCTTGACATTTCCGTCGGGTCCGACCATGATGTTGGCCGGCTTGACGTCGCGATGGATCACGCTCGCATCGTGGGCGTACGCGAGTCCTTCGAGCAGCTGCATGAAGTAGCGAATCGCGACGTGCATCGTGAGTTCGCCGGCCGGGATCTGTTCGAGCGTACGGCCCGTCATGAGCTCCATGACGATGTACGACAGACCGTCGGTCTGGCCAGCGTCAAACACCGCGACAATGTGGGGGTGGTTGAGGCGCGCCATCGACTGCGCTTCGCGCAGGAAGCGGCGGAGGATCCCCTCGGAGCGATCGGTCAGAATCTTGACCGCGACCGGACGTTCGAGCATCGTGTCGGTGCCGCGGTAGACGTCGGCCATCCCGCCCCGCCCGATCAGCGATTCGAGGCGGTAACGGCCGGCGAGAACGCGGCCGGTGAGCTCGCTCATGCGAACGCACCGCGATGGAGTTCGACCCGTTCGCCATCGATCGTGACGATGTCGAACCGGGCGCGCGCGTGGGGTGCCGCGATCTGGAGCCAGTCGGCCGCGAGGGCGCGCAGCGTACGGCGCTTGCGCGCGTCCACGGCCGCGAGCGCGGATCCGAAACGCAGGCTGGCGCGCGTCTTTACTTCGACGAACGCGATCACGTCGCCGTCGCGTCCGATGACGTCGATTTCACCGCCCGGTAGGCGCACGTTGCGGCCAAGCACGACGTATCCGCGTGCTCGCAAGAGCCGCACGGCGGCGTCCTCGCCGCGCCTGCCGAGCGTGCCGTGCCGGTTCATGACGCGGGCTCGAACCCCGGGAAGCGCAGCAGCGCATCCTTGACCCGCCAGAATCCGCGCCGGTGGTGTTCGCAGGGGCCGTGCGCCGCGAGGGCATCGAGGTGCCGCTGGGTCGCGTACCCTTTGTGTTCGGCGAACCCGTACTGCGGAAAGCGCCGGCCCAATTCAACGAGCAGCGCGTCGCGGTGGACCTTGGCGACGATCGAGGCGGCGGCGACGGTGGCGCACTTCGCGTCGCCTTTGATTACCGGCAACTGCGGACCGGCATACGATTTGATGCGCACGGCGTCGGTGAGCAGGTAGTGCGGCGCGGCGCCCAGGGCCGCGAGCGCGCGTTCCATCGCCAGCACCGACGCCCAATAGATATTGAGCCGGTCGATTTCCGCGACCGACGCTTCGCCGATGGCCCAGGCCGTCGCCCGGGCCTGAATTTCGAGCGCCAATTCGGCCCGGCGCTCGGGCGGTACCTGTTTTGAGTCGTTGAGGCCGCGCAGCATGAGCGGGCCGTCGGTCACCACGCAGGCCGCGACGACCGGACCGGCGAGGGGCCCGCGGCCGACCTCATCGATTCCGCCGACGAGCAAGAAGCCCTGACCGCGCGCTTCAATTTCGTAGCGGTGCAAACGCTGCAGCCGCCGGCGCTCGGCCTGCGCGGCATTGCGGCGCTTTCGCGCGGCGTCGGTCACGCCGTGAGTTCCATGGCTGGCGGTGCCTCGAAGGTAATCCGGCCGAACTTCGCCACGTTGAAGTCCTTGACGTAGGCGCCGGCGGCGTTGTGGACGTCGATTTCGTTGCCTCGGCGCAGAAAGCCGCGCTGGCGGGCAAACGTTTCGAGGTCCGGAACGCTGCGCCGATGCTCGGCGGCCCAGTCGATGAACCGCGCGACGACGTCGGCGGCGTCGTACCGCTCGCGCGGCAACGCATTGCACAGCGCCAGCTGCCAGCGCGCTTGCGCCGTTTCGATTTTCGGTGGAAGAATGCCGGGCGTATCCATGATCTCGAGCGTTGGCGACACGCGGAACCAGGACAGCGAGCGGGTGACACCGGCCTTGTCCTCGGCCTTGGCCGCGATGCGTTTGGCCAGCCCGTTGATGACGGTCGACTTGCCGGAATTCGGAATGCCGACGACCATCGCGCGCATGGTCCTGCGCCCGCGGCCGAGGTCCGTCAACAGGGGAAGGGCATTGCGGACGCTGCCTTGCTGCTTGCCGTTGATCGCGAGCGCCCGGCGTCCCAGCCGCTGCTCGTACGCGATCCATTTCCCTGTAAACTGCGGATCGGCAAGATCTTCGCGGCCGAGCAAGACCAGCCGGGGCCGGTCGCCGATGAGCTCGTCGAGCAGCGGATTCGCCGAGATCGTCGGCAGCCGGGCGTCGACCACTTCGAGAACGACGTCGACGAGTGCGAGCCGCTCGTGCATGAGCCGGATCGACTGCGCCATGTGACCCGGAAACCAGCCGATTTGGTCGATCGAACTCACGGTGCGCCTAGTTTCTGCGGCGGCCACAGCGTGACGATCGCTTTTCCGATCACGTCGCGGGTCGGCAAGATGCCCCAATTGCGCGAGTCGTCGCTGTTGGCCCGGTTATCTCCCAGCACGTAGATGCCGTCGGCTGGGACGACGAGCGCCGCCCGGCTCTGCTCGTCGCGATAGCGAACGTAGCTCTCGACGAGCGGTTTGCCGTCGATGACCACGCTGCCGCGTTCGATCGAAACACGGTCGCCCGGCAGCCCGACGACCCGCTTGAGATACGTTTGCGGGGTCGGCGAATCGTGCGCAAAGGCGACGATGTCGCCGCGCCGGATCCTTCCCACCCGGTACGCCAACGTGTTGATGAGAACGAATTCGCCCGAGTGAATGCGCGGCTCCATCGACAGTCCTAACACGTGCGGCGCCCGGAGAAAGAACGCTGCCACGATGAGCCCGAGTGCGAGCAATTGCGTGCAAACGCTTGCGATCGTGCGCATACGCATCGTCACGCCGGGAGACGTTCGGCGCTTCGATTCCGCGCCCATGCCGAGCCGCGGGCGGCGCTACTGCCGGCGCGCTGCCAACCCCGCTACTTGAGGATGCGAATGCGATTGAACGGCCAGAACAGCAGAAACGCGTGGCCGGTAAAGCCGGCTTTTTGGCCCACGTTCTGCCCCGCCATGAACGTGCCGCTCGGTTGCGCGAAGCCCCAGATGTGGGAGTCCTCGGAGTTGTTGCGGTTATCGCCCATCATAAAGTAACAACCGTTCGGGATGCGGTCGGACGCCTGCCATTTATCCTTGGAGGGAATATTCGCCGACTGCGGATCGAGCGGCTGACCGTCGACGTAGATATTGTAATTCTTTATTTCCAGCTCGTAGCTGGGCGCCTGCGCGATGTAGGGCTCGTTGAGCGCCACGCCGTTGCGGTAAACGTTGCCGGCATGGATGCGCAACTGGTCGCCGGGCGCGCCGATCACGCGCTTGATGAAGTCGTTGCTCGACACGATCGGCGGCGGGAACACCACGATGTCGCCGCGGTGCGGTTTGGAGAATCGGTACTCGAACTCGTTGACGAGCAGCACGTCGTGAATTTGCAGCGTCGGTTCCATTGAGCCGCTCGGAATGTAAAACGTCCGCACCACGAACGTGATGAGGAACAACGCGACAAGCCCCGCGACGATGAATGCGTCAAGATATTCGCGCACCACCGTGCGCGTCGAGGGGGATGCCGACGTGTCGCCGGCCGTCATGTCCGACGGCGGAACGGTTTGCGGACGAAGGCTGATGGCGACGCGCACGATTGCAAAGAAGCAGATCAGCGCGAGAAGTTCGAGCGGGGTCACAGTAAAGCAGCGGAACCCGCGCTAGCGGACGGCTTTCTTCTCCTTGATGCGGGCCGCCTTACCAACTTTATCCGACAGATAATACAACCGGCTCCGCCGCACGATCCCGCGCTTGGAGACTTCGACTTTGTCGACACGCGGGCTGTGCAGCAAGAACGACTTTTCGACGCCGACGCCGTGCGAGATGCGGCGCACGGTGATCGTCTCAGCCGAACCGCCGCCGCGACGGACGGTAACGACGCCCTCGAACATCTGGATGCGTTCCTTGCCACCCTCGACGACCTTGGAATACACCTTGACGGTGTCGCCGGGCCGGAAGATGGGTACGGAAGACTTTTCCTGTTCCTTTTGGATCAGGTCGATGACGTTCATGGAATCTCTCGTTACGCAAGCTGCGTGGGCCGGGGTCGTCGCCACGCACGGGATCCCGCCGGGAACGGCGGACAACCCATAGAGTTTATCACGGGACGCATACTCGCGCAATGACGAGCTGTTTCGTCGGCTCTCCTGTCCAACGAAGAAAGCTCCGAATCCGCGAAACGCGGGTCCCCGCTCAGGTCTCGTTGGGCCGCTGAGCATTCCGCGCGACGGCTCGGTCGCGGGAGCGCTGACGGCGCCAGGCGGCGATCGCCGCATGATCGCCCGAGAGCAAGACCTCGGGGACGTCGACCCCGCGAAAGACCGGCGGCCGGGTGTAGACGGGATAGTCGAGTTCGTCGCCGCGGGCGAACGATTCGGCCGCCCGTGATTCGGGCGCGATCGCTCCGTCGAGCAGCCGGACCGCCGCATCGACAAAGGCCATCGCCGGTATCTCCCCTCCGGTCAGAACGAAGTCGCCTAGCGACCGCTCCTCGATCGGATACAGCCGGCTCAGCCGCTCGTCCACGCCCTCGTAGTGACCGCAAATCACGATGAGCCGGTCGGCCGCCGCGAACGCCCGGGCGTCGGCCTGACCGAAGCGCGGCCCCGAGGCCGACGTGAGCACGATGCGGCGGCGCTCACCCGCCGGCGCCGCCGCGATGATCGCGTCGATGGTGCTGGCCAGCGGTTCAACCCGCAAGACCATCCCCGGTCCGCCGCCGAACGGGCGTTCGTCGGCGCGCGCACCCGGCTCGCAGACGGCGACGAGATCGTGGACCCGCACGGCAGCCAGGCCGCGCTCGACGGCGCGGCCCACGATCGACAACCCGATGACCGGCGCGAACATCTCGGGAAAGAGCGTGATGACGTCAACGTGCAACATGGAGCAGGTGTCTTTCTTCGCGCGGCTCTTCGGTTCGACCAAGCCGCCGGCGCCGCGAACGCCCTTCGCGGCCGGCATCGCGGCGCTCGAACGCCGCTGCTTCGACGAGGCCCTCGAACACTTCGCCGCCGCGTTGGCCGATACGTCGCCGTCCCAGCGCGCGCTCGTGCACAACAAGCGCGCGCTGACGTACCTGCAATCAGGCGACCGGATCGCGGCCGTCGCGGCGTTCGTCGCGGCCCTTGAAACCGACGAGCGCTGCGTTCCCGCGATTGTCAACGTCGGCAACCTGCTGCTCGAAGACGGCCACATCGACGATGCGCTCGCACACTACGAGGCGGCACTGCGCATCGACGACGGTTACGCGCCCGGCCACTTCAATCTCGGCATCGCTTTCAAACGGCTGGGCCGCCGCACCGACGCGGTTCGAGCGTTTCGGCGTGCCGCGCGACTCGAGGCCCGGGCGCGCAAATCATTCCGCTGACAAGTCCATGCGGCGCGTTCGCGTTCGGGTTACTGGTCACCACGGGCGCTCGCTTCGCCGGCGGCGGCTCGGGCGAAGCCCGAACGCAACGGCGGCTTGCGGCGCAGCCGCAAAGCGACGGACCGACGAAGTCGGTCCTCTGACGAAGTCGGTCCTTTAGTGGAGCTTGGTGCCGACGAGCGTGATGTCTTCGAGATACTCGAAGAGCTGCGGCAGGGTTATTTTTTCAAGCGCGCTGCGCGAATTGATCGTGTCGCCGTCTTCGCCTTCGTCGCGCAGGTAACATCGCGATTCGACGCCGCCGGCGCCTTCGCTGAGGAACGAAACCGCGAAACCCTTGCCCATCGTATCGTCGTAAATTCGCATCGCCGCGGGGTTGAGGATCTCGATTGAATGCGAGGCATTATTCGCATCGAAGATCGTGATGGTGAGATAATCGCGGTTGACGATCTCGATCGAACCGACGACAAACGTGTTTTTGGCCGAGAAAAACTCGTGCCCACGCTTGTTGCGCGAACTCACCTCATAAAAAACGCGGTGCGCGACGAACCGGTTGAGGATCTTGCGGAGCGTGGCGATCGAGGCCAGGGTCTCCGTGCGGTTCCCGCGGGTATAAATGATCTTCAATAGAGACGGTCGACCGAAGCTTTCGTCGTATTTTCTCGGGACGGGTACCGTTAAGGAGTTTCGGGAAGAAACCCTCCGCATGTTCTCCATTGCCGATATGGCCGTTGCCGGGGCAGTCGCCCTCTTGCTGTTTGGGCCGGATCAGCTGCCGAAGGTTGCTCGCCGAGCCGGGCAACTCGTTCGCGACGTCCAGAACACCTCACAGTCATTCATCCGCGAAATGGAACGCGCTGCCGACGACACCGAGCGTCCTGCCGATATCCGGCCCGCGCCGACCGTGATTCCCGGCGCGTTGAGCTCGGCGCCGGCCTACCACGAGACGCCCGAGCCCGCGCCGCACGAACTCGTCGCGATGGAAGCGGCGCTCGATCCGCACCCTCCCGCTGCCGGCGGGGCCGTTCCGCCCGGAGTCGACAGCCGGGCTCCGCTCGATGCGGCGACGCACTCACCGCCCGGCCAAGTGCCGCCATAACGCGATGACCCGCCGGACGTAGGCTTGCGTCTCGGGATACGGCGGGATGCCGCCGTATCGATCAACGGCGCCCCCGCCGGCGTTGTAGGCCGCGATCGCGTGCTCGAAGCGCGCTTGGGGCGGCAGCGCAGCGTAACGAGCAATCAAACCGCTCAAATGGCGAATCGTCCCGTCGAGGTTGGCATCGGCATCATACGGGTCGACGCCGAGGCCGGCGGCGGTCGCCGGCATGAGCTGGCCGAGGCCCCGTGCGCCGGCGCCCGACCGTGCCGCCGGGTTCCAACTCGACTCAACGGCGACGAGCGCGACGACGAGCCGCGCGTCGAGTCCGTAGGCCGATGCCTGCGCGACGGTGCGCAAGGCTAGGCGCAACGCTCGGGCGTCGTCGAGCCGGTGATCGAACCGCTCGAGCGCGGCCGCGTACCGCTGCACCAGGGTCAACGCGTCAGGAGCCGCCGACACCGGAGCGCGGCCGCCCAGCACCGTCAGGATGCCGAAAAAAACAGCGAAGCACCGGCGCACGCCCATGCCAGTGCCCATCTCTTCGGTCGGCGAGTCGCTGCTTCGGTGGGTCGACGTTGTCGACCCTTCGCGTTTGCGGCTTCGCCACAAGCCGCCCGTCGTCGACAGTCGGGCAAGCCCGACAGGCTCTAGATATTGAAGCTTTGCCGGATTTCGTTGAGCCGCGATTCGAGTAAGCCGCGCACCTGACGATGCAGCCGGTCGCGCTGCTCGTCGGGAAGGCGCTGATAGACCAGATAGCCGGCCGCGGAGATAATGCCGCCGAGGACGCCGACGAGCACCGTGCGTCCCGCGTCGCCGCTTTGAGCCGAGCCGTTCACCGGCTTCGATTGTTGGAGCGAATTGTTGATGTCGGTCATCTTGCGGCCTCCGTTCGACTAGCGGTTACCCAAAAACTCCACATCCGGAGATGCGTGATTCGGTTCGTCTTCGCGCACGAGCCGAACGTTCACCGGAAATTGCCACGCGAGCTGGGCGATCGCCAGTTCGGCGGTGCCGAGGATGGCTTTCACGTCCTCGCGTTCGCGAGCATGTTCGGGGATTTCAAATGCCATTCGTCCCTCCCCGCGCGATACGGGGTTCTGCAGCCCGGCATAGGAGGTTAAACCAAGCTCCGCGGCCTGCAAGATCGCCGATGCGGCGGAACAGACGACGTCGTCGCCCGCGATGCCGGCTTGGGCGTGACCCTCAGCCAAAACAGAAGACAGCCGTCGCCGGCTGTCTCTGCGAAAACATACCTCGAGCACGCTCTTACGGCAGCTCGATCTTCTCGATCCGGATTTCGGCGAAACGCTGCCGGTGGCCGACGAGCTTGCGAACCCGTTTCTTCGGCTTGTACTTGAAAACCAGGACTTTCTTGTCTTTCGCCTGGCGCAACACTTTGCCGACGACGCTTGCGCCGGGGACGGCGGGTGTGCCGATCGCGACGCTGCCGGCACCGTTCGAGCCGAGAACCACACGATCGAACGTCACCGTTTCGCCGACTGCGGCTTCGAGCAAATCAGTGCGGATGATATCACCCTCGGCAACGCGCAATTGCTTGCCGCCTGTTTCTATGATCGCGTACATAACTTTGGGAGTCTACCAGAGGGGCCGATGCTCCGTCAACCGCTCCGGTCTTTGGCCGCAAGCGAGGGCCGGACGCGGCCGGGGGGCGCGCTGTTTGCTGGATTGGGGCCGGCCGGGACGGGCAGCGGTTTGTTCGACTCGGTGGAGGGGGATGGAGAAGGCGGGGTTGGATCGCCATTGGGAGTGCGCGAGTTGCCCGGCACGGGCGAGGCTGAAGGTCGACTTCGTCGACCCTTCGCGTTTGCGGCTGCGCCGCAAGCCGCCCGTCGTCGCGCGTGCCGGGCTAACCCAGCACGCTCTAGCGGCTGGACTCCGCGGATTGTTTGCGGAGGGCAACGCCTAGGCATATTTCACCGGTATACGTAGGAAACGACGGGGTCCTGATCTCGATGGCTCTGCCGTCGAGAATCGGGCGCGAGGTCGTGTCGTACTTCTCGTTTGCGTACACCTCGAATCCATTGGGGTCATCCGAGGGCGCGTCGCCGGCCAGAAGTCTTACGATTGCCTCCCCGCCAGTCATGCGGATGCAAAAGTTACGGTGCGGCCGGCCATTCCAAACGACGTTCTCGAACGGGTGCGCTCCGAGAATCGCCGCGCTCGATGTCGGGCCGCTCGTCGCCGGTCCGGCTCCGCCGGCGGTCGTAGCCGCGTCGCCGCTGGCGGTAGCGGAGGCAAAAAGCAGCGCGATTACAACCCCGCCTAGCTGGGGCGCGGGGAACAGCGGCATGGTAATCACCTCGTGGGCTGGTGAAGAAAGTCCGGAGACGTGCATATCGTGCCGAACGAAAGTCCGCGCGGCCAGCGACATTCGAGACCACCGACCGGGTATCAATCGACTCGTTGCTTCCATTCGGAGGAGATGATCGCCGTTTTCGCAAGGTTGCTGCCTGCCGCGCAGTCCGGGCGTTTCAGGGGACTCGTTTTCTGCTTTCTTCGCCGCTGACGATTCGGCTTGGTTAATTATACTATAGGGCAAGCTCGCTGCGCCCCGCATCCAGCACCAGCAAGCACCTCGCGACAGCTTGCAAAGATCGTCGGAAGCATGCGACTAGCTGCGCAAACGAATGGATGCATCCGGCCCCCGTTCCGGCAAATTCCGCTTGGATGAGCGGTGCGACGAAACCTCAAGACGTTCACGGTGTACGAGGTGGGCGGCTTCGGAACGATCAGCCGCAGGCGTCGACGCCGTTGCGCGGTCGTGCTCGTCGCGGGTGCCGCAGAAGGTCGGTGCAGCGGCCAGACAAGGAAAAACGGCCTCGCGAGTCCCCGGGGAGACTCGGCAAGGCCGGCTTGGGCGGCGTTGCTCGCTGCGAAAAAGAGCGGGGCTACGCCGTGGCTGCGGCGATTCCAATCGCCGGACCTTCGTCGAGCCTCAGCGTCAGGCACTTGGCACTGCCGCCGGCTTTATGGAACTCGGTCAACTCCGTCTGAAACACGCGATACCCGGCATGGTTGAGACGTTCGCGCAGGCGGCGCGTGCAAGAATGCATTACGACGGCATCGTCGAGTTCGACGCTGTTGCACGCGAACGAGAGCGCGTCGTCGATGCCGATCTCGATGAGGTAGCCGGGATCGATCGTGCGCCGGAGCTGGGTTTGGGCGTGCGGGCTGAGCGCGTCCATGTAGACCATCACGTGGCCTGAGGACAGCGAACACAGTGCCATGTCGAGGTGGTAAAACCGCTCGTCGACCAGCAGAAGCGGCATCACGCGGCAACCGACGAGTTCGGCTAGCTGCAGGGTCGCGTTGCGTTCGCTGCGCCAGCCGTAGCCGGCGTACATGATCGGCCGGACGCGGTCGAAAATCGCGTCACCGGCGCCTTCAAAATAGGTTTGCTGCAGGTAGGTGGTCGCGAAGCCGGCTTTGGCGAGCGCGATCCGGTACAGGCCCTGTTCGCGGCGGCGTTCGGGATGGCGGAAGCTGGAGAGGACCGCAAGGTTTCCGCAAATGAGCGCCGCGTTCGAGGTGAAGACCAGGTCGGGAACGTGTTCGCCGGGTTCGATCGTCACGAGTTGGACGTTGGCGGCGACCGTGAAGGTCTCCATGAGGCGGTCCCACTGGCGTTGCGCGTCGGGAGCCGAATAGCCGACATTCCGCGTCATCCACGGGTTGATGTCGTAGTTCACCGAGTAGTGGGTTGGTGGGCACACCAATAAGCGCGTCGCCATGAAGACGATGGTACCAGATTCGGCGTCCGCCCAGCATTCGACAATCGGCTAAGCCCGGTTTCGATTCGTGACCCCCGTGCTACGGGTACACACCAACACGATGAATTCTGATTCAGACTACAAGAATGCCTTGCCCGGCGAAGTCGACGATCATCCCGATTCGGGTATGCCGCGTCAGCTGCGTACGCAGGCCGATAACGAGCCGCCGCTTTCGCGTCGCGAAGCCGAAGCCGCCGGCTTGACCGTGAAGCCCGATGTGGTCTATGGCGAGAGCGACGAAGATCCCAACCGCGAGGACCAGATCGACGAGCATCGCGGAGCCGAAACCGGCTCGGTCTAGGCAAGCCCCGGCGGCAGCCGCCGCGAACCGCCGGGCATGAAACGTCTGAAACGTCTGTCCGCGATCTGCGCCGCTCTCACGATCTTGTTGCCGGCCGCCGCTCGGCCCGCTACCACGCCGGCACCGGGCGCGAAGCCCGCGGCGACAGCGCGGGGCGCCGCGGCACACAAGATCGTGAAGACCAGCAGCGGCTTATCGTATGTCGATCTAGTCGTCGGTAAGGGCCCGATGCCCAAGACGGGACAGACGATCAGCGTGCTGTACACCGGCAAGCTCACCAACGGCAAAGTGTTCGATTCGACGAGCACGCGCAACAATGAACCGTTCGAGACGCCGATCGGCGTCGGCCAAGTCATCAAAGGCTGGGACGAAGGGATGCTGACCATGCGCGTGGGCGGCAAGCGCCGCTTAACGATTCCGCCGAGCCTCGGATACGGCGCGCAGGCCGTCGGCCCGATCCCGCCCAATTCGACGCTGATTTTCGACGTCGAACTGCTGGCGGTCAAATAACGTCACGCGCCAGGCTGGCCCAGTGCCGGCGGCAGCCGGACCGGTGAGCGCTACGGCCGACGCGAGTGTTACGCGTCGACGAAGATGTCGTCACCTTCGACCCGCACGGCGTAGGTCGGCAGCGGCAGGATCGCCGGCAGCGTCAGCGCCGCACCGGTCGTCACGTCGAAATAGGCGCCGTGCCGCGGGCACATGATGCGGCAGCCATCGAGTTCGCCGGCATCGAGCGCGCCGCCGTCGTGCGAACAGACGTCTTCGATGGCGAAGATGGCGCCGTCGACGTTGCACAACAGCACGTCGTGGCCGCCGGCGCGAACGCGGTGCGTCTCGCCGTTGGAAATTTGCGAAACTTTGGCGCTCGGAGTCGTTGTGCTCATGCCATGTTGATTCGGCGCGTTTAATCGCATTCCGCGTCCAGCGCCGGCGACTCCCAGCCGGCCACGCGATCGCGCGCATCGATCGTGACATGCAGTTGCCCGACAAGCGAGCGGCATTGGCCGGAGGCGGCGAGTTCGCGCAGCACCGTAACGACGATGTCGCCGTGGCGCGATTCAATTTCGGCCCCGGCGGCCTGCAGCGCGGACGCCGCGAGCGTGCGCGTTTCACCGCGAATCAGCAAGCTTTCGTAGCGCCGGATATCGTCGCGAACCCCGCTGCGGGCGCGCGAATAGTCGGCCAAACCGCGGCGCTGCATGATTGTTCCGCTAATCGCCACGCCGAGAATCAAACCGATCCCCATCACGAAGGCGACGCGGCGGAAGAGCGCGCGGCTCATCGCGCGTTCCGGCTCGCAACATCGCGCTGCCGCGGGGTGGCGTCCAGCGCCGAGTCGATCGAATTGATGCCGGTCATGTGCGACTGTTCAGCGGCGCAGTTCGGCGTTCCATCCATCAACTTCAAAATTGCCGTCCAAGCACGCGTGGCGTTCCGCGCCAGGGCGAGGTGGAAAGGCTTTGCGCCGCAGCCGGGCGCACTAGTGCCGCATGACCGCTTCGCTGCTCGACATCCCGGTCGCCCGCATCGAAGGAACACCGTCGTCCCTGGCCGAGTTTCGCGGCGACGTGCTGCTCGTCGTCAACGTCGCCTCGAAATGCGGCCTCACGCCGCAGTATGCCGGCCTTGAAAAGCTCTATTCGACCTACCGCGACCGCGGTTTGTCGGTGCTCGGCTTTCCCGCCAATGAGTTCGGCGGTCAGGAGCCGGGCACGAACGACGAGATCGCGACCTTCTGCCGGACGCGTTTCGACGTCCAGTTTCCGCTCTTCGAGAAGATCGTCGTCAAAGGCGCGAGCATCCATCCGCTCTTCGCCGAGCTTACGAAGAGCGCGCCGAGCGGTGACATCCAGTGGAATTTCGAGAAGTTCCTCATCGGCCGGAACGGGACCGTCGCGGCGCGCTTCGCGCCGACCGTCACGCCCGAAGATCCGGCCCTCATCGCGGCGATCGAAAAAGCGCTGGACCAACGATAAACGGGGCCCCGTTGCCGCTCCCTCGTTTATGGGTTGGGGCGGGCAGCAGGAGGATCGACGAAGTCGATCCTCTTACCCGACGGAGCCTTCCATTTCCATCTTGATGAGACGGTTGAGCTCGACGGCGTACTCCATCGGCAATTCCTTGACGAAGAAGTCNNAGCGCGTCGCACTTGACGCGCGTCTTGGCGCCGACCGCGCCGGGAAAGATCTCAACGAGCCCGCGATACGTGGTCTTGCCGCCGTGCGCGGAGACCGACTTGTTCGTCACCACGGACGTCGTGTTCGGCGCCGCGTGGATCACCTTCGCGCCGGCGTCCTGATGCTGGCCCTCGCCGGCGAACGCCGCCGAAAGCACTTCGCCGCGCGCGCCCTCGCCCATGAGGTAGATCGCGGGATACTTCATCGTCAACCGTGAGCCGATATTGCCATCAACCCATTCGACGGTGGCATTCTTATATGCCACGGCGCGCTTGGTGACCAGATTGAAGATATTGCGGTACCAATTCTGGATCGTCGTGTAGCGCACCGAGGCGCCTTCCATCGCGATGATTTCGACCACGGCACTGTGCAGCGACGACGTCGAAAACTTGGGCGCGGTGCAGCCCTCGATGTAATGAACCTTGGCGCCTTCGTCAGCGATGATGAGTGTGCGCTCGAACTGGCCCATGTTCTCGGTGTTGATGCGGAAGTAGGCTTGGAGCGGCATCGCGACCGTCACGCCCTTGGGGACGTAGACGAACGAGCCGCCCGACCACACGGCGCTGTTGAGTGCGGCAAACTTGTTGTCGCCCGGCGGGATGATCGTCGCGAAGTACTTTTTGAGGATCTCGGGATACTGTTTGAGCGCGGTATCCATGTCGCAGAAAAGAACGCCGTCTTTTTCGAGCGCTTCGACGACCGAATGATAGACGACTTCGGATTCGTACTGCGCCGAGACGCCGCTGAGGAACTTGCGCTCGGCCTCGGGGATGCCCAAGCGATCGAACGTCTTCTTGATATCGTCCGGAACATCGTCCCACGAGCGTTCGGCGCCTGCGGTCGAACGCACGAAATAGTGAATGTTGTCGAAGTCGATCTCTTCGAGCAGCGCGGTGTCGCCCCACGTGGGCATCGGCTTGCTCTTGAAGATGTCGAACGCCTTGAGCCGGAAGGCGCGCATCCACTCGGGCTCGCCCTTCATGTCGGAGATGCGCTCGACGATCTCGCGNNGTGAGCCCCTTGGCCGATTTGAACTTGTAGTTCTCCTCGGAGTCGTGTTGGCCGTGGCGGTAGTCCTCGATGAGGTCCGCGGGGACGGGCGGGGTCGCGACGTTGAGTTCGATTGCCATAAGCCTCCTAAGGCTACTGCCGACGGGCAGCAACGTCAAGATAGTGCAGACGTTTCTTTCTTATCTCATCGCGGTTGACCCCGCCGGGGCTGCGGACCCTAAACGTTCATCGTCCGGCTGACCTGGTACGCTGCCGCCTGGGCCACGGGCCGGATCACCACGAAATCGACGTTCACGTGCGGCGGCCGGGAGACGGCGAACCCGATGGCCTCGGCGATGTCGTCGGCCGACAGCGGCGTTACCCCGGCGTAAACGTCGCCGGCTTTCTCGGCGTCGCCTTTGAAGCGCGTGATCGAAAACTCTGTTTTGGTCATCCCCGGCTCGACCTCGGTGACCCGGATCGGCTCGCCGTTGAGCTCGAGCCGCAGCGTCTGCGTGATGGCGCGCAGAGCGTGCTTGCTCGAGGTGTAGCCGGCACCGCCCGGATAGACTTCGATCCCGGCGGTCGAACCGATATTGACGATGTGCGCCGACGGAGCGGCCCGCAGCAACGGCAGCAGCGCCCGGGTCATGCGGGCGACGCCCAGCACGTTGGTCTCCAGCATTTGAACCCAATCGGCGTCGATGCTCACGTCGAGCTTTTCGCGACCCAGCGCGAGCCCGGCATTGTTCACCAGCACGTCGACCCGGCCGAATTTGTCGCGCAGCCAGACCGCGAAGTCTTCAATCGCCGCGGGGTCGCGGACGTCGAAGGTGAAGGCGGTCCCGCCGATCTGCGCGGCGAGCACGTCGAGGCGTTCCCGCCGGCGCGCGGTAATGACCGGATGAAAGCCCTGGCGCGCGAGTTCGCGCGCGGTGGCGGTCCCGATTCCCGACGAGGCTCCCGTGACGACGGCGATACGTTCGTAGCTCATTGCCGCTTCCTTCGCCGTCCGGCCTCGGCTCCTCGTTGGAGGGCCGCCCGGACCGGTCGGCAGGGTCGGTGTCCGGGAAACTTCATGAAAAGCCATTTACAGGGGGGTCCGCAGGGGGTATGCTCTTAGGCGGACTCACGAGACAGGCCCGGGTTTATGAGCCGGGTCTGGTCAGTGTGTCCCATGATGGGGGACGGCGCGCCCTACGCGCCATCGCGGCGAAACGTTCGCGTGTTAAAAAGGACACGTCAGCAAGAGTTCGCCGATAGGTCACAACCGAGACGGTGTACCGCACGCGGTTGATGACGCGCCTGGAGGTGGGATTTTCCCAGCCACGCCCAAGGAGCCCTAAAAAATTGAAAGCACTCGGAACGCACATTGTCTGCGAGCTGTCCGGCTGTGACCCACGGTCACTTACTGACGTTGCCGCCGTCGAACTTATGATGGTCGGCGCTGCCAAGGAAGCCAACGCAACAATCGTGGAGACGGCGTTTCACCGTTTCCAGCCGCACGGCGTCTCAGGCGTCGTCGTCATTCAAGAATCGCATCTGTCGATTCACACTTGGCCGGAAACCGGTTATGCCGCGATGGATTTTTACACGTGCGGCGACCACACCGATCCTTGGGCGGCCTGCGAGTTCGCGGCCCGAGCCCTCGGCGCGCAGAGCATGCTGACCACCGAAGTCAAGCGCGGCATCGAGGCTCGTAAGGGCGAGTTTACCCACGTCGTGACCACCGATCACGAAGAAAGGTCATTCGCGAAGAAAACCGCCTAAGCGCCGCGGGAGCGCGAAGTTTGGCGGCGTGCCCGAGACGGCCGGCAGCAATGCCGGCCGTCTCCACGTTTATCCCGGGGCACCGCCGACGCCACTGGCCACGAACGTTGTTTCGAGAGGTCGCCCGGCAAGCGTCGCGGCGTCCACCGCGGCCGCGTACTGCGGTTCGCTCAGGGTGCCGCGGCTGCGCGGTGCCGCGTCGAAGGAGGATTGCGCCTGTGCCGAAGACCGAGCATTTTCAGTGGTACGTTGAAGAGTTTGCGCCGACCGAGTTCCATCACCACGCGATCGACGAACTCTACTACGCCGGCCGCACGGCGTTCCAAAGCGTCGCGGTGTTGCGCACGCCGACGTTTGGGAAAATGTTGGTGCTCGACGGCGACACGCAAAGTTCGCAGCACGATGAGAAAATCTATCACGAGTCGCTCGTGCATCCGGCGCTCGCCGCCGTCCGCGACCGCGGCGAGATCCTTATTTTGGGCGGCGGCGAAGGTGCCACGCTGCGCGAAGTTCTGCGCTATCCGGGCGTGCGGCGCTGCACGATGGTCGACATCGACGGCGAGGTCGTCGACTTGTGCAAACGCTACCTGCCCGAGTGGTCGGACGGGGCGTTCGAGGACCCGCGCGCGCGGCTGATCGTCGGCGACGCCCTGGCGTTCCTCAAAGAAGATCGGGGAACGTACGGCGCGGTCATCTCCGACCTCACCGAACCGCTGGCCGATTCGCCGTCGTTCCCGCTCTTCAACGGCGAGGTATTTCGCGACATCCGCGCGCGCCTCGCGCCGGGCGGCGTGTACGTGCTCCAAGCCAGCACCGCCGGCTTTCACAACATGGCGCTGCACGCTAAGATGGCGCGCTCGCTGCGCGCGCACTTCACCCATGTTGCGAGCTTCTTTACGCACGTACCGGCGTTCGATAACGACTGGGCCTTCATCGCCTGCAGCGATGCCGTCGACGTCGCCGCTCTCGACGGACGAGCGATCGACGCCTACGTCGACGAACTGCGCGGCGAGAATTATTTTTACGACGCTCAAACGCACCGCCGGATCTTCAGCCTGCCGCTGTATCTCCGCCGCGAGCTTGCAAAGCCGGGCGACGCATTTGTTTAATTCGATGCGTAGTCAATCCCGGCATTGGTTGTGCGCACGGAGACGAATTTGCAGGACCTGTAACCGACGAAGATTGAGTGTCTCGCAGTTCACGTTGAGTACGCCGGCTCCCGACAAGCAGGCCAACTCCCATTAACTGCGACAGATCACGTTAAACTACGCCAGCCCACGTTAACTACTCCGCGTGCGCGGCAGGGGAGCCCAATCACTCGGACGTTCCGGCAAGCGCGACCATTGCGAATCTTGAAAGCGTAGGAAGAGTCGGCACGCTTGCGATTCTGTGCTCCGATCAGCTGGATGCGCTGTTTTCGATGCTGCGCATGAGCTCTGTGTGCTGACCTTGTCGGAGGATATGACGTACGCACGCGGCGTCCGGCTCAACGACGTTTAGCAGCTAAGTTAAGATNNTGTGGTTCGGGGTCGTCGTTGCAGCCCATACTTGAACTTTACGTCAGGATGCGGGATTGTTTCGCTTGCGTATAACGGCTTGTGTTGTCGGCTCGGTGCTTGTGAGTTCGATCGTTCTCGGGGTTCAAACGGCTGGGCCGGCTGCAGCGCAGTCACCGTCCGAGTACGTGTGCCGTGGTTTTGCCGTGCCGAACGTCGGTGCGGGTATGCCGATGATAACGACCAAAGACGGCGTCGTTTGGTTCGTCGACAAAAATGCCAATCGGCTCATCCGGGTCGAGAAAGATCACAGCTTTACCGCGGTCGTGCCGGTGGACGGCGCAACAAGTCAGGTGACTGGCCTCGCGCTCGCCCCGGACGGATCCATCTGGTACAGCAAAAACACATCGCACCGTATGGGACGGATTCCCGCGAGCGGTGGTAAAGGCGTGGAATACGAGCTTCCCGCGCCGAACGTCTTTACCGGCGTGATCGCCGCAGCGTCCGATGGGCGAATCTGGTACGTCGATCCGGTCGTCAACAAGGTCGGCTACATGACGGGCAACGGCAACGTCATTACCTACGACGCACCGCGCGAGAACGGAGTCCCGCTGAGTCCAGCCGGCATCGCCGTCGCCGCCGACAATTCGGCGTGGGTAACATCCGTCGGACTCAATGCGGTTTTTCGCGTCGACCCGGGAAGCGGCGCGTTTACCCGCTACGACATCGCCACACCGAATGCCCAGCCGGGTTTTATCACTCCGGGTCCCAACGGCGACCTGTGGTTCATCATGCGGGCCATCGACAAAGTCGGGCGCATCACGACCGGCGGCCGGATCACCGAGTTCGCGGCCAAAGTCATCGGCCTCGACACCCTCGCAGCCGGTCCGGATGGAGCCATGTGGTTCAGTTCGAACCAAGACGTCGGACGACTCGACGCGCGCTCCGCGCGCGTCGATATGTTTGCGTGTGCGGGCGGGGGCGGCATGACCGTCGGCCCGGATCGACGGCTTTGGGTGCTGGGGTCGGGGAACGGGCAGCTCTATGAGGTGAGCCGGCGCAGCGAAGGGAACGCCGCACGCGTCGCGGCCACCGCCGACGCGCGCGAATCGCGCACCGGGCCGGCATCTTCGCACGGCGGCCCCATCGAAACGATTTCCGCCGATCGGGTTGCCGCGTTCGTCGCCGCCAGCGGCGGCCGCGTCGTCGTCCAGTACAGTTCCGACGATCCGAATTGCGGCTATTGCGTGCTCGGCAACCGGCACTACGAAGCGTTCGTCGCGGCGGGCGAACCTCGCGTCAAGTACCTTCGCGTTCTCTATGAACCGTGGACCTCCGTGAAACAGAGCGGTGAAGCGGCTCACGTGCACCTCTTGGGGCTACCGACCATCGTCGTGTTCGACAAGGGCCGGGAAACGTCGCGCTTCGAGGGTGACGCCTCGGTCGCGGCGATGAGATCCAAACTGGGCCTTTGACCAGCTCAAAGCCGACGTCGGAACGCTCAAACCGCGGAACGCTCAAGCGTGGAACGTTTCGACGCCCGCGGCGGATTGGATGGGCCGGCGACCGCGTCGCAGCGGCGAGGTCAAGGTCGCGACGGCTGCCGTTGACCTGCCGCAGATCAGCGACAGGCGAACGCGGCTCCGATGACGGAACGCCAGGGCATGCCCGAAACCATGCGCCGTACGGCCCTGTTCGATGCGCACCGCGCGCTCGGCGCGAAGCTCGTGCCGTTCGGGGGCTTCGAGATGCCGGTTTCCTATACGAGCATCTTGCGCGAGCATGACGCCGTGCGGCATCGGGCGGGGCTCTTCGACCTCTCGCACATGGGCCAGTTCGCGCTGCGCGGCGCCGACGTCGGCGCATGGGCGGAGACGCTGACGGTCAATCTGGTCGCGAACATGAAGCCCGGAGGGGCGCGTTACAACATCTTCACCAACGACCTCGGCGGCGCGCACGACGACGTGATCTTTTATCGGCTCGATGCCGAGCGCTGGCTGCTCGTCGTCAATGCCGGCAACGCCGAGAAGATGTGGCGGCTCGTCAGCGCGGCGGCGCCGCCGACGATCGACGTCGTCAATAATCACGGCGCGCATGCCCTCATCGCCGTTCAAGGACCGCGTTCCCTGGCGATCCTGGGCGGTTTCGTCGAACCGGATATCGATTTGGCCGCGATGAAGTATTATTCGTGTGTCGAGACGCGGGTGCGCGGGGTCGACGCCCTCGTCGCCCGCACGGGCTATACCGGCGAAGACGGCTTCGAGATCTTTTGTGACGCCGAGTTTGCGACGAATCTCTGGGACGCGCTGCTGGACGAGGGTCGCGCCGCCGGCCTGGAACCGGCGGGGTTGGGCGCGCGCGACGTGCTGCGGCTCGAGGCCGGCATGCCGCTCTACGGACACGAATTGACCGAGGAGATCACCCCGCTCCAAGCCGGCTTGGGTTGGGCGGTGAAATTGGCCAAACCGTCGTTCGCGGGGCGCGCGGCCCTCGCCGCGCAAGCCGCGGCGGGAAGCTACGACCGCATCGCCGGCTTGCTGCTCGACGGCAAGGTTCCGGCCCGCAGCGGCTATCCGGTTTTTGCCGGCGACGCGCGGGTTGGTGAAGTGCGCAGCGGTTCGATGGCGCCCTCGCTGGCGAACAGGATTATCGCGACCGCGCTGGTCGCGCCGGCGGCGGCCGATCTCGGAACCCGGCTGGAGGTCGAGATTCGCGGGACGCGACATGCGGCCACCGTCGTCCCGCTGCCGTTCTATAAGCGCCCGCGATAGCGCAACCGCGGTGCCCGAATGGGCGTCAAAGCGGACGTTGTGTGAGAATGCTTCTCATCAGCAGCCATTTCCCGTGCAACCCGATGTTAGGAGATCGACGTGCCCCAGCCGGCCGGCCTGTTATACAGCAAAGAACATGAGTGGGTGAAGCTCGACGGCGACACCGCGACGGTCGGAATCACCGACTACGCGCAAAACTCGCTAGGCGACATCGTCTACGTGGAATTGCCGCGGGTTGGGGCGACTTTGCAGCAGTTCGGCAGTATCGGCGTGGTCGAATCGGTCAAGGCGGTGTCGGATATTTACACCCCGATCGGCGGCGAAGTTCTCGAGATCAACGGCGCCCTGGAAGGCGATCCCGCGCTGCTCAATCGCGAGCCGTTCGGCGCGGGCTGGCTCTTCAAAGTCAAAGTCGTCGACCAAGGCGAAACCGGCAACTTGCTCTCCCCCGAGAGCTACGACGAGCTGACGCAGGAGTAAGCGCCGAACCGCGGCCGCGGTCGGCGCCGCTGAGCGCCGCCGACGAGTCGAAGGAAGCGCCGAGAACAGCCTGACGAGCGATCAGTCGAAAGAGGGGAAAAACGGTTCCGGGTGCGCTCCGGTCTAAGAGGGTATATACCCGGTCGCGGCAAGCGCCGTGCGCCCGGTTCTCACTTTTGTCGGAGCGTGAACAAATTTACACACCTCATACGCCCAGCGATATCGAAGCGATGCTCGATGTTATCGGTGCCGAATCGCTTGACGCGCTCGTCGCGGTGCCCGAAGCGGTTGCCTTGCGCGGCCCCGTATCCGTTGCGCCGGCGCTGGCTGAATCCGAGATCGCCGCGGCGTTCGAGCGTTTCGCGGCCCGCACGCCCGGCAGCACCTACACGTCGTTCCTGGGTGCCGGCGCCTATCGTCACTATACCCCGCCGATCGTCGGGGCGCTCGCGATGCGCGGCGAATTTCTCACCGCCTACACGCCGTATCAGGCTGAGGTGTCGCAAGGCTACCTGCAAGCGATTTACGAGTGGCAGACGTACATCGCGCTGCTGACTGGTCTGGACGTCGCCAACGCATCGGTATACGACGGTGCGACCGCGCTCGCCGAGGGCGCGATCATGGCGGTCAACGCGACCGGCCGCAAAGCGTTGCTCGTCTCCGCGGCCGTGCACCCGAATTACCGCCGCGTGCTGCGCACGTACGCCGAGGGGCTCGATCTCGACGTCGATGAAATCCGGTACGCGCCCGACGGCACGACGGATTTCGCCAATATCGAAGCGCGCTTAGCCGACCAGCGCTATGCCGCCGTCATCGTGCAGTCGCCGAATTTCTTCGGCGCCGTGGATGCGCCGGCGGCCGACGTCGGCAGCGCGATGCGCGCGACGGGCACGCTGGTAATCGGCGTCGTCGCCGAGGCGATGTCGCTGGCGGCGCTGACGCCACCCGGTGAGTGGGGTGCCGACATCGCGGTCGGCGAGGCTCAATCATTCGGCGTCGCGATCGCCTACGGCGGTCCGCACGTCGGCTTCATCGCGACGACGGCAAGTCACTTGCGGCGCATCCCCGGCCGGCTCGTCGGCCGAACCGTCGACAAGCACGGCAACCCGGCGTACACGCTCACGCTGCAAGCGCGCGAGCAGCATATCCGGCGCGAAAAAGCGACCTCGAATATCTGCACGAATCAAGCGCATTGCGCGCTGTGCGCCACGATCTATCTGGCGGCGATGGGCGCGACGGGATTGCGCGATTGCGCCGGCCACAACTTGGCGCGCACGCGCGAACTGCAAGCGCGGGTGTATGCCGTCCCGGGCGTCGCGGCGCGTTTCGCCGCCCCGGTATTCAACGAATTCGTCGTCGCCGTGCCCGGCCGCGCCGCCGACGTGCTCGCCCGGCTGCGCGGCAGCCATATCCTCGGCGGCGTCGACCTCGGGGCGTTTTATCCCGAACTCGCCGACTGCATTCTCATGACGGCGACCGAACTGACCACCAGTGCCGAAATCGACGCGCTCGGCATCGCTCTCGCTGAATCGATCGAACATGCAGCAACTCGCGTTTGACACCCCGCTTATCTTCGACCTCGGCCAGCGGGGGCGGGCCAACAAGTATCTGCCCAGCGCGCCCCCGCCGGATGAGTTCCTGCCCGCCGACATGCTGCGCGCGGACTTGCCGCTGCCCGACAACACCGAACTCGATGTCAATCGGCATTTCACCCGTCTGTCCCAGAAGACGTTCGCCATCGATCTGGGCTTCTATCCGTTGGGCTCCTGCACGATGAAGTACAACCCGCGGATCAACGACGCGATGGCGAACTTGCCGGCGTTGCGCAATCTCCATCCGTTCGCGCCCGACGAGCTCGCGCAGGGCGCGCTCGCGATCATGTGGGAGCTCGAGCGCAGCCTGGCCTCGTTGTTCGGGATGGCGGCCTTTTCGCTCAACCCCGCGGCCGGCGCCCACGCCGAGCTTACCGCGCTGCTGATCGCCAAGGCGTATTTTAAGAAGATCGGTGCCGCGGCCACGCGGCGCACGGTCATCGTGCCCGATACCGCGCACGGAACGAATCCGGCGTCGGCGGCGATGGTCGGCTATAGGGTCGTCTCGCTCAAGTCCGATTCCCGCGGCCGGGTCTCCGTCGACGAGATCAAGGCAGCGATCGGGCCCGATACCGCCGTCTGCATGATGACCAACCCCAATACGCTGGGCCTGTTCGAGGATCATATCAAGGAGATCGCCGACGCCGTCCATGCCGCGGGCGGACTAATGTATTATGACGGCGCGAATGCGAACGCCCTCATGGGCAATGCCCGCCCGGGCGACATGGGCTTCGACCTCATGCATCTCAACCTGCACAAGACGTTTTCGATTCCGCACGGCGGCGGGGGCGCCGGCGCCGGCCCGGTCGGCGTGGCCGAACACCTCGTGCCGTTTCTGCCGACCCCGGTCGTGCGCTGCAACGAATCGGCCGGCGCCGGCGGCTGGGAACCGTCCGAAGGCAAGACGTTCGGGCTCGATTTCGACCGCCCCGATGCGATCGGGTCGATGCGTTCGTTCTGGTCGAATTTCGCCCACATGGTGCGTGCGCTGGCCTACGTCTACGCCAACGGTTTCGCGGGCCTCACCATGGTCTCGAAGCTTGCGGTACTCAACGCCAACTACATCCGGGCCTCGATCAACGACATCATCGATACGCCTTACGATGAGAATTGCCGCCACGAGTTCGTCGCCTCCGCGCAGGCGCTCAAGCGCGAAACCGGTGTCCGGGCGCTCGATATCGGGAAGGCGCTGCTCGATCGCGGCTATCACGCGCCGACCGTCTACTTCCCGCTGCTGGTCCCCGAATGCTTGATGATCGAGCCGACCGAGACGGAGTCGAAGGAAACCCTCGACGCCTTCATCGCCGACTTCCGGGCGATCATCGCGACCGCTCGGATCGCGCCCGAGGCGATCATGGAGGCCCCGGTCAACACGGTCGTCGGCCGAATCGACGAAACGCGGGCGGCCCGCCATCCCGATCTGCGCTGGCATCCGCCGACGGCCGCTGCCGCGGGCTGACCGCCGATAGGCCGAGCCGCGGCGTTTCTGCGCCGGCCCGCTCGCTGGCGGAAGCCTGATTCGACGGGCCATTCAAGAGGGGGTTCGCGCACTGCGCGGCGCCAAACGAGCAAGGGGGGAGGGTGGTCCGCCGCCGCTGCTTCTTGGGGTCGGGTGATAAAATAATGCCAACTCCCGGGATCAACCCTCCCGGGCTTATTTGTCGGAAAGCGGTCCATGCGCATCAAATACGAGGTGTCGGCCGGAGGCTTGGTCGTTCGACGGAATGGGGCGGACCTTGAGGCCCTGTTGATCGGGCGGGGCATGCCGCGCGTATGGTCGCTGCCCAAGGGTCACGTCGAGGCGCGTGAGACCCACGAGCAAGCGGCTCTGCGGGAGGTTCGTGAGGAGACCGGCTGCTGGGCGGAGATCCTCAGCAAGCTTTCGGATATCTCGTATTGGTTCTATCTCAACCGCACCAAACACAAGAAATCGGTCCACTTCTACTTGATGCACTACCTGTCGGGCGACACGGCGAACCACGATCACGAAGTCGACGAAGCGCGCTGGTTCGAGATCAAGGCGGCCAAGAAAGCTCTCAAGTACGTCAACGAGAAGCGGCTCGTCGATTTGGGACTCGAGTGGATCGAGGCCGACCGTTCGAACATGTTCGCGCCCGAGCCGACGCCGGCGGGAGTCGAATCCGCGAGGGACTCGAGCGCCAGTTGACCGCTGTCCCGCCGGTCGACGAGCGCATGCTGCGCGTCTCGCTCGACGTTTTCGATGGTCCGCTCGACCTGCTTTTGAACCTCGTTCGCGAGCAGCAACTCGACATCGCAACGGTTTCGCTCGCGACGGTCGCCGACCAATATTTTGCCTTTATCTCCGCCATGCAGGATATCGACGTCGAGCTCGCCGCCGAGTATCTGGTGATCGCCTCGACGCTGGTTTTCCTCAAGTCGAAATCGCTTTTGCCGTCGATCCCGCTCGAATTCGAGACCGGCGAAGAGTCGGCCGAGGTGGTCGAGGCGCGGCTGCGCGAGCGTCTCATCGCCTACTCGAAATTTCGCGATGCCGGCATGGAGCTTCGTACCCGTGCGCTCGATGCCGCGGCCTATTACCTGCGCGCCGAGGGCGGCGATCCGACCACCGAACTGGTCCAGCGCTACCGGGTCGATGCCGCCAAGCTCGCAGCGGCGCTGGCCGCGGCGCTGCGCGCGGCCAAGCCCGAGAAGCGCACCATCGTGCGCGAGCGGGTATCGCTCATCGAGCAGATGGAGTTCGTCATGCGCACGATCCGCACCAACGGCAGCGCGCGCTTCCGGACACTCGTCGGGCGAATGGACCGCGCGGGCACCATCGTGACCTTTCTGGCCGTGCTCGAACTGGTGCGCCGCGGCCGGCTGACCTTCAGCCAGCCCGCGGCATTCGACGACATCGAACTTCGGCCGGCTGCGGCGGCCGCGTGAGGCAGGCCGAACTCATCGAAACCGGCAGCCTCACGCGCTCGATCGAGGCGATCCTGTTCGTGGCCTCCGAGGCGCTGTCGATCAAGACGCTGGCCAAGCTCACCGGGGCCGAGGAAGCCGAGGTGTCGCTGGCGCTGGCGCAGATCGACGCCGACTTCGCCGAGCGCGGGATCGTGCTGCGCGAGATCGCCGGCGGCTACCGGTTCGCGAGCGCGCCCGCGGCCCGCGGCGCGGTCGAAGCCTACCTCATGCCGCCCAAAACGAACCTCTCGCCCGCGGCGCTCGAGACGCTCGCGATCGTCGCCTACATGCAGCCGGTCACCAAAGGCGACATCGAGGGCATTCGCGGGGTCAGCGCCGATTCGGTGCTGTCGACGCTCGTCGATCGCCGCTTCCTCGCCGAAGCGGGTCGCAAAGAGGTGGCGGGCCGGCCGATTCTCTATCGGACGACGGCCGAGTTTCTGGAAGCCTTCGGTCTGCGCTCGCTCGAGGAGCTGCCGCCGATCGACGTCGATTCCGACGCGCCGATCGAGTTGGCGCTTCCGATCGTGACCCAAGCGGTCCAACCGGCCACCGAGGAGAAAAGCGACGCCGAAACGGGAAGCGTCCCGAACGGGGGCGCCGAACACGAAGGACGGAGCGAAGCCGGCAGCTCCCAAGATGCCGGCAGCACGGGGCCGGTGCGGGAGCCGGCGGCCGTTGATGAGAGCGAGAAGACATTAGTACCCTAGAAGCCGAGATCTGGTCCACGATCGACCGCAACGCGCAGGCGGTGGCCGTCGCTCACGAGCTCATTCAACCCGGCGAAGCCTTCAAACTTACCGACGATCAGCGCGCGGCGATCGATACGATCTGCGCCGGGCTCGACGCTGACATCTTCGAGTTTCTGCTCAAAGCGCCGACCGGCTCGGGCAAGACCGAGGTCATGCTGCGCGTCGCCGTCGACACGGTCCTTAAAGAAGAAAGCTACGTCTGCTTGATCGCGCCGACGCGGGACCTCGTGCGGCAACACGTTGCGTATTTTAGCGAACGGCTGGCCGGAACACCGCTGGGCGTCGCGCAAGTGCATGGCGGGATGTCGCCGGCGGAACGGCGCGACGCCGATGCCGGGCTCGCGGACGGCTCGATTCGCGTCGTATGCGGTTCGGCGATGCTGCTTTCGAGCAAACACTGGTGGGATGTCATCGACCGCGGTTCACTGCTGATCATTGACGACGTGAACGCCTTCGACGAACGCGAACATCTGCGGCTGCTCGAAGAACTCGATTGTCCGATGCTCTTCGCGACCGCGACACCGAGCGAATTGCGGCCGTTCCTGACCCGCATCGGCGCGATGGACCACGTCGTGTCGATGAAGAAGATGCCCTTCGACGTCATCCCGACGACGGTGCACAAACCCGAAGGCGTGTGGGGCGAACCGCCGGCCGAACAGCTGGCGCACGCCGACGCGCTCATCCGCGAACACCTCGAACGCAAATCGCGCATCTTCGTCATCAGCCGCACACGCGGCGACGTGCCCAAACTCGCCGAGCGGCTCGAAGCACTCTACGGCATTCCGGTGCAGCAGTTGCGCGGCGACATGGCCGATACGACCGAACACGGCAAACGCCACCGCCGCAACGGCGTGAAAGTCCATGGCACGGTCACCCGGGTCGAGATGATGAACGCGTTTCGCGATGGC
Source organism: Candidatus Velthaea versatilis (assembly GCA_003134035.1). Taxonomy (GTDB): domain Bacteria; phylum Vulcanimicrobiota; class Vulcanimicrobiia; order Vulcanimicrobiales; family Vulcanimicrobiaceae; genus Velthaea; species Velthaea versatilis. The sequence continues at coordinate 28,898 of PLAE01000176.1, forward strand.
GCCCCCGCGATTCTCGCGGCGACCAATCTGGTCGGCAGCGGACTCGATATACCGGCGGCCGATTTGATCGTGCTGACCGACGCGGATGCCTTCGGCGAGGCCGAGGTCGAGCAGCTCATCGGCCGCGTCGGCCGGCGCGAACGCCCCTCCGATGCCGTGTTGGTCAGCAAAACGACCTTCGAGAAAAACCCGTCGCGCAGCATGGGCGCGGGCGGACCGCGCCGCACCTTCATGCCGGCCGGGATGCGTTCCAACCAGCTTCGATTCACGCGCCGCAAGTAATGATGGGCGTCGCCGCACGCTCCTCGCGGGTGCCGAGCGTCGGAACGAGCGCGCGCGCCTAATGCGCTTCGGCCTGCATGTGCGCGTCGCCGGCGGTTACGACGATGCGGTCGCGTACGCTCAGCGCTTGGGCTGCACGGCGTTGCAGTTCTTCAGCGGGAACCCGAAAACGTACCGGGTCGGCCCGATCGACGGACCGGCCCTGGCGAGCTTCGCCGCCAAACGGCAAGCGGCGGGCGTCGATCCGGCCGTCATCCACACGTCGTATCTGATCAACCTGGCGAGCGAAGACCGCAAGATGGTCGCGAATTCGCTGCGGCTGCTCGTCAACGATTTGGCCGTCGCGGACGCCGGCTCGGTCGCGTTCGTCAACACCCATTTAGGGTCGTACGGCAAGCGCGACCGGCGCGCCGGTTTCGTCTCCGTCGTCGCGGCGCTCGAGTCGGCGCTCGAAGGCATCGCGCCGGGGGTTTTTCTGGTGCTGGAAAACAGTGCCGGCGCCGGACAGCTCTGCGGCGGCACGCTCGACGAGCTCGGCGCGTTCATCAAAGCCGTGGACCATCCGCAGCTCGCGGTCTGCCTGGATACGGCCCATTCCTGGGCGGCCGGCTACGACATCGACACGCGCGACGGCGTCGAGCGTTTTCTGGAGCGGGCTGACACGCACATCGGGCTCGGCCGGGTCGTCATGTTCCACTTCAACGACACGCAGGTGCCGCTGGGGGGGCACAAGGACCGGCATTGGCACATCGGCGACGGGCTCATCGGCTTCGAGGGCTTCCGCGCGCTGGCGGCTCACGGCGCGCTGGCCGGCAAAACGGCGATTCTCGAAACCCCCGGTGAAGAAGCCGACGACGAGCGCAACATGCAGACGATCCGCTCGATCTTCACCGGCGCGGCGAACTAGGGGCTTCGCTCGCGAGGCTCGCGCTGTCGGGGGCCGGTCGGCTTCGGGCGGCGCTCGGGGTGGTGGAATGCCGGCGCCGGCGACGAATTGCGGGGACGGCGGCGATGCGGTGATTTTGCATTTCGATCTGGACGCGTTCTATGCGGCGGTCGCCGCGCGCGACGATCCGTCGCTGCGCGGCGTGCCGCTCGCGATCGCCGGCCGTGGTCGCCGGTCCGTCGTTCTGACCGCGTCGTACGAAGCGCGCCCGTTCGGGGTGCGCTCCGCCTTACCGCTCTATAAAGCGCTCGCGGCGTGTCCGCAGCTCGTGGTCGTGCCGCCGGATTTTGCCAAGTACAAGGCCGCCTCGGAAGCGGTGTTCGCGATTTTGGCCGACGGCGCGCTGGCCGTCGAGGGCTTGTCGCTCGACGAAGCCTTCGTCGCGATCTCGGCGGACGACCTCGACTCGGCGGTAGCCTGGGCGGCACGGGTTCGGCTGCGCGTGCGCCACGACGTCGGCCTCACGATCAGCGCCGGCGTCGCGGCCGGCAAGATGGTCGCCAAAATCGCGTCCGATTCGTGCAAGCCCGACGGTTTGGCGGTCGTCGCACCGGGAACCGAGGCGGCTTTTCTCGCTCCGCTGCCGGTCGCGCGCTTATGGGGCATCGGCCCCAAAACCCAAGCGCGGCTGGAAACGGCCGGGATCCGGACGATCGGCGATGTCGCGGCGCTCTCGGATGCTGATGCGTTTGGCCTGTTCGGGCGCTGGGGACGGGAAGCGCGGGCCCTCGCGCAAGGCATCGATGACCGGTTGGTCGATCCGGCGCGCGAACGCAAGTCGATCTCAACCGAGGAGACCTTCGAGTACGACGTCCGCGACGAATTTCGGGTAATCGCGTTACTGCGCGAGCAAGCCGAAGAACTAGCGCGCGATCTGCAAGCCCGCGACTTGCGCGGCGCCACGATCGGCATCAAAGTCAAGCGCAGCGACTTTACCATTGTCGGCCGGCAAACCAGCGTGGGCGTTCCCACGAACGACGCCGGCGAAATCTTCGCCGCCGCGCTGCACTGCTGGCAGCGCAGCGAGATGGCCGGCACGCCGATCCGCCTTCTTGGCACCCGTGTTGCAACGCTCACCGAAGGCGTCGCGCGCGAGTTGTCGCTCTTTGGACAGCTTCCGCGCGAGTAGTCGTGCGCGGGCCAGCGCGTTACCGCGCGCAGATAAAGACGAAGTTTCGCCCACCTGAAATTTTAAAATTTAAGATAGCTCTTGTAGCACGCACTACGTCACGCGCACGGTTGCTGGGCGCTAGAATAAGTCACGATTTCTCGGTGGAGAGAGAACGGCGAACCTGCCTATTGCCGTAATCGGAGGGGATTTCATGGCTGTAGCTTCAGAAGTGGTTGATGTGATTGGGAACGACCGCGTTCCCGAGAGTTATCGCGGATTTTTCGACAACGCGGACTGGACGCTGCACACGCTGGTGGTGCAGGGTTCGTGGGTGTTTTTGATCATTGCAATCGTCCTACACTTCCTCGTCATCGGCGGACTGCACTAGGAAAGGCGAGAGTATAATGGCGTACGATCCAATTATTGGCTACTCAAGGACCGGCGGACCGAAGTACAGAGACCACTTGCACGACTTCAAGGCTTCCGTGTTCGGGTATGCGGGCGCCGGCGTCCTCGCGATGGTGATCATCCACTGGGTTGTGCTGAACTCGCCGCTCGGCCATCAGAAGTGGCTCGATGTGGTCGGCGCGAACGTCACCGCGACGTCCGCCACGACGACGACCAAATAACGGCGACCCGTTCGTTCGATTGCGGTAATGCGAGTGGTGTCGCGCCGCGCCGGCGAGGCACCATTTTCGCGTGCCGTTCGTCTACTGAATTGCGACATAAGACACGCGCGTGCGTTTGTCGGGCACGCCCGACAGACGCGAACGGCGGCTTGGGCGAAGCCTAAACGCGACGGGGCTTGGGCGAAGCCCAAACGCGACGGCGGCTTGGGTGAAGTGCAACGCGACCGGCGGCTTGGGCGAAGCCCAANNGGCGAAGCCCAAACGCGACGGATTCCGCGCAGCCGAATCCTCCTGGGGAGCTATGGATCAGAACGGACAGACCCCGTATGCGGAATCCGCCGGCGACACGACGAGCGGCTTCGCCAGCATTGAATTTGCCGAAAACCCCGAGCCGCGATGTGCTTGCGTGCTCTTGCTCGACACGTCCGGTTCGATGCAAGGTCATCCGATCGAGCAGCTCAACTTGGGCTTGCGCTCTTTCAAGGACGAGCTACTATCCGATTCGCTGGCGGCCAAACGCGTCGAAGTCGCCGTGCTGACCTTCGGCGATCAAGTGCGGCTGGCGGCCGACTTTTCCGATGCCGCGACGTTCGAGCCGCCGCTGCTCACCGCGGGCGGGCTGACACCGATGGGCGCGGCGATCTGGGACGCGCTCGGACGGCTCACCGCGCGCAAGGAGATTTACCGCACCAACGGCGTGGCGTACTATCGGCCGTGGATTTTTCTCATCACGGACGGCGAACCCACCGATGAATATGAAACCGCGGCGGCACGCGTGCGAGAAGGCGAAAGCAAGAACGCGTTTTCGTTTTACGCCGTGGGTGTGAGCGACGCGAACATGCAGAAGCTCGCGCAGATCGCGCCGCCGAATCGCCCGCCCGTCAAGCTGGACGGACTGCGCTTCCGCGACCTTTTCGTTTGGCTCTCGAAATCGATGCGCACCGTGTCGCATTCGGCCGTGGGGCAGACGATCTCGCTTGAACCGCCGGGTTGGATCACGACGCAGGCGTGAGTTGGCGCTGCGTTGATGCATTCGCCATCGGCCGATCCCACCTCCGCGGCGATGCGCCCTGCCAGGATCGCTGCGCGGCCGCGATCGTGACGAGCGCCGACGGCGCGGAGGTGCTCGTTGGAATCGTGTCGGACGGCGCCGGCAGCGCCGCGTTCGGCGAGCACGGCGCGCAGCTGGTGTGCGACACGCTCGTCGAGTTGGCCGGCGAGTCGGTGCGCGGCAGCAGCGATCTCGACGCGATCGCCGACGAACGGCTGCGTTCGTGGTTTCTCACCGCGCGCGAACGGCTGCGCGCGCTCGCGCGCGACGCCGCCGCCGATATCCGCGAGTACGCGGCGACGGCGCTTTTGGCGATCGCCAGCGAGCGTCAAACGGTGTGCGCGCGCATCGGCGACGGCGGAATCGTCGTGCGCCGCGCGCCCGACGCCGCCTTCGAGGTCGCGCTCTGGCCCGAGGCGGGCGAATACGCGAATCAAACCTACTTCGTCACCGACGAGGCGGCCGCCGAACGGATCGGGATCGTGCGGCTCGACGACGTGTCGGATGTGATCGCCTTCTCGGACGGGCTGCAGAACCTCGCGCTCGAGCAGGCGACGCGCAGCGCGTTCGCGCCGTTTTTTTTGCCGCTCGTGACCGCCGTGCGCAGCGCCGCGAGCGCCAACGGGACGCTGCGCGGCCAACTGCTCGCGTATCTGAACTCCGAGACGATCAACGCCCGGACCGACGATGACAAGTCGCTCGTCGTCGGCTGCCGGATGGTCCCGGCGTGACGACGCTCTTGCGGGCCGGGAGCGGCGCAACCCTCAGCCTCGGCCCCAAAGTCGGTGCGGGCGGCGAAGGCGTCGTGTTCCGGCTCAACGAGCAGCCCGCGAGCGTCGCTAAGATCTATTCCCAACCGCTGCCGGCGCGCCAAGTGGCGAAGCTGCAAGCGATGGTGGCCGCCGCCGACGATCCGCTGCAGCGCGTCGCCGCCTGGCCGACCGAGCTGCTCTACCGAGGCCCGACTCCGGTCGGTTTCACGATGCCGCTGTTGACGGCGCAGCGCCCGCTGCACGAGCTGCTGGGGCCGCGCAGCCGTCAAGAACTCTTTCCGGGCGCGCAGTGGTCGTTTCTCATCCACACCGCGCGCAATATCGCGCGCGCGTTCGCGGTGCTGCACGAACGCAACGTCGTCGTCGGCGACGTCAACTCGAACAACATCGTCATCTGCGGCGACTCGACCGCCCGGCTCATCGACTGCGACAGCTTTCAATTCCCGGTCGCCGGCGGCGTGTTTCGCTGCAACGTCGGGGTCGCCGACTATCAGCCGCCCGAACTGCAGGCGTGCAGTTTCGATGGCATCGACCGGCTCCCGCAGCACGACCGGTTTGGGCTCGCCGTCGCGATCTTTCAACTGCTGTTCGTCGGCAAGCATCCGTTCGCAGGCGTGCTGCCGCCGGATGTTCCGGGCGACGGCGCGATCGGCGCCAACGTCGCCGC
>PLAE01000176.1:34374-34611 GCA_003134035.1 Candidatus Velthaea versatilis
GCGTGCCCGTGGTGCGCGCTCGCGCGCCGCGGGCTGCACTACTTTACGCTGCCGGGCGCGCCGCGCGAGTCCGCGTCGCTCGATGAATCGATTTGGCAGCACGTCTCGGCGGCGGACGTCGAGCGGCGCTGGGCCGAGATCGCGGCGGTGCCTCCGCCCGCCCCGGTCGATCCGAACGTCGACTCGGGGCGCCGCTGGCGGCGCGCTCCGCTGCGGCTGTGGACGAACCGGCGGCGC
>PLAE01000056.1 GCA_003134035.1 Candidatus Velthaea versatilis
CCGCTGCCGGAGGCGCAGCTCGATCGGTTTCTCGTGCGCAGCCGTACGACGTACCCGTCGGCGAAGCAAGAACGGGCCCTGATCGCACGCGCGGTCGACGGCTTCGACGCGCGCGATCTGGCCGCGGCCGGCGTGGTCGTCGTCGGCTCGGCCGACGACGTGCTGGCGGCGCAGGCCGGCACCCGCGCGGTCTTCTTGTCGGAGTCACTGCAGGGCTACATCTACGGCATCGTTGCCGCGACCCGCGACGCACCTGACGTCGCGCTGGGGGCCAGTCCGCGCGCGGCGCTGGCGCTCGTGCGTGCCGCGCAGGCCGCGGCCGCGATCGACGGGCGCGGTTTCGCGAACCCCGACGATGTGAAGAGCGTGGCGCCGCTGGTCCTCGATCACCGGCTCATCGCGCGGCCCGAAGCGGAACTCGACGGTGTCGATGCGCCGGCAATCGTCGCGCGCATCCTCGCGGCGGTGCCGGCGCCCAAAGCATGAACGCGCGTCCGCCGGCCTGGATCGGTCCGCGCGGCTGTGCGGCGCTGGGCGCGCTCGGGCTCGCGGCGGGCGCGCTCGCAACGCTCGTCCCGTGGCAAGCCGTGGCCATCGCGGCGGCGGTCGTCGCCCTGGCCGCGTTCGCCGCCGATGCCGTCGCGATCGCGCGCGCCCCCGAGTTCACGCGCAGCGTTCCCCAGCGCCTGTCGCTCGCGCGCGCGTCGGCGTTCGCGTATACGGTCACGAATCGCTCGCCGGTCGCGCTGCGCTTCGCGATCTACGAGGCGCCGGCCGAGCGGCTCGAAGTCGCGCCGGCGCCGGCTCGCGGCAGCGTCCCCGGCGGTGCGCGCGCGGGGGTCAGCATCCCCGTGTTGCCGCGCGAACGCGGCCGCACAACAACCGGAATCGCGTTCGCCTGGTTCGAATCGCCGCTGGGCTTGATTCGCCGCCGCGTGCGATTCGGCGCCGCGGTGCCGATCCGCATCCGCCCTGACCTTGCGGCACTCGAACGCGGCGGCGACCTCGCGCGCCGCGCGCGGCTCATCGAGGCGGGTTTGCGACGCGTGCGCCGCCGCGGCAGCGGCAGCGAGTTCGAGAGCCTGCGCGAGTACGCGGCCGGCGACGCATTCCGCGCGATCGATTGGAAGGCGACGGCGCGGCGCGGCAAAGTCATGGTCGCGCAATACGAGGTCGAGCGCAGTCAGCAGATCGTCGTCGTGCTCGACGCGGGCCGGTTGATGAGCGCGCGGCTGGGCGATCGGCGCAAACTCGATTACGCGGTCTCGGCGGGGTTGGCGATCGCGGCGATCGCGCAGCTCGCGGCCGATCGCATCGGCCTGCATGCGTTCGCCAGCACGACCCTCGCCGTGCTCGCGCCGCGTTCGGGCGCGCAGCACGGCGCCGCGCTGACCGATGCGCTATGCGACATCGAGCCCCACTTCGAGGAATCCGACTACGAACGCGCGGCGCTCGAACTGCGCCGCGGCTACCGCAAACGCAGCCTAATCGTGCTGTTCACCGATCTGTTCGATCCGGTCGCTTCGGCCGCCGTGTTGGGCTCGCTGGCGTTGCTCGCGCCGCATCATCTCGTGCTCGTCGTGCTCATGAACGACGCGGCGCTCGAAGACGCGCGCGAGCGCGAACCGCAAGCCGTCAGCGATGTGTATCGCGCGGCCGTCGCCACGACGCTCGCGGCCGAACGCGCGCGAGCCGTCGCGCTCCTGCGCGGCCGCGGCATCGGTGTGGTGGACGTTCCGGCGCGCGATCTCACCCTGGCGCTGCTCGATACCTACGTCGACATCAAAGCGCGGTCGCTGCTCTGATTGCTAATTTTTCGCCGAACGGTCAGACGGCGCGTGGTTTGTATGCCGGCACGCCAGGCTAGTGTGCTAGCCCGCGGAGCGGCTCGGCACGCTTTCCGATTCGCGCGAACGTCCGGCGAGCATCACGTAGAGCACCAGCGCCACCAAGGTGAGCCCGCCGATCGCCAACCGCACCCCGGCGCTCAGGCGTTGCGGCGAAACGAAGCCTTCGATCGTTCCGGCGACCACGAGCATCGCGGCCGTGCCGAGCACCAGCGTCGCGGCGCGCCGCGCGTTGCGCACGAGCGCATCGAGACGCCGGACGCGGCCGGGCGCGACGATCGCGCCGGCGAGCAGCAAGCCGGCGCCGCCGGCGACTTGAATCGCGCTGAGTTCGATGACGCCGTGGGGTGCGATGGTGGCCCAAAAATCGGTTCCGTAACCGGCTTGCGCGAAGAGCGCGCCGAGTCCGCCGACCATCAGTCCATTCTCGAGAATGATCCACAGCGTGAGCACGCCGCAGGTCATCCCGCCGGCGAAAGCGATCGCCGCGACGCGAATGTTGTTGGTGATGATCTCCGAGGAGACCAGCGGTGCGAAGGCGCGGTCGAAGCCGAAGTTGCTGTCGTGCAGCGCTTTGGAGATCGCCGGGATCGAGTTGGCCGGCAGCAGCGCGTAGGCGTTCGCGGGCTCGGCGTTCACGGCGGCATACGCGACGGCGGCGGCGACGACGGTAAGCAGCGCGCAAATTCCGATGGGGAACCACGAACGGCGCAGTTCGCGCGGAAATTCCGCAGCCAGAAAGGAGCGTACCGCGGACCAGCCGCTGCGGCTCGTACCGACGTACACGTAGGCGTGGGCGCGCGCACTCAAGCGGTTCAAGTAACCGACGATCGCCGCATCGTAGCCGCGCCCGCGCGCCCGCGCGAGGTCGCTGGTCACCGCGCGATAGTCGAGGGCCAGCGCGTCGATCTGCGCTGGTTCGAGCACGCCGACGCCGCGCCGGTCGAGCAGGACGAGCAGCGATTCAAGCCGGTCCCAGCGGGGTTTAGCCGTCGCCACAAAGCGCTTCTCTCGCACCACGCGTCCATTCGTCGAGGGCTTCCGCCGCCCCGGCCGTAGACAACGGCGTGGAACGCACGCTCGAAGTCCGCACCGGCGAGAGTATCGCACTCCGCTATGAATTAGCCGGACTCGGCAGCCGGTTTTTGGCCGTCATGCTCGACTTGCTCATTCAGCTCGGCGTGGCCGCCGCGCTCCTCACCGCCGCCTATTTCCTAGCTCAGCCGCTGGCGGCGGCCGCGGCACACCTGCCCGCGACGGTCGGGAAAAGCGCCGGCGCAATCTTGGCGGCGCTGGGCGTTTTCGCCGGCTTTCTGCTGTTCTTCGGCTACTTCATCATCTTCGAGCTGTGGTGGTCCGGCCGCACGCCGGGCAAACGCGCACTCGGCATCCGCGTGGTTCGCGACGAGGGCTTTCCAATCGATGTCGGCGCGGCGGTCGTACGCAATCTGGTCCGGATCCTCGAGTTCGCCGTTGCGTTTTATGCGCTTTCCGCACTGGCCGCCGTGCTGTCAGCGCAAAATAAGCGACTGGGCGATTTCGCCGCCGGCACGATCGTGGTGCGCGACCGGCGCTTTGAGGCGCCGAGTCTGGCGGCGTACGTGACGCGCGAACCGGCCGGCGACGATGGCCTGGGCATCGCCGAACGTGCGCTCGTCGAGCGCTATGTCGCGCGCCGCGACGGGCTCGAACCGCACGCGCGCCTGGTGCTCGCCGCGCAGATCGCGCAACGCGTGCGGCCGCTGCTGCAAGCATCGTTCGCGCATCTCGACGATGACGCACTGCTCGAACATCTCGGCCGAGCGGCGCTGCCGCCGCAGCCATAGTGCACGCGGCCGGCTCGCGACCGCCCTCGCGTTAGATGCCGTTGCCGCCGGGCCCCTTGCCGTTGCCGCCGTTGCGGCGGAGTTTGGTCAACGTGTCGCGAGCGAAGGTCAGCGCCGAGCTTTTCGCGTCCTCGTAGAGCTTTGCGCCGTCGGCCGCACTCATGTGCCGGCCGTTTTGAAAATAGACCCGCGCGCCCTCGCCCACGACGACCGTTCCGGCGTACGCGATCGCCGCTTTGATGAACACGCCGGCGACCGGGATGAAGCCCGAAAGTTCGCGCGACAGCGCGCGCCAGCCAAGACCGCCGCCGACGATCGGCAGCAGTTCCCACGCCCGCGCGAGATCAGGATCCTTGCCGTACGTCGCGCCGATCTGCAGCATGAGCATCATCTGGATGCCGGTAATCGCCATCATGTCGCCGGCCGAAGCGAACGCGCCGATCACCACGCCCAGCAGCGGAATATGGTCGACGACGGCGCTCGCGCCGGCGACTTTGAGCGCGTTGAGCGCTGCGTCGCGCGTCAGCTTGGCGGCGACGGTCTCGCGCAGCGCGGGAAGCCGGCGGCCCACGGCGATCTCGATCCCGCGGCAACAATCGATGACGTGCGGCAAGAAGCGGCCCTGGAGCGCTTCGAGCGACAGCGCCGGAACGACATAATCCTCGACGGTTCCGCCGGCCGGGGCCTGGGCGGGGCCGCTGGGCGCCGCGACGACCGGATCGACGATCAGCGCGAGGACCGGCAGCGCTAGGCCGGTCAGTAAGTCGAGACGGGCCCCGCCGCGGTCACCGGCGCGGCCCAGGAAGATCACGCAGCGCGCGTCGCTGGTGTTGAGCGTGCGGCCGGCGGCCGGGTCGATCGTCTCGAGCGTTGCCGCAGCGTCGATCGGCACGTAGCCATCCGCGCCGTGACCGTCGAGCAGCAGGCCGCGCAAGTCCGACATGAGCGCCGGGTCGCCGCAGAGCAGGAACCGGAACGGTTTGCGCGCGCCGGCGTGCACGGCGCCGACGTTGATCGAGCCCCGCAGGCGCTGGAAGACCTCGGCTGCGCCGATGACGGAGGCGCCCATTGAATTCATACCGGGCGCATACCCCGGGACGCGGCTGAAGTTACGCCCGGCCGCGCGCTTCCTTCTCCGGATCGTCGGTATAATCCATATAGATGAGGCCGAGCATGATTTCGAGCGTTTCGCCGGGCATGCCGCGTTCGTTGGCGACGTCGACGACGGAGCGATGCGTACTCGTCGCTTCCTCCTCGATAACCGCCGGCGCGACATTGGTGTCGGCCGCGATCGCTGCGGCAGCCGCAACCTGGCCCGGGGTCAGGTTTTGATGCAGCAGGTCGTCGTAGCTGGGCACATCGTTGCCGAAGCGCACGTCGAGCGCCCTCTTGAGCGTCGCGTACCGTTCGGGTGACGCGGCGAGTCCCAGCGCGTCGATGCGCGCGATGAGTTGGCTCGAACGCGCCATCATATAGAGTTGGCTCGCCTTGGACGAGGCGACCGCGGAACGGTCGATCGAATCTGCGGCGGCGGTCATGAGCGGCTCGATATGCTTATAATCGCTCATCGAAATGTCGCCGCTCATATCGAACTGGACGCGCACGAGTTCGCGCACGAATTTGTCGAGGTCGCCCAGTCCGACGTCGAGCATCGCTAACGCGGCGCGCGAGGCGTCGACCGCGCGCAGCATGTCGTCGTCGTCGTCGGAGACGTCGGCGAGCATGCGCGGGTAGTACGCGAAGGTCGCTTGAGCCGCCGGCGCCGGCGCGTCGCTCTTGAGCGGCGCGGCCAGATCGCTGAGGATGTCGGCGTTCTCCTTAAGCAGCCCGCCTTCTTTATTGCGCTCGAGCGATCCGACGCCGCCGATGGTCTCTTGCGCTTTTCCCAGCGCGGTGTCGAGCGACCGGCTGATCGTGGTGAGGTTGTGAACCACCGCGTCGAGGCGGCTGCCGCGGCGCGGCTGGATGCGCGAGAGATCCGGCACGTCGTAAGCAATGTTTTCGATCCGGCCCGACATCGCTTTGAGCTGCTCGCGGCCCGCTTCGCGGCGCAGCGCGATCGCCGTTGAGGCCGTCGTCTCGGTCGCCAGCGCCGCATTCATCTCGTCACGCAGCGGCTGGAGATTGGGGTGCATGAGGTTCAGGTTCATGCGCTTTTCGGTATCGCGCAGCGCGGCAATGCGGTTGAGCGCCAAGGTGCGGGTCGGCGCTGGTCCCTTAGCGGCGGCGTCGGCGAGATTTTGCTCGCCTTTGCTGGTTTGACCCAGCGCGAATTCCGCTTCGCCAAGATCGTACATCGCGGTCGTGTCATCGGGATGGGTCTTGACCAGCCCGCTGAATTCACGCGCGGCGATCGAATAGCGCGCCTCGTCGAGATTGTGCTCGGCGGCGGCTTCGCGCTGCTCGGGCGTCCGTTGGGTGGGGTCGAGTTCGGGATAACCCACTAAGTGGGAGACCCGGTTGGGCACGCCCGGATGGTCGGCCAGATACTTGTCGAGCAGCCCATTGTGTTCGCTCTCGACCGCGCCGAGGTGCTGCATGAACGAGACCATCGCCTCGGGGTCGTAGCCGGCGCGCGCCATGAGCATCACGCCGTATTTGTCGGCTTCGGTTTCGTCCATCCGCGAAATCTTCGCGATCGCGCCGGCTTCGATGATCTGGCCGAACCGATAGAGAATTGGCGAGAACAACGACCCGACGCCGAGCAGGATGTTGACGATCTGTGCCTTGTTGTTCGAGGTGACCGCATGGCGGCGTTCGATGTGGCCCGTCTCATGACCGAGGACGCCGGCAAGTTCGTCGTCGGATTGGACGAAATCGAGCGTGCCTTCGTTCACGTAGATGTAGCCGCCGAGCGTCGAAAACGCGTTGATATCCGAAACGTCGAGGATCTTGATGTTGTAGGGCACGTCTTTGCGCGCGACCTGCGCCCACAGTTTGGCCGTAATGCCGTTGACCCAGGCGTTGAGCAGCGGATCGCTGACGACGTCGGTCGAGTCCGTGACCTGCTTGTCGGTCTCCTTGCCGATCTGCACTTCCTGTCCAGTGGAAAGTCCGGCCGACGCCGGTGCCGGGATGCTGACGCACAGCAACGCTAGGCTTAGTCCGAATGCCAACCAACGGCGAAGCTGCATGAAACTCATCTTTCCGAACAAAAAGAAGCGTTTTGAGGTGGCGGACGTTGGCTATTCGACGTCCCCGCAACCGGTATCATTTCGCCGGCCGGCGCGGTCGGGAGGGACATATGCTCTTGCGAGTCGCCGGCGGCAGGCCGCGCGCAGCCGTCCCCTTGGCGGAGACGCGCGCGTCCCGCCGAAACGTCTATTTCTTGCGGACGGCGCCGAATTTCCCTCGGCGCGATGCGGAGACCGGCGGGCGCTTTGGCCCGCCGTCGGATGCGGCCGAGAAAGCTACGGAGGCGCACGGATGAGTACGATTCGCGGCCGCGGTCGAAGTCTGGAAATCGCGATCGACCGCGCCCTGCCGGCCGCAACGGTTGAGATCCGCGAACAACTCGAAGAGCGCCCGGCGTTTTTCCGGGGCAGCCGGGCGGCCGCGAATTTCGGTTTGGTCGAAGCCGATCTCGCCGGTCTGATCGCGTTTCGCGATCTCCTGGCCAGTTTCGGCATTACCCTTGACGGCGTGTCGGGCGTCGAGTCCCTCGCACCGCTCGTCGCGCAACTCGATCTGGCGTATTTGGGCGCCACGCCGGCCGATGAGGTCGCGGCGATTCCGCGGCCGCGGGCCAAGCGCAACACCGAACTCAGCGACGGTGCGCGTTCGCTCGTCGCCGATTTCGCCGGCGCGCGCGCCGATCTCGCGGCGCGCCGCACGGAGCGCGAAGCGGCCGCCTACGAACGCCGCAACGCGGTGGCCGGCCCGCCGGTCGCCAGCGCGCCGGTCGCCAGCGCCGGGGTCACCATTCCGGCCGTGCCGCAGAGCGCGCCGGCGGGTGTCTCGACCCTCTATCACCGCGGCACGCTGCGCGGCGGGCAGACCCTTCATAACCTCGGCAACATCATCGTCATCGGCGACGTGAATCCGGGCGCGGAGCTCATCGCCAGCGGCGACGTCGTCGTGTTCGGTTCGCTGCGCGGCGTCGCCCACGCCGGCGCGCAAGGCGATGCGAGCGCGCGCGTCGTTGCGCTCGAACTTGCGCCGACCCAACTGCGGATCGCCACGATGATCGCCGCACCGGATGCCGCGGCTGCCGATGCCGGACCCCAGCACGCGTACATTTTAGGCGATCGCATCACGATCGTTCCCCATGCGGCGGCTGATTTGGGCCGCCGGGAGGTTATCGTTTGAGCGCTCGACGCATCGTTCTCACGTCCGGCAAGGGCGGGGTCGGGAAAACCACGACGACCGCCAACCTCGGCGCCGCGCTGGCCAAACGCGGCAAACGCGTGGTTCTCGTCGATGCCGACATCGGATTGCGCAATCTCGATCTGGTGCTGGGCTTGGAAAAACGCATCGTGTTCGATTTGGTCGAGGTCGTCGAAGGCCGCTGTCAGTTGCGCCAGGCCCTCATCAAGGACAAACGCTTTCAGTCGCTGTCGATTCTGCCCGCTGCGCAGACGCGCGACAAGACCTCGGTGAGCGAAGCGCAGTTCGCCGCGGTCGTGCGCGGGCTCGACGACACGTGCGACTACGTGCTCATCGATTGTCCGGCCGGCATCGAACACGGCTTTCGCAATGCCGTCGCCGGCGCGGCCGAAGCGATCGTCGTCACCACGCCCGAAGTCAGTTCGATCCGCGACGCCGACCGCGTCATCGGCAAACTCAACGAACGCAACATGCCGATCCGGCTGATCGTGAACCGCATCCGGCCCGAGATGGTGCGCAGCGGCGATATGATGTCGGTCGACGACGTCGTCGAAATCTTGGGCGTGAAGCTGCTGGGGATGATTCCCGACGACGAAGAGGTCATCGATACCACGAACCGCGGCGAGCCCGTGGTGCTCGTCCCGGATTCGCGCCTGGGCGAAATTTACGAGAAGATCGCGCGCCGGCTCGAGGGCGAAAACGTCGCATTTAGTACGCTCCAGGCGCCGGGAATTTTCGGCCGGCTCTTCGGGCAACGAAAGGCGGGCTAAGATGCGTGAACTCCACGAGGGTGCCGCCACCGAGGAAGACGCCGCACGGCGCAAACCTGGTCGGGCCATCGTCGTGACGTCGGGCAAGGGCGGAGTCGGCAAAACCACGACGACGGCCAATATCGGTACCGCGCTCGCGCTCACCGGGGCCACCGTCGCGCTCGTCGACGCCGACGTCGGACTGCGCAACCTCGATATTGTGCTGGGACTCGAAGCGCGCGTGCGCAGCCACGTCCTCGACGTGCTCGAGGGCCGCGTCACGCTCGACGATGCGCTCGTCGTCGATAAGCGCGTCCCCACGTTGCGGCTGCTCGCCGCCGCGCAGACGCGCGAAAAAGACGAAGTCGATACCGCCGCGATGCACGGGATGATCGATGCGTTGCGCGACCGCTTCGATTACGTGCTCATCGATTGCCCGGCCGGCATCGAAAAAGGCTTCACCAACGCGATCGTCGGCGCCGATGAAGCGATCATCGTTTGCACGCCCGAGGTTGCGGCGGTGCGCGATGCGGATCGCGTCGTCGGCCTGCTGGGGCATCGCACCAGCATCAAGCTCATCGTAAATCGACTGCGGCCCGAACTCGTGCGCCGCGGGCGAATGCTCTCGGTCGACGACGTCAACGCGATTTTGCGCTTGCCGCTCTTGGGCGTGATCGCCGACGAACCGGGCGTGATCATTTCGACCAATCGGGGCGAGCCGCTCGTCCTCGACGACGCATCGATCACCGGTGCCGCGTACCGTTCGATCGCGGGCCGCATCGCCGGAACCGATACGTCGACGCCGCAGATTCCGCTTCCGCCGACGCTCTTGCAGAAGCTCGGATCGTTCTTTGGAGGACGACGTTAACAGAGATGATTGAATTTTTCAAACGGTTATTTGCCCCCGAACCGTCCGGTGCGACCGCGCGCGAACGCTTGCGGCTGGTGCTGCTGTCCGATCATCTGTCGCTAGCACCCGACGTGGTTGAAGCGCTGCGCGCCGATCTCATCGCGGTGATTTCGAAATACGTCGAAGTCGACGAAGCCAATTGCGACGTCTCGTTCGAGCAGCAAGATCAGGCCGTCGCCGTGCTGGCCAACATCCCGATTCTAGCGATGCGCGATCGTCGGCCGCCGCCGCCGCCGGGGACGTCGGGTGGACCCAAGCCGGACTCACCGCCGCGCGGCGATGCGCTCGGTGCGACCTACGCGCTCGCCGACGAGAGCCGGCATCCGGCGCGCTCGGCGGTCGGCCAAGTGCAACGCAAACGCCGTCGCCGCAAACGCGTCGCGGGCCAAAGCCAACCGGCGATGGGGTAGCGGAGTCTCGCTCGTTAGAAGAGTTCGACCATCGGACTGCCGACGGTCGGAGCGAGGTTGCGACCTGCATCGAAGATAGGTGCGCTCCTGTTTCTGCGGAGCGAGTTGCTCGCAACCGTTAACTGGGCCGGCAATCCCGACAAATCGGTCAGCGCCGATGCTGAGGGGAAGAGCCACCCGCGCTCATCGTTCCGGGCCTGGCAACAAACGGTGCGCGGCCAGGCCCGCCCTTGGACCAAGCCCCAGCTGGCGACGGCGGCCTTTTCGGGCCTGCGAATCGTCAACTTCCGCAATGTGCAGCGTATTCGCGAAATCGAGGCTCAGGAAGACCCCGCCTCGTCATGAAGGCGCCGCGGCGAGCGCGACGCCGATGAGCGCGTCGCGCGAGACGCACGCGGCGAGTTGGTCGAGGGTGAAGTCCGCGGTCCCCGGCGGACGGAGTGGAACGACGAAGTAGCGCAGTTCGGCGGTGCTGTCCCAGACGCTAATCCGCACGTCCGCGGCGATTTCGCAGCCGAATTCGCGCAGCACCGCTCGCGGCTCGCGGACGACCCGCGAGCGGTATGCTTCGCTCTTGTACCAGGATGGTGAGGGCCCCAGCAGGGCGATCGGATAGCACGAGCAGAGCGTGCAGACGATCACGTTGTGAAATTGGGCGGTGTTCTCAACCGCGCGCAGGCGCACCGGAGCCCAATGGCTTAGGTCGACCCCGGACTCGGCCGCCGCCGCCGACGCGTCGGCCAGCAGCCGCCGTTTGAAATCGCCGTCGATCCAGGCGCGTGCGACCAGCCGCGCCCCGTTGGCGGGCCCGGCGGCGGCCAGAAAACGTTCCAACGTCGCGCCGACCTCCGCCTCGCTGGTGAGTCCGTGCCGGTCGAGCCGCGCGACGAGCGCGTTGACCCGCTGGGAGAGGGCCGCCGACGTTCCGTCTTCGCCGGCATGTCCGGCATGCTGGTGACCATGGCCGGTAACCGAGCGATCCTCATCGTGGCCGGGGTCGCGTT
>PLAE01000020.1 GCA_003134035.1 Candidatus Velthaea versatilis
CCCACACATGAGATCGCAGCGAGCAACGCGGACGGCCAGAAAGGACACGCAACGAGCTACGCGGTCGGCCGGTGATGAAAGAAACGCGAAGTCTTCGCCCGCCAACGCGGCCTGTAGCGCACGCGCGAATTCGGGCGTTGGGGCTTTAGGGAAGGTCGCGAGCGGCAAGATGAAGCGCGCGTCTGTTAGTCCTTCACGATCGACCAGGTGCCGAGAGCCAGAAGCAGCACGCCGGCGAGCAGCACGGCCGCCATGATGAGTTCGGCTTTGGTTTTGTCGTCGAGCGGCGCGGCCGGGCCAGCGGGTTTCGTCCCCGTTGCCGGCGTTCCGCCGGTTTGGGGGAACGCTACGGCGTTCACGACTTTCCCGAGCGGAAAGCCGAGCACAGTACCATTGTTGAACCAACTTTCCGCCGAGCCGAACGGACCATTGGCGAGCCACTGCTGGATCGAGTTGTTCGTGCCGGGCGTCATCGAAGAACCCGTGACGGCCGCGGCGCCTGCGTCGATTGCGCCGAAAGTTGTATCGGGCGCTGCCCCCGTAGGTAGCGCCGGTAGAGTGAGCCCGTTGTCAGTGATATAGCCCCCGCCGGGTAACGGGGTTACGCCCAAGAACGAATTGAGGAACGAGTCGTCGTTCACGCGTCCGCCAACTTCGGCGCGGCCGCCGGCGATGAGCTGCGCGTCATGGCCCAAATGCCGATCAGCAGCACGAGCGCACAGAACACGATCAGCATCGTCGCCGTCGCGCTGCTAAGCGCGACCGGCGTGAATGAGTTGTCGGCGGTCTTCTTGGGGGTGGAATAGGCCGAGGCGGGGTCCCAATTCGTTGAGTTCGGATTCGACGACGAGTTGACGGGTGCCAACGCCGAGCCTGAGCCCAACGCCGTCGTCGCGGCCGCGGCCGTCGTTTGGCCGTTCGCGATCGCGTCCTGGAGAAACGGCAAGAAGCTGTGATTCGTGAACGCGCCCCATTGACCGAAGCCGCCGGAGTTGAACTTCGCGACGGCTGCGGTCGCGTTGGTCGCGGGGTCCCACCAGTTCGCGATCGGCGTCGTCGTGCCGTTCGAGATTTGCCACAGGCCTGCGGAGGCTTGCGTTCAGCCATTGCCGTTCGAGTCGTTCGGGTTCAAGTTGTTTGGGATGCCGCTCGATTCGGCTTGCGCGATCGCCGCCATGATCGGCGCCACCGCTGCGCAGGCTGCGTTTCCGCAGGCGTTCGTCCATAAAGCTTCGAGATCGCCGAATGAGAGCGCCGGCGCGGCGGTCCCGCCATTGTAGGACATCTATTTGGCCGCCGCGTGCTGCGGGTTCGTCTGATACATCGCCGGCTATTTCCGTGGAGACCAGGCGGAACCCAAGCGCGGCGAACGTGAATTGCGCAGACGCTGCCCGCGGTCGCGTCAGGTTCGGCGGGGGAGTCCGCACCGTTCCCTTCCGCCGTCGTCGTGTTCGGCCGACGCGCTAAAACTCGAAGTCTTCGGCCGCCAACGCGGCTTGTAGCGCGCGCTCGAATTCGGGCGTCGGAGCCTCGGGGAAGTTTGCGATAGGGATCTCGGTCTCGGCAGCAGCTTGAGAACGTGCGTCGCTGTACACTTCGACGGTGAATCCAGGCAACTCGCGACGCAGCGACGGAGAGTCCTTGAGGACCAGACCGATTTCGCGTGCCTGCTCTTTGATCGTGCCGCGCCACGACCCCGAAGCCCGCTCCGGCTGATAGCGCAGCTTGAGCAGGTGCATCATAAGCACCGTAAGCCGCGAGCGGATCTCGCGTCGATCGCGCCGTGTCAGTCCGTCAATCTCCTCGGTCAGATTCTCGACGTCAAGGTTGGCCCACCGGCCCTCGCGCAGCGCGGCGACTTGCCCCTCTGCCCACAGAGCGAAGTCGGTGTCATAGCCCGCGGCGGCCGTTTGTTGCATGGTCGGCTCATCATAGCACGTCCGTAAACCACCGTTTGCGGACGGATTCTCTGGGGCTTGCTGCGAAAGGCGTCGCGTGTTTCAAAAACGCCGTCCGGAAGGACCAGGGATGAGCCGAACCCCATCGCTACCCCCGACAGCAGACGAGATCGCCCAGCATGGCTTCACGACGATCCTGAACGTGCCGCTCGTGATCGACGCGGGGGCTGCCATCGCTCTGGCTCGCGTCATCCGGAGAGCGGATCCCGAGGATTTCGGTGCTGACCCGCAGGCTTGGTACCGCGCGCTAGATGCGCTCTCACCGTTGCTGCCGGGAACGCTCGATGACCCGCGGCCGACAAAAGCCTACGATCGCGCTTCACGAGGCTAAGTGGACGTCATTCCGAGCACGATTTATCGCGCGAACGACAAGCCCGCGTGGGAATTCATCGACGGCGAATTCAGGCAAAAGATGAGCCCGACGTGGACGCATTCGCGATTGCAGAAAACATTCGCGACGATGCTCGACGCATGGGGTGAGGGCCGAGGCGAATCGGCGATCGAGCTGCACGTCATGACCCTACTGCCGGACGAACCTAAGCGCACGCAGCTAGTGCCGGACGTGTGCTTTTACTTTCACGCACGGCACGATGCGCTCACGGGGCGCGATTGGGAATATCCGCCGATTCCCCCGGACATAACCGTCGAGGTCAAATCCGAAGACGACCGACCTGCAGATATCGCGTGGAAGCACGATCGCTACATCGCCTGGGGTGTCAAGATGGTCGTTGAGGTCGATCCATTCACGCCGCAGCTCGACATTCATGGCGGCTCTCATTTTCAGGACCTCGCCGATGTCATGCGCGCATGGTTTGACGAGCGCTTTCCGCGATGAAAAAGCGCGGCATCCCGCTCGATCAGCTCCTCGCTGCGCATGCGTCCGGCGATGCGCGACTCGCGCGTCTCGTCGAGCGGCATGGTCGCGACGTCGCCCCGGCTTCGGCGAGGGCGCCGGCCAAAGCGTCGACGGCGTCCAAGCCGCCAAAAACGAGCGCAAAGAAAGCCCCAGGAGCGCGTCTGGCCGCTCCGGATGACTCCCCGGCCATCGAATCGCGATCGCCGCGCCTGGTGGGATATGCGCGCGTCTCGACGGACGAGCAAACGACGGCGCTGCAGCTCGACGCGTTGCGCGCCGCCGGATGCGCCGTCATCCACGAGGATTCGGCTTCCGGCTCGCTGCGATCGCGACCCGGGCTCGATCGCGCGATCGCGGAGCTCGTTGCCGGCGACACCCTCGTCGTTTGGCGGCTCGATCGCCTCGGGCGAAGCCTGCGTGCTCTGCTCGACGTGGCCGAGGCGCTCCGCGAGCGAGGGGTATCGCTGCGGTCGCTCACCGAGCAGATCGACACCGGCACCGCAGCCGGGAAGATGCTGTATGCCGTGCTCGGCGCCGTCGCACAGTTCGAGCGCGACGTCATCCGCGAGCGCACCGTCGCCGGGCTCCAAGCAGCGAAGGGTCGGGGTGAACGCCTGGGACGGCGGCCGGCGCTCGCGCCCCTGCAGCGGCGCGAAGCGCAGATCATGCTCGACCGCGGAGAGACCGTCGCTCACGTCGCGCGTGCGCTGCGCGTTGGCCGCTCGACGATCTATCGCGCTATGTCGATCTCGACGTAACAGCGCGCGCGCCTCCGTGATAGATCCGTACGCGCCCGAGTTGCTGCCGGCGCCGCGCGCGCAGCTCGCACTATTTCCAGGCGCCGCGGCTGCGCCGTGCTCGATTCCGACGCACCTGATCGAAACCGACGCGCTGGCCGCCGCGACCGCGGAAGCGATGCGGCTGCGAGACGATGATCTGTCTGAGACGACTCGCGAGCACTACGTCAGCGATTGGCGGCACTTCGTGCGGTGGGTTGCGCGCGCGTATCCGGATCGGCAGATATCGGCGCCGGTAGATCCCGCCCTGATCGGACTGTATATCGGCGCGCTGCGCTTACGCGGGCTCGCAAAGAGCACCATTTCTCACCATCTGCTCGCTATACAATATGCACACCGCCTTTGGGGCGTAGAATCGCCGTTGCTCGATCCGGATCTGCGGCAGCTGCGCCGGGGATTAGCGAGGCAGATCGAGCGCCCACGGCGAGCGACAAACGCGCTGGTGATCGAGGAGGCCACCGCGATGCTCACCGCGATCGGCACCCCGCGGTCGCTCGCGGACGTGCGTGATCGAGCGATCTTCACGCTCGCGTGGTGTTCGGCACTGCGCAGCGCGAACGTCGTGGCGCTCGATGTCGATGACGTGCACATCGTCGAGCTGGACGGACAGCGGGTGCTCGAGGTCCTCGTTCGGCGATGCAAAGTCGATCGCGAGTCCGGAAATCACCGTTTGCTTTTTGATCCCGAGCAGCTCGGGCGCGAAACGATCGGCCGGCGGATGTACTTGCCGGCGCTGCCCGGCGAGCACCCGATGTGTGCGGTCCGCGCGGTCGGCGCATGGCTTGAGCGATCGGCGCTGACGAGCGGCCCACTCTTCCCCTCGCTTAAATCTGACAGATCGATCGGCGAATCACGAATCGGCAAAAAGGCAGTCGCCAACGTCGTCAAGCGCATCGTCTCGGCCGCCGGCCGAGATCCCCGCGCCTATGCCGCGCACTCGCTGCGTCGTGGGTTTGTTACGTCGGCCGACGCAGCCGGGGTTCGCAAAGCGCTTATTCGCAATCACGGTGGATGGAAAGACGATCGATCTGTCTCTGTGTATACGCGAATTCAAGACAACGTCCGAGAGAATGCGCTGCGAGCGATGTTCTCGCCCCGGATCGTTAGCTCGCTTTTCGACATTCGCTAGGGGGATATCCACGCTCAATGCGTGCAAGTGCTTGCATGCACCTGAATAGGCTTTCGCCCTGCTATGAGTTTTGATGTGCCCTGGTGTCTATGCATTTTCGTACCTCATTGGAGCTATGCGGTAATACTAAAAGGGCGCTAGCGTACACACAATCCGCTATCGTTTACGAGGGAATTGCATGCTTTTTCGCTTCACCGTTCGGAGTACGGATGCGCCCCCAAAGTTTGAATCGTCCGCACTCGTTTTGCCGTTCGCCGGGTACCTCGAGGCACGTGATTTCGGGGCCGAAATCATAAAGAAATTCGACCTGTTCGGGCCATACGATCGCTCCAACGGTATCGCGATCGCGATCTCGGCCGCCGACGCCGTGGAGCGCACCGCTCTGAAAAAGAAAAGACGCGTCGCGGCCCTCGCCGCCCGGTGAGCGCCCCGTGCTGCTTTTCGTGCGGTACGACGGCGCTCGACGATCGGTATATGGTTGTCCGCCTGGGCTCGCGCACCGCGGCATTATGCATCCGATGCTGGGATCGGCGCCGCTACGATTCGCCGATGATCGCCGCGCACGACGTCGTGGTCGAGGTCTTCAGCGCGGACCGCGGGCGCCCGCCGTAATTGGCGCGGTCCCATTGGCAGGGCGATTTCGCGCGCGGCGGCCACCACTGCGCCCCATGGTCACAAGACAAAGGCTGCGGCTCCAGCTGCTTTTTTCCGGAGAGATCGGGATCCCGATCCCTATCTCGCGGGCGCGGGGCCAAAACGTTTTGGCCTCGGCGGTCGCCGCGGCGCCGGTCGATCCACCACCGGGGTCGCCCTCGCTGAACCCGGTTCAACGCTGCATCTACTGCGTGAAGCCGGCGACGACGCTGGTATCGGACTCCTATCGGGGACCGACCCCGTGCTGCGAGCGATGCGTAGCCCTACGCGCTATCGCAATCGCGCCCCACGAGAGTTGAAAGCGGCCCCGGCTCGCTATGCCAAACATGAGGGTTTTAGGGCATGCGCGCGGCTCAAACGACGAGGGAATTGGCATGTTTTACTATCCTGCCCGCGTGGACGTGCGAGCGCCCCGATTTGGCGCTCGCGAACTACCCTAAGCGTACTCAGGCGGGGGCTTTGCGTCCGCTATCAATCGGGCGCATTCGGCGCAGTACCGGTGTCGAGATTGGGCGCTCGAGCTCGCGGTGTGCATCACGATCGCGACCATCCGCCGGCAACCGTCGCAGCGATCGTGGCCCGCTTCCTCGAGCTGCTCGCCACATATCTCCGAGAGCGACACCTCACGCATCGGCTGCGGTTCGAATAGCGCCCGAAGCGCCAAGGCGGTGCGGCGCATGACCCGGCTTTCCTTTGGTCTATCCATGCTGCTTTGATACTCGCCCACACTGCCATACGCCTGACACTGCCAACGTAAGAAGCAAGTAAAGCCTGTCCCGATCCCGTGCTCGCATGATACGTTCGGATTGTGAGCCCGCAAGAAACGACGGCGGCGCTTCGCCACATTGCCGCGATCGCAGCAGAAACCCACGCGATGTGCCGCCGCGATTTCCCCTCCGAAACGGAGTTGGCCGACGACCTCGCGCGAGCTGCGTGCCGGGCGATCGCGCTCGCCCGGTCGCATGAGGCAGCCGTCCGACCCTTACGCGTCGTTCCCGCAGCTAATTAACGCTAAATTGCGGACCGTCGGTGGGTACCGGCGGCACCTTGAGCACGCACGGTCGACCGGAAACCTTGGCTAGTATGAAGACGTCCGCTGACGACTCGTCGGGGCTGGGAAGCGTTCGGATTATTTCGACGTTCGTGTTGCCGCGATCGTCGTAGGTTATTTCAATTTCCGGGTCGCCAGATTCTTCGGTCGCGGCGGCCGCGATTTGATTTGGCGGATTCTTTTGGCGGCGGCCGCCAAAAGCAGCGCTCCCGGATTTGGCGGATTCTTTTGGCGGATTCGATTTGGCGCCTAAGGGTGTCGCCAAATCCGCCAAATCATTTTCGCCAAATTCCGGACCCTCAGCCCGATTTGTCGGATGATTTGTCGGAGCGCCGCCAAATCCGAGCGCGTCCATTTCGGAGCTCAGCGCGTAGCGCCGGCTGCGGGTTTTTCCGAACGCGACGACGTCTTTTGATTGGCTGGCAGCAGCGAAAAGCCGGTCCTTATTCCAGCCGAGCCGAGACAAGAGCGCTCCGCGCGACATGCCGCCGTCGACCCCCCTAAGAACTGTCTCGAGCAGCTCATAATCGCGGGGCGCGTCGACCGTAGCCCCAGTGACGTCGTTTACGCGCCCGTCGAAGGTGAAATCGATGCGGTGCGGATCTCCAAACGAGACCTTTGCAACGAAGGCTGAAAAGCGCTCAGCCTCGCTCATCTTCTTGCAGGCGATCTTGACCCGGGCGATCGCTGGATCGTCACCGGGCAGTTGCGAGGCGACCCACATGGTTCGCATCGCGGCTTCTTTTTGGACGGAGCCGTAGTAGTCGCCGGTAGTCTCGCCCTCGCGCGCCCGGCGCGGGTGATCGATCACAAGGCCGTTGCAGCCGTGGCGCTGATACCCTGCTCGCAGGTCGCGCACAAAGGTCCGCATGGTCTCGGATTGCTCCTCGAATCGCTGCGACTTATACATATCGGTGAAGCAGTCGAGGACGATGAAAGCGCCCTCGTTCTGCTCGAAGAGATCGCGCAGGGGCGCCATAGCGAAGGCCTCCGGCGATGTAACGAAGAGGTTCGTGACCCCCGGCGCGACCATCGAGATCCGCCGGCGCGTCGGTTGGCGGCCCGCGTCCAGGTTCACGAAGATCGAGCGCGGCCGCCGGCGCACGCGGTACTTCCCCAGAACGGGCTCCCCCGTCGCCATGCACCGGCAGACGTGCATGGCGAAGAGCGATTTCAGGGACCCGGGCGGACCGAAGAGGAGGGCCGGCCCATCGTCTTTGGTCAGCAGCATCTCGATGTCGAATTCGATTGGGGCAATGCCGGCCGCGTGAATTTCGGCGGCCGACTCGAGGGTCCACGATGATTTCGAGGCGTCTGAGATCAGCTCGTCGACGTCGGCATGGAGCGCGCCGTTATGCGCTGAGCCGTTGCCGTTGATTGGCGGAAAGCCGTTGTCGCCGCGACTCATGCCAGACTCCGCTGCCACGAGCGGGCGAGCAGCTCGGCGCGCATTCGAACATAGATCCCCGGGCGCGGATCGGTCTCCCAGGGCGCGGCTTCCGGATAGATCGCCAGCCAGCGCCGGCGGCTCTCTTCCTCGACGGCTCGGGAATAGAGCGCCGGCCACGCCGGGTCATCATCGTGCGAAGGGCATTCCCAATCGAACGGCGCTACGCGGGGCAGCTGCGGAAGCTGCAGCATCCGGCAAACGCGCTCGCGCACCTCGTTGATGTCGGTCGAGCGGATCGGCCGATCGTAGCCGAGTTCCGCCCGCAAGCGCTCGCGCAACCGATCGAGCTCGCGATCGAGCGCCTCGTGCACGGTGCGGCGCGGCGCCTTGTCGAAGCGTCGCTGCGCGGCAAGCCGCTCGCGATCGCGTCGCTCGGAGTCGCCGGCGAACAAGTCGGCGACGGAGAGCCCGATCGCTCCGGCAATCGCATCGAGATCGCAACCGGCGAAACAGCGCAGCAAAGCCTGGCGATCGCGACCCTCGTCAACAGACAGCGCGCCTTTTCGCCGGCAAGACGGGCACGTGGCGCGGCATTTGGGCGGCTTCCCCCGGACGCCGTCGAGTCGCGTGAGGACGAAATCTACAGGGGAAAACGCGCCGGAGGAGAGCCTGCCCTGGCTAGTAAAATGGCCGGGCCGGGTAAACGAAAGTGAACCGGGTACCATACCAAAAACACCTCGTGGTTGGGGTCGGGTCGTAAAAAGAACCTCGAACGTCGCAAGCGCTCGGGGTTCTTGCTTTCAGATAGTTCAAGCGGTCGGCGAACCGGCTTCGAGGATGCGTGCAGCTCGCAGAAGCCTGGATTTCTCATCCTGGGTTAGTGCGCGCGCGATGGGTGCTCGCCCGGCCTTTGGAGTCGGCGCCACGTATTCAACGGTAGTATATCGATGGCCACAGACGCATTCGCGCCGGCGCCGGCGGTAATTAGTGGATGCGCGAGAGTTGATGACTCTATGTTGATCGCTGCCGCAACGGGGGCAAGGAATATCAGCTTTCTTTGCCATGTTGCGGCTTAGCATAAGCGAGGCAACCCGATCGGTACAAGAGCGACGGGGTTTTGTCGTATTTTGCCGTTTCTTGTCGCGCGCGCAGCGATGAAACTCTTGGGGCCGGGCATGGTTCGGTCGCCTTCTGGACTTTGGTCGCCTTTCGTCGCTTTTGTCGCATGCGCGCAACAAAGCCCAGGGCGGAGAGCCCGTTAGGGTCAGCAGCGAAGCGCGGGCGATCGCCGAGCTTTTCCAAGTGCCAGCTTGAAGGCATGCCGTCGCCACATCACGAGTGCCAGCTTGACGGCGGGCCGGCTTTGGCGCTACCGTTGGTGGGGTGATTACGATTGTCGTCGCTTCGTCGAAGGGCGGTGCTGGCAAGTCAACGCTCAGCGTTCATTTGAGCGTTGCGGCCTGGCTTGTAGGCGAGCGCGTTTTACTGCTCGACGCCGACCCACAAGGCAGTTCGTTCGCCTGGTCTCAGGCGCGCGAAGCCGATGGGCCGACGGTGCGCGCAGTCGAGCCGAGCGAAGTCCAAAGCGCGCTGCGGAAGGCTGCGAGCGAGGGCTACGGCGTCGTGTTTATCGACACTCAGCCGCGGGCTGCGGCCAGCCTAACCAACATCGCCAGGGGCGCTGATCTCGCCGTTCTGCCGGTGCGGCCCACGCCTTTCGATCTCGATACGAGCAAGCCGACGGCGCGAATCGTCGCGGCAGCCGGCGTCCCGTTCGCGTTCGTTCTGAACGCCTGCAAGCCGCGCTCGCCGGACATCGCGCTCAGTCGCGAGGTGTTGGCCGAGGTCGGATCCGTCTTCGAGGAGACGATCGGCGACCGTACCGTCTATGCTCGATCGCTGCAAACCGGCCGGTCATGCCAAGAATACGAACCCACTTCGGACGCAGCGCGCGAGATAGCGCGCCTATGGTCCGAGATTGCACGGAGAACCGATGTCGTTCCGACCCGTTAATCACAAGCCTAAGCCGGAGCCCGAGCCTGAGCCAAAAGTGGCGCAGCGCCGAAAGGCCACGATCCGCTTCACCGATCAGCAATGGGATCAGCTTCACGCGTACTGTTTTCACAAGAGAACGACCGTGCAGGCAGTCATCATCGCGGCGCTCGCGGACAAACTCGAGAGATTCGACGTTTGATCCCTGCCAGCATGACGGCAGAAACGCTACATTGCCAGCATGACGGCAGGCTGCGCCCTGACTTGGGCGCACTATGAAGTCGAGCGACCGTGAAGTCGCCGATGTCTTAAAATCGCGCTACCAAAAGATCGCTGAGTCCAAAATCGCTGGGATCAAGAGCGCACGGCGAGCGGAGCTGCAGCTGAAGCTCTTTCCCGATTGGCCCGACGATCGCCGCGGCGCCCCGAACGAAGTCATCCGGTCCGCCATCTTCGGCGTGGTGATGCGCGGCCGGCGCAAGCGCGTCGTAGATATGCCCGTCGCCGGCCCAGCCGGGTCGAGCATCACCATCACCGGATGGCGGCTCGACCAGTACGATCTCGATATATGGCTCGAAGTGATGCACCTCGCGCGCAACACGAAACCGGGCGACCCGATACGCTTCACGTTGCATTCGATCCTGAAACGATTGCACAGCACCGCCCACCATGCCGGTGCGAACGATTTCAACTGGATTAAGCAGCGGCTTTACAACCTCGTGGAAACTTCCATCAAATTCGACGACGGGATCGAGGAGGGAGCGGCTGGCCCGCTTATCGCTGCATTTCGCATCGTCAAGACGACAGGCGAAGCCGAACTCAAGACCAATCCGGAGCTCCGGTCGCTCTGGGAAAGCATCACACACCTAGACATCGAGCAGCGCCGGTCCCTCGGGCAAAACCAACTCGCGAAGGCGATGCATGCCGCGCTCGCTTCGCACGTCACATGGATGCCGATTCGACTCGATACGCTCATGGCACGCGTCGGCGCGGAGTTCGCGCGAATTCGCGCCTTCAAAGCTGCGCTTGAATTCGTGCTCGATGACTTCAAGGCGCGCGAATGGATTCACGGGTACTCGATTGGCCGAGGCGACAACGGGCTCGTCGCGATCGACAAGGTGCGCAGGCCGACACAGGTTCGGGCGGCTCAACGGCTTCGGGCCGACGAGGGCGACACGGGATGACGGTGGCGC